>NZ_JBXENV010000004.1:0-470482 GCF_059383755.1 Paenibacillus sp. JT22N15 | reverse complement strand
ATTTCCCAATTTAGTAAGACCCCTTGAAGACGACGAGGTTGATAGGTTCGGGGTGGAAGCGCAGCAATGCGTGCAGCTGACGAATACTAATCGGTCGAGGGCTTATCCTAACAACACGCTAAAGTTTCAGACTTTGTCTTTCGCATCCAGTTTTCAGGGTAGCAATACCTTGTAAGTAACGTTTTATATTCCCTGATAGCTCAGTTGGTAGAGCACTCGACTGTTAATCGAGTTGTCACAGGTTCGAGTCCTGTTCGGGGAGCCATTATAGAGAGGTGTCCGAGTGGTCGAAGGAGCACGATTGGAAATCGTGTAGGCTCTAACCGGGTCTCGAGGGTTCGAATCCCTTCCTCTCTGCCATATTTACTTAAAGTATGTTGGTAGAATTTTAACATGGCCCGTTGGTCAAGTGGTTAAGACACCTCCCTTTCACGGAGGTAACAGGGGTTCGAGTCCCCTACGGGTCACCAAAAAAACTTTAAAAAAACACTTGCAAAATGCTCGAAAAAGTGGTAAGATATAAAAGTCGCTTAATCAACACGGAGGCTTAGCTCAGCTGGGAGAGCATCTGCCTTACAAGCAGAGGGTCGGGGGTTCGATCCCCTCAGCCTCCACCATATTGCTTTTACGATGACGCGGGGTGGAGCAGCCCGGTAGCTCGTCGGGCTCATAACCCGAAGGCCGCAGGTTCAAATCCTGCCCCCGCAACCAAACTTTACCTTCGGAATGATCCGAGAATATGATGTGGAGCTGTGGTGTAGAGGCCTAACATGCCTGCCTGTCACGCAGGAGACCGCGAGTTCGAATCTCGTCAGCTCCGCCATTTAAAACATCTGGCTCGGTAGCTCAGTCGGTAGAGCAGAGGACTGAAAATCCTCGTGTCGGCGGTTCGATTCCGTCCCGAGCCACCATTAAGATGATTGGTAAACAAAAGTTTGTACCATGCCGTTGTAGCTCAATTGGTAGAGCAACTGACTTGTAATCAGTAGGTTGGGGGTTCAAGTCCTCTCGACGGCACCATTCATGGAGGATTAGCGAAGTGGCTAAACGCGGCAGACTGTAAATCTGTTCCTTCGGGTTCGGTGGTTCGAATCCATCATCCTCCACCAGTTTACCTTAGGGGCATAGTTTAAGGGTAGAACAACGGTCTCCAAAACCGTTGGTGTGGGTTCAATTCCTGCTGCCCCTGCCAATCAAAACTGAACAATATAATATGGCGGTCGTGGCGAAGTGGTTAACGCATCGGTTTGTGGATCCGACATTCGGGGGTTCAATTCCCCTCGTCCGCCCCATTATTGTTCAAACTAAAAAATACTTAATTGTTGGGGATTAGCCAAGCGGTAAGGCAACGGACTTTGACTCCGTCATTCTCAGGTTCGATCCCTGAATCCCCAGCCATTCTTTTGCGGACGTGGCTCAGTGGTAGAGCATCGCCTTGCCAAGGCGAGGGTCGCGAGTTCGAATCTCGTCGTCCGCTCCATCTTTATGGCGCCATAGCCAAGTGGTAAGGCAGAGCTCTGCAAAAGCTCTACCCCCAGTTCGAGTCTGGGTGGCGCCTCCACAATTTCATAGTGTGTGCCCTTAGCTCAGCTGGATAGAGCGTTTGACTACGAATCAAAAGGCCAGGAGTTCGAATCTCTTAGGGCACGCCATTATTCTTTAAAACGCCGGCGTGGCGGAATGGCAGACGCGCGCGACTCAAAATCGTGAGGGAAACCGTGGAGGTTCGAGTCCTCTCGCCGGCATATAAGAAACGAAGGTTTTACGGTGATTTAAACGCTGATTGCGCGCATGTGCAGTCGGCGTTTTTGCGTTTAGTAATGCGCGATAATAAAGCGCGGTGATATGACGCAACGCACACGACTTTAATCGTATTTATCGTAGACTCCAGCGTATCCCTCGACGAATATCGCGACGGAGGAATTACGAAATGGCTAGACGAAAGAACGCGTTAGATCAAACGGACTTGCTGCCGAATCATGCGCCTATATACGCGGTGGACGACTGGGACAGCGCCGTCGATTTATTTTTACGCGACGGGAAGATACGTAATATCAGTAAGCATACAATCGGGTTTTACCGCCAGGAACTCGGCAAATTTAAACGGATACTCGACGAACAAAAAGTGTCTACCGATCCGAATAAGGTTACGGAGGAGATAATTAAAACGAACGTAATCCTATACCTCCTTGACGAAGAGCAGAAAGCGACGTCGATTAACTGTGTGCTGAGAGCTATTCGGACCCTTTTTAATTTCCTTGTGAAAGAAAGCTATCTGCTACGTTCGCCGATGGCCCGCGTAAAGTTGCTGAATCAAAAGAATACAATTATTAAGACGTTTTCAATCGAACAAATACACCGTCTCTTTGCGCAGCCAGACCAGAAGACCTTCGTCGGTGTACGCGACCTTACGGTGATGATGTTGTTTTTGGAGACGGGGATACGCTTAAGGGAATTAGAGGACTTAGTGTTGAGTGATATCCGCTGGAAAGACGGCACCATACTAGTAAACGGTAAAAATAACAAGTAGCGGCTTGTACCTATTCAAGCGCTGATGAAGAAACAACTTTCGAAGTACGTAGCGCTACGAGGCCAACTTGAGCATGATTCACTCTTTGTTACAATAGACAACACTCCGGTAACAAGGCGGCAGGTGCAGGAACAAGTCGCATTCTACGGACGCAGAGCGGGCCTTACAGACGTTCGATGTAGCCCACACACAATTCCGTCACACTTTTGCGAAGATGAGCGTACAGAACGGAGCAGACGTGTTTGCGCTTCAAACTGTGTTGGGACATGCTACCCTTGATCAAGTACGTACCTATGTTAATTTATTCAGCCGTGAGGTGCATGATAAACACCGTAAATTCAGTCCGATCGAGAAAATGTTTTAATTGGAAAAGCTACGTCCTTCTTCGATAATATACGTATTACCTAAAAAGGAAATCGCAGGGGGACTATTATGCTTGGAGCGTTATTTTTCGCATCAATTATTGTAGGTGTTATTTTTGCAGTCGCATTCATCTTTCCAAAAATCATACCGAAATACACGCGCTGGCAAAAAGGGTTTATCGTATTTGTTTGTATGTTTGTATTTGTGATATCTTACGGAAATTTAAACGAAGGTAGTAAGCCGGAGGTTGTTTCTAAATCAACCGCACCGGTCTACCAGCAACGGCATACGCCCGAAAGTCCCAGCCCTAGCTCGCAGTCTATAATGTTCGCGTCACCGAGTGAAGCGACCGCATCTAGCACGCCAGCTCCTACGCCTAAGCTGCCGAGTGTCGGCGAAAAAGCAACGGTAGGTAAATTCGACGTAACGGTTAGCGGTCTGAAGACGGCGTCTGAATTTGGCGGAGAATCAACGGAGGATCAGTTCGTTATTATAACTGTATCAATTACTAACAACGACAGCGACCCGCGCGACATTAGCGCAAGTATGTTCCAACTATCGGATGCTGACGGTAAGACCTACGGGACGTATGACGGCGTCTTCTACATACGTAAAGGCGAAACGGAAGACCTCGTATACGAAACGGTAAATCCAGGCCTCACACGTAAGCGCGCGGTAGTGTTTGAAACTCCGAAAGACGTAAGTGGTCTGCGCCTCTCTATTGCGGACGGGGTAGCGCTCAAAGCAACGACAACGATCGACTATTCGCTCCAATAACAAATACAAAACAGCGGTCATTCCTTACGGGGAGTGGCCGCTTATTTTTTTTTATTTTACGGAAAGTGTGCGAAAGTGAATCGGCGAACGACTACGTAGGTATAAGACGAAATAACGAAGGAGGTAGCTGCGGTATGCCTAATACGCAGAAAGAGGCGCTATTCCAGTTAATCGATGAAATGATCGACGCGGATATAGACGTTACGAAAATTCGGCAGCATTATACGGAGTTGAAATACGATGCTATCCGGAAAAGGTTCGTACGTACATTCGGAAGCTATCGACAAGGGCTTGTTGAATATGGAATTTACGCTCCTAACGGCGTTCCTACGGAATTAGAGTTAGCGCGATGCTATGAAATTACGGATAACTACAACGTCGTAACAAATAAACATCAGGCGGCGTTTATACGCGATTTGTACGCTTTATCTGAAACGGAATTCGCCCGAATTAGTAGATCGGTTGTAGATGCACTATGGACTGATGCAATTGATGAGATGTATCGCGATCGCTTTCCGTTCGATGGAATTTCCGCTGAAGGATTAGCGCAGCAATTCCCGCATTTACGTTACCACATTATAAGGAAGTACGGAACATTCAAGCAGCTATTATCCGCGTACAAAACGCCGTACGACCGATTCGTTAGCCGGGGACATAGCGGTAAAGCTGCACGAATGGGACTCAACTTCGAGCGGAAGCTATTCGCAGTCCTGGTAGCTATATATGGACGCGAAGCCGTAAACGAAGACTTTCGCCTTAACGGATGCTTGCCGGACTTCGTAGTTAACGGACGAGTATGGGTTGATGCGAAGCTAAGTCGCGAAACAATACGTGACAAGCGTTGCAATACGATCGAGAAATATCGCACACATACGGACTCGCTGCGCATTTATTACGCGAGGGGATCGTTAGAACCGCTTAATGTCTCCGGAGTTCCCGTTCGCCACGTATCTGTACTCTACCCGCTACTTAAACGTGCAGGCAGACGTGACTTAATCGACGGTATGGAGGCGTTCGTAGAGCGCGCACAAGTGGAGTCACTCTATTGGCGCGCCTCATAATCGTTTGCACTATTTGTATACTACGTAATTCCCAGTTCTGACCTTTCGCCTTCCATCACCGCCAAAATCACGCCATATACTTTTCACCGTAGTTTTACCGTGGACTTAGCCGTCCTAACTACGCGAGGCTCCGCTAACACCAATGGACGCTCCGGACGCCTAAATCGCCGTGAAAACACGGTGAAAATGTAGGTGCGCAATTAGCGGCGACAGGACGGTGAGGAATCGGAGGGCGCGGCGGACCATTTGCGGCTCTTATCTCTTATGTTTTAAGCCCACGCGTCCTTCTATATGTTATATCATCCCGTATTCGGATGTCTTTTTATCCGGATGCGGAACGAACTTAATAGGCTTTGTTGTTGCCAGTGTGGAGTACAGGCACTCTCTTGAAGCGAAATTTCCAGCCCAAATTCAGGACGTAAAGACGGCTATCCGATATCTGAAAGCAAATCATGAAAAATATAAGGTTGATATTGAAAGAGTTGCTGTATGGGGAGATTCTTCAGGAGGACTTCTGGCCTCTATGGTTGGTATCAGTGAAGGTGTAAAGGAATTTGAAACGGATTTTTATCAAGACCAGACCAGTGAGGTAAAGGCTGTGGTCAACTTTTATGGTGCTTCTGATATGTTGCAGATGAGCAAGTATCCCAGCAATACAGACCATGACGCGCCGGAATCGCCTGCATCTACACTTATCGGCGCTCCAATCCAGGAAAATAAGGAAAAAGCTCGATTGACTAATCCTATCATTTATATTTCTAAGGATAAGATGTTACCTCCATTTTTGATTATGCATGGCGACAAGGACGATACGGTCCCCTTTAACCAAAGTGTTTTGATCTATGAGGCGTTAAAGGAAACACAACATGACGTAACTTTTTATAAAGTAAAGGGCGCCGGACACGGTAGAGGTTTTTGGACAAAAGAAATCCTGGATATTGTTTATAACTTTTTAAGAGCTCACATATAATATCTCTCATACCCCGAAACTGAATCATGACCTAGTACATGCATGGCCATTCATAGTATCAGTTGCCCATGGCAAGGCAGTTAGCTTGGCTTCATGGGGAGCTGGTATTGATTTGACGATTTATTATTTTAATGGTAATCTGTAGACACAAAAAACCAAAAAACTCGTCTGCAAATAGTTTCACTATAAGTGGCAAAAGCAATTGGGCCTGTGCGGCAGGTTGCCTATTTTTTTGTATAGTTTTTTGGTTTTTTGTGTATTTTATAACCTATAAAAGCAAAGGAGCTGTTTGAAGATGAAAGATACAATAAGCAAAGCTATGTCACTGGCAATGGGGATCGCTGTTACCGGCAAGGAGCAGGTGGAAAAAACGATTGATGAATTGGTGCAGAAAGGACAGGTTAGTAAAGAAGAATCCAAAACCTTAACCCATACACTTGTTCAAAAAGGAGAAGAGCTGCGTGAGCAAATTGAAGCCATGGCGCAGGAACGAGTAAGAGCTATTTTAAGTGAAGGGAAAATAGCTACCCGCGAGGATATCGAGCGAATTGAAAAACGGTTGGATGCACTTGAGCAGAAAGAGCAAAGCGCGGATTGACAGGAGGCTACACGATTGCAGCATGGAAAAAGGATTAGGCAGTTACAGCGTTATCGGACAATTGTTACTGCGATAGCACGAAACGGGCTGGGATACGTATCAGATGGTATCGGAGCCAGGGATAGATTGAGGTTTATACGCAAACCGGAGCAGGAAGAGATACAAACTAGAAGTGTTGGCGAACGCATTCGGACATTGCTGGAGGAATTAGGTCCAACCTTTGTTAAGCTGGGGCAAATTGCAAGCACGCGGCCAGATTTAATTCCGGCAAATATTTTGGTTGAATTGGAACGTTTGCAGGACCATGTGTCTGCATTTCCATATGAGGAAGTAACCCAAATTATTGAAGCGGAGCTTGGTGATACGATTGAAAATTTGTTTCTGAACTTTTCCATTACACCGATTGCAGCGGCCTCTATTGGCCAAGTTCATCGCGCTACGCTGCGGGATGGAGCAGAGGTTGTCGTTAAGGTTCAGCGTCCAGGCATTCAAAAGCTGGTTGAAACAGATTTGAATATATTAGCGGATGTGGCTAAATTGGGTGAAGGTGCTTTTGAATTTGCCCAGCACTATCGATTAATTGAGATTGTTGAGGAACTGAGCAAAGCGCTCCGTCAGGAAATGGACTATACAATGGAGGCGCATAGTGCAGAGAAATTTATTGCCTATAGTAAGAAGCTGCCGTACATTTTTGTACCTTCGGTGCATTGGGAATATTGTACGAAGCGTGTAATGACGACAGACTATGTAAACGGAGTGAAGCTTTCGGATCGGCAGCAGCTTAAACGAATGGGATTAGACAATAAACGGCTTGCGGAGCGGCTGGCAACGGCGATTTTTCATCAGGTTCTAGTCGATGGCTTCTTCCATGGAGATCCGCATCCTGGCAATGTCATGGCACTTCCTGACGGCCGACTGGCCCTGATTGATTTTGGAATGGTAGGGCGGCTATCTCCCGGTACAAAAAAGCATTTTGCTTCGCTTGTAATCGCCCTGCGCAATCAAAGCTCTAAAGGTGTCATTCGAGCCATTTCGTATATGGGAGTTATTCCGGATGAGGTGGATCAGAGTAAATTATATGCCGATGTGGATGAAATGAGGGAGAAGTATTATCAGGTGCCGCTCAATCAGATAAGCCTTGGAACAGCTATTGGAGATTTATTTATGGTTGCCAACCGGCATCATATTCGGATTCCATCGGAATTAACGCTGCTCGGAAAATCCTTGCTAACGATGGAAGGGGTGGCAGTTGCGCTCGATCCGGAAATTAAAATTTTTGATATTGCTGAGCCATTCGGAAAAAAACTATTTGTAGAGCAATTGGACCCAAGGGAGATATGGAGAGGGCTGCTGGAAGAAGCACCAGATTATTTTAAGCTGATCAGCGACATTCCGGTCACTTTGAAACAGCTTTCTCTCGTCGTACGGAAGGGAAAACTACGGATGGAAGTGGAATCACCTCAGCTCGACACGCTCATGAAAAAAATGGATCGGATCAGCAACCAGCTGTCTTTCAGTATTGTCTTGCTTGCGCTTAGTTTAGTGATGGTTGGCTTAATTGTCGGTGCAGCCTTAAACCACTCCCAAACGCTGTTTTGGGGACTGCCTATTATAGAAATCGGCTTCGGTGTTACCTTGGCTATGTTTATTTGGCTGATCTATGCGATTATCCGTTCTGGGCGTTTCTGACAACAGGATGATCCAAATAACGGCAAGCTGTTGCCTTGGAACGCTTGTTGACGGAACTGAGAGGGGATGTTAACATTAAGCCGCAAACCAGCCAAAGGTAGACAGACAAGAGGCAACCAGCTGCTGGCTGAAAATAGGGGTGGATTTATGGGGCTTACGAAACGCCGATTACAATTTCTAGACCAGCTCATGGAATTGTATCAAAGCACTTCATTACCGATACATTATGAGACGTTAGCAAAAGCCCTAGGCGTAAGCAAATGGACAGCCTATGACATGCTGAAGGAAATAGAGAAGATGGGTTTTGTATCGCGCAGCTATGAGGTAAATGAAAAAGAAACAGGAAGGTCACAGGTTGTGTTTGCACCGACAGTCAAGGCGGCGGAGCTTTTTCACCAGGAGCGTTCTGACTTAGTTAATCCTGGAGACTGGGAGGCAACTGCAAGTACGATTAAGCAATTGCTCAGCGGCAAGAATCATATGAACATCAATGAGCTGCTTAGAAAAATATTGGATGGCATTCCTAACAAAGCGACCCATATTGAATTTTGCGGCTACATTATTGGGCTGCTGCTAGCCTATTTAAAGAAACTTGGAGGCAAGTCGGAGAGTGTCATTCGACTGCTTGTTAATAAAACGCCGAATGACCATTCCGGGCTGCTCGTATTTGTTGGAACGGTTCTGGGTACGGTCATCCAAACCGTTCAAGAGGAGCTGGGTAAAGAGATTACGGAGCTGGTGTCGGAGTTCGTTAATATGATCCAGAATCTCTCTAATAAAGAACAAAAATTATTGTCCGAGTTCGTCAAGGAGTCACTGGCTTAATGCAAACAGCTGCATAATTGTTCGAGAGCTACGGCGACGATATTTCGATACTAATTTTAAACAGCCATTATCCCCTGAACTCAGAAATGCCGCCTGATGCGGAGCAATATGGCGTGATAAAGTGCCATACTGCCCGCATCAGGCGGCGTTTGCTGGGCTATTTTTGCATAGAAGGTAACTGGGGCTATAAAGAGTATGGAGCAGCTAATAACCAAGCTGACGTCAGCTTAGACCGCCCATAACGGGATGGGGAACGTAAGGCTCCTCCAAGGCGGCGATTTCCTCAGCTGTTAATTTAACATCCAGGGCAGCTACAGCATCCGTCAAATGATGGGGCTTCGTTGCACCGACGATTGGAGCGGTAATCGAGTCTTTTTGCAGCACCCAGGCAAGCGCGACCTGCGCTCTAGGGATTTCACGTTTGCCAGCGATTTCAGCTACTTTATCTACGATTTTCCGATCGGCTTCTGCGGTTTGGACATACAAGGTTTTGCCGAACTCATCTGTCCTTGAGCGTTCGCTCTCTTGCTCCCAATCACGGGTCAGGCGGCCGCGGGCAAGCGGGCTCCAAGGAATGACACCGATACCGTCCGCTTTGCAAAGGGGAAGCATTTCCCGTTCCTCTTCGCGGTAAAGCAGATTGACATAGTTTTGCATCGAGACGAAGCGGGTCCAGCCGTTCCGCTCCGCAGCCTGCTGCATTTTCATAAACTGCCAGGCATACATGGAGGACGCGCCGATATAGCGGGCTTTTCCGGCCTTTACAATATCGTGGAGCGCTTCCATCGTTTCTTCAATCGGCGTACCATTGTCAAAGCGATGGATTTGATACAAATCGATATAGTTGGTGCCAAGCCGCCTCAAGCTGTGATCAACCTCCGCCATAATGGCTTTGCGCGAGAGGCCTGCGCCATTAGCGCCGGGGCGCATCCGGCCGTGAACCTTGGTTGCGATTACGACGTCGTCGCGGCTCGCGAAATCTTTTAACGCCCGGCCGACGATTTCCTCGCTTGTCCCATCTGAATAAACGTTTGCTGTATCAAAAAAATTAAAGCCCAGCTCAAGCGCCTGCTTAATATACGTTCTGCTCGCATCCTCACCTAACGACCAAGGATGCGTCCCGCGATCAGGAGCCCCATAGGTCATACAGCCAAGCGCAAGCCGTGATATTTCAAGGCCTGTTCGTCCTAGTTTCGTATATTCCATGTTCCATTAAGCCCCTTTCGAATTAGGAAATCGCTCGATTTGAAAAAAAACCATTTTCCATAAGAGGCGTCGCTAGGCAGCTCTAGTGGAAAACGGTCTTTTGCTAATTGATTTAGAAATGATTCCAATGTGTAACGTCATTAACATCCAGACGGGTAGTCGGGTGACCAGCCTCTGATGCTTTGCCAAGGGCAATCAGCATGACATTCGTATATTGGTCAGGCACATTCATCAGCTCACGGAATTTCGCTACGTCGTAACCAGCCATCGGTACGGTATCGAAGCCTTTGGCACGCGCAGCCAGCATCAGCTGCATCGACACAAGTCCGCCGTCAACGAGTACAGAGGAGAGCAGACGTTCAGCAGGAGCATTAGAATAGAAGCCTGTCATATTTGTTCTGAGCTTGTCGGCAGCTTCACGAGTCATATAGCCAGCTTCAATTGATTTTTCATAGATGCGCTCGGCATGCTTATAAAACTCCAAATCGGCCATAACGGCAATGACCGCAGAAGAAGTTACAATTTGCTCTTGGTTGAAAGCAATAGGAAGCAGCTTTTGCTTCGTTTCCTGATCCGTAATAACTAGAAAACGCCAAGGCTGCAGGTTGCTTCCGGATGGCGCAAGAACCGCGTCAGCGATAATATCGTGAATTTCTTCCTGCGTCATTTTAACAGTTGGATCGTATTTGCGAACCGAACGGCGCTCGCGGATAACCGTGCTGAATGAACTTTCGGAATTAGACAAGGGTGACACTCCTCTTCGCAGATCAAATGCGTTCACCATTCGGCATGAAGCTGCCAAAAGAGAACGATGAACTGTACTATTTTTATGTACAGTATAATTGTCGGCAGAGCCGTTTGTCAATTGTTATTCCAAACCGTTCTCTTCACGGATTTTGTACAGGCCTTGAACGAGCGGATCTGCTGGGTCGCGATTCATTAAATGAAGCGTGAGCAAGTAGGCGAAAGGCATCGCACATACATTGTTGCCTTCCGTAATGGATGGGAATCCGGCTTCAATAACCGGCCCAATTTGCTCATTCATGTCCAAATCGACATAAACCTGCTCAGGACTAAATTCTTCCCGAACCGACTTCGCGCAATGCGGCACGATATATTCATCGATCAGCTTCTTGGCTTCGTCTTCGGACTGAGGAGGTGTCTGAAGCGGCTTGCTGATACCGCTGTCAATCATATCGATATAGAAGGAAGCGAGCCATTGGCTTGCCCTCTCAGCATCCTTATGCTTTTCAAGCAGTTCATTAATGAAAAAGCCGCAAGCATATTCCTTATCGGTATCCGCTTCTTTCAAGCGGTAGGCAAACAGGGGCCCGTAGTTGGGATTGTTAGTAATCTGTCCCTCAACCTGATAGGTTTCAAACTCGGCTTGAAGCATTTGGAGCGTGCGAGCATATACCGCCAAAATAATTTGTTTCGCTTCTTGCTCTTGTGGGTTCTCGCTTTGTTGTTCCTCTTCGCTTACTTCGTTTTCCGTGGTCATAGTTGACCTCCTTCCCTGTTCCTATTTTACCATTTCTAAGAGTTTGGTTTCCACTTATTGTTGTGCCAAATGATCAGGCGTTTGTTTCCAGTTGCGGTAAGCGCGTGGGGAAATGCCATAAACCTTGCTAAATTGCACCGCAAAGTGATTATAATTTTGGTAGCCTACGTCAAAAGCGATTTCAGAAGCGCTCCGCTTCGTATGCTCCAGCAGCAGGGCAGCTTGGCGAACACGCATCCGGTTATGCATATCGATGATCGAATAGCCGGTTGAAGCCTTGAATAGATGGGACAATCTGGACGGAGAAAGCCCAATCGTATGAGCCAGCTCTCCAATAGAAAGCGGCTGAGTCATATGAACGGCGAGCAAATGCATCGCTTCTTCAATACGGGCATCCGCCGTACTGTTCATCTGCTGGGCCAGCAGCAGCAAAATTTCGCGCAGCGCATTTTCGCATAATGATTCGCCATACAGGCTGCTTGCCAGCGAGTCGGTCAATATCCGCCGAAAAGCCCGATAAATTCGCTTGCCCGCTGAGGGCTGGCGAATCGGACACGAAATCAGATCGGTGGCGGGGAGCAGGCCTGTTTCAGCTATCACATCGGGAAAATGAACCCACACAAACTGCCACGTTTTGCCCGCGGCTGTTCCATATTCATGCATGCAGCTTGGCCGAATGAGCGTCAGCTCGCCCGGCAAGCAGCGCTGGCGCGAAGCAGCGGTCAGTGCAAAGCCTTCACCTTGCAGCGTATAAAACATAAGCCAGTCGCTTCTGCCATGTGGCCGCACCGTATGATAATGATCGTTTTCCGAAAAATGGCCTGCAAAAATAACGGACTGCTCGGCAGCGTCCTTGCTCTGGCGTCTGTCCCAATCGTTTCGCTTCATGGCGGCTCCATCCTTTCCAAAACAGCCTTGCAGAATACAATTAGTTTACCTTTTTGCTGTCGTCTTGGCTATTGCTCTGAAAACCAGCTAGTAGAGCGCAAATGAAGCGGAGGAAAAAAAGGGCATATACGCTGTTATTTTTAAAATAGCATAATTGATGTAGTTTTCAGTATGATTGTTGATTCCTTCATATAGCGCTCTCGCCCTATACTTGATTTATCAAGCAGCACCCATTAAACCTTAAAAATCAGGCACGCCACAGTGCCGCTATGTGAAAAAGGAGCGAGGCCTTATGACATTTGGTGCCCTGACATTAACGGCTGAACAGCTGGAGCAATACCGTCGTGACGGGTATGTAATCGTCAAAAATTTATACAGCGAGCAGGAGCTTGCCGAAATCGATTCAACCTTTGAAGGGATTAGCAAGCAAAGCGTTCCCGGTTATTTTGAGCCTGATCTGAGCGAGGAGGCGACCGATCCGCTGAAGCGTTATCCTCGGGTCATGCATCCCCACCGCTTCAATGAGACGGCAAAAAAGTATATGCTGCACCAGCCGGTGATGGATGTATTGAGGGATTTATATGAAGAAGAGCCTATCGCCGCGCAAAGCATGTTCTATTACAAGCCGCCTGGCTCGCGGGGGCAGGCGCTGCATCAGGATAATTTTTATTTGAAGGTGGAGCCGGGCAATTGTATTGCGGCATGGACGGCGATTGATGCGGCGGATGAGGAAAATGGCGGCATGCTCGTCGTGCCGAAGACGCATGATTATGAGCTGTCCTGCCCGGAGGAGGCGGATGTGACGGAGTCGTTTACAAGGCATTTTGTAAAACCGCCGAAGGATAATAAGCCGGTTCCAGCAAGGATGGAGCGGGGAGATACATTGTTTTTTAACGGCAATCTTATTCATGGGTCGTACCGCAACAAAACGAAGGATCGGTTCCGGCGCGCCTTTATATGCCATTATGCGAATGAATCTGCGACGCATATTAGCCATTTTTACCGCCCGCTGTATCGTGCGGATGGCAGCATGATCGATCGTGAGAACAATCCTGACGGGGGGCCGTGCGGCATTGAATATGAAGCCAATTACCCGCATTGACCGGAAGCTCAGCGTCCAGATGTCCTGGTGGGGCATGGAGCAGGTGCCTGATTTTGCAGCTGATACGACAGCGGAGAAAATAAGGCGCATTGCAGGCGCCGGATTCGACGGCCTTAATGGTTTTATTCCAGAGCCGGAGCAGGTAGGGGAGTGGAAGGAGCTGCTGGCGCAGCATCAGCTTGAGCTGAGTGTTAATGCATATCCTGCAAGCGCAGCGGATATGGAAAGCTTTTTGGAAAAAGCGGTGCGCTTTGGCGGCATTTCTTTCATTAACGCACAGGTCATGACGCCATTCGTAACGGGAATAGAAGCCGAAAGCTTGCTTGGCGCGATTAAGGAGCTGGCCCGTCAAGCGGGTATTCCGGTTTATGTCGAGACCCATCGGGGAACGATTACGCAGGATTTAATTCGGACTGCCCGCTATGTGCGAGATTTGGGGCAGCTGGATCTGACGATTGATTTTTCCCATTATGTGCTGGCTGGCGAAATGCGGAGCGTTCGGCCTGAGGCCGAGGAGCTGCTCCAGCAACTGCTCGTGCATACAAGCAGTATTCATGCCCGTATCTCGAATGGGGAGCAAATCCAAATCGGCATGGAGCATGAAGAGGCGAAGGTGATGCTGCCGCTTTTTGAGCGCTGGTGGCGCAAAGGGATGGAACAATGGCTCCTGCGTTCGCAGCCAGGGGACAGCTTTCCGTTCGTCTGCGAGCTGGGGCCGCCGCCTTATGCGATGACCGGCCACACAGGTGAGGGTACAGGCGAGAGGACAACGGCTGAGCTAAGCGATCGCTGGCGTGAATCGCTGCTGTATGCCGAACGGGCGCGCAGGCTGTGGAATTCATTAGATTGAGTCTAGGGTGCAGCGTGTTGCTGCAGCAATATAGTGAAAAAGCGTTGGTACAAGTAGAAATACCTGCTGTACTGACGCTTTTTGTATGCTGTTTTTTTACCTTATTGTTAATGATGAAGAAGTTGAATCATATGTTTGCTTGTGAAGTGCACCGATAGAATAAACAGCAGAGAACCCATTGCCTACTTTTCGAGAAATATCCTACATGGATAGATTGGTTTCCAAAGGCGGCTTGTTGGGTTCAGCGATGCTCAACTGTCTAATATGCTCAAGGTGCAGGTAGAGGTTGTTGTTTGGAATAACAATCCTCCTTCAGTAAAATGAATCACTCTGAATTTGGTTCGAGGACTGTAGATCCGCTATTTCTGCGATTTTATTCATTTGGGCGCGTATGCGGACAGGAATGCCGTTATTGCCTGAATAATCAAGTAAATACTAGCAATTTGCAGCTATTAACTGCTCCTGAGTCCGCGAGCACCTTAATAAACCGTTGATTTTAACAAATAGCGGCTCCTGAGTCCGCCAAATTCAGGATGATACCTCGTCCTGCTTATTTTTTAATTAAAAGCGAAGCTTGTAAGTACGGGCGCGCAGTTGGCCGCTTGCTATGTCCATTATTTGAAGCTTAACTAGTTCATGCAAGATACGTCTGGCCTGTCGGTCACTTACCCTAAGATGGCTGGCGAGCTCCAAAGGGGATATTGGACGCAAAAGGCGGCGAGCAAACCGAACGGTTTCAGCTTCAAGCCAGGATAATGTCGAAGGTACGTCGGAGGCAATAAATTTCCCGATAAAAGCTAGAACGAGCTGTTGGCACTGTTTTGGCTCATCTACGATTGAAGGATAAGCAATGGGAAGAAACGTCCACCCATCCAGTGACAGCAGGCAATGGCGGCGACATAAATCCTTGAAGCGTCTTACATCAAGATCTCTAGCATGGGGGCCATACCCTTGGATTTCTATTCCGCCTTTTGCACCACCGGGCATATAGGCAAGATCCAGATAACGGTAGCCATTGCTGAAATCACGCACCTCCCACTCAGGATGCAAGTGATTAAAATGACCGACAGCGGGAAACCACACGTGCCGAAGGAACTCTTGCGTACCATGACCGAGCCCTTTATGAAGAAGCTCCAGCCTGCGAGGGTTGGTTTCATTTTCAAGATTATCCTGCATCCAATCAAGATATTGCTGCTCAAAACGCGGCATGGTGTTTTTCCTCCTTTTTGCTTGAATTAGATTTGTCTATTTGTAACTCTCCGCATTAAAAACAAAAGCCGCCTCCATACAGACCATCCCAATTACTCAATCAGGATGTTCAATGTATGGAAGCGGCGTGTTCTTCACGGCCTATATGCTATTATTATATCGTGAGCCTTTCAAATGAACAATCCATCATTTTTCCTCAATCACCGCTTCTCCAAGCTCGGGCCATAACCGCTTCCTTTGCTCGACATTCCAAAATGCTGCTTCAGCAGCCTTTCGTAGTCCCCCATATCGATCTGCTCTTTTGTTAAAACGCCGTCCTTCCATTGTGTTAAAGAAGTATCGGTCAAAGTTACGCTTCCATCATCTGTTATTTGTGTGATCAATGGATGCTTATTAAATCGGGATTCTGGATGTTCGTATACAATATGGCGGATGGCATTACATTCCGTTAAGTCAGTCAGCTGCTTTTGAGAATCGAAGGCATAGCCGACTTTCCAATCGGTATCCTTATGCTTCAGCTTCATTTCAAGAAGGTAGTCTCCATGCTCGCTATCTTCTTTTTTTATGCGAAATTGGCCATTGCTCGACGTGATCGTTTCACCTGTTAAAGGAACAGGCTTTAACGGCAAATTTCCTCCAAATCCCGAATCTAAAAGATAGGTTTGCTCCTCATGAGTAAGCAGAGTCGTTAAATGCGTCCTTCCCAGCGTGAAATACGCTTGCGTATCATGATTGTAGACAACCCCGCGCGTCAAAACAGCGTCAAATCCATTTTCGATCAAAAAAAGATAAAGCAGCGCATTTATTTCGTAGCAAAGCCCGCCTTCTTGATCCTTTAGAATTTTTTGAATGACATATTCTTTCGTTATAACAGCGTTGCTTTTTCTAATTATATTTAAATTTTCAAAAGGTACGGTTTTTGCCAATCTCTCAAGCACGTAGGCTAAGCGATCGAAAGGAATAACCTCGCTTTCTGGAATCCCTACTTTTTTGCGAAATAAAGCGTTCAGTTCGTTCATTGTCCGCGCCTCCAAAAGATTTCTCAAGCCGCAGCGCAGCTTGGAAAGGTGGGAATAGGCTCACGAGCCTTAATCCGTTATTTAAAGGATAAACCGAAATCGCGGCCTGAACAATGTGGAATGCTGCAAACTGTATGGATACAGTTTTTTCGGGATTCGCATTGGGCCAGAAATGTCCTTATACTTATAGGTTAATAGATGAGTTAGAGCAGGGGAGGGAAAGCCAGTGGATATTCGTAAGCTGCAATACTTTATTGCTGTGGCGGAGGAGCTTCATTTCAGCCGTGCCGCACAAAAGTTGAATATGACGCAGCCGCCCCTAAGCCAGCAAATGAAGGAGCTGGAAGAGGAAATTGGCGTAAAGCTGCTGGAACGCGACAAGAGGCAAGTTCGGCTTACGCCAGCGGGAGCCGTTTTTTTAGAGGAATCCAAAATGATATTAGCCCAA
The DNA here is from genome assembly GCF_059383755.1 of Paenibacillus sp. JT22N15. Taxonomy (NCBI): domain Bacteria; kingdom Bacillati; phylum Bacillota; class Bacilli; order Caryophanales; family Paenibacillaceae; genus Paenibacillus; species Paenibacillus sp. JT22N15. The sequence goes on along the minus strand of NZ_JBXENV010000004.1, from coordinate 453,446 downwards.
TTGGAGCAATCCATTAAAACGACTCAGTTAACCAGCCAAGGCATTATCGGACAACTGGTCATTGGCTTTGTGGATTCAGCGGCAGGTGAGAGCTTGGTACATATTTTGAAAGCGTTCAGGAACCAATATCCGAGAATCAAGCTTACTTTATGCGAAATGACGTCTGCTGAGCAATGGTTGGCACTGCGTGACGGAACGATTCATATCGGGTTTCTGCGTTTTATCGAACCGGCTCAGCATATTAGCTATCGTACGCTAGCAAGCGAGTCGCTTGTTGCCGTATTGCCTGAAGAGCATCCATTAGCGAAGCTTACGGAAATTTCTATCCATGATTTAGAATCAGAGCCGTTTATATTGTTTCCGCGAAAGCTCGGCGCCTCTTTTCATGATCTCATTACAGGCTTTTGTGCGAAGCACGGCATTTATCCAAACGTCGTACAGGAAGCGACCCAGATGTATACAATCGTCAATTTGGTGGCTGCGAATTTAGGCGTTTCTATCGTTCCGTCTTCTGTAGCTGTCTTTCAGCGCAGCGGCGTCGTCTATCGTCCTTTTAAAGAAAGTGTCCCGCCAGTTCCCCTCTATACCGCTTGGAGAACCGACGTGAACAAGGCTGCCTTATCGGCCTTTCATCGGACAATGGAAGAAGTGGCCCCGATAGAAACGGAATCCATGTAAGTGGAGCATAAGCTTAGAACACTTTGGCTAGGAACTCGCTGACTACTTGATAAAAACGATGCGGATCATCCGAATGGACACCGTGGCCACATTTTTCAAAAACTTCAAGTGTTGTATTTGGTCTTCGAGATACCATCAGTTCGGCTTGGTCTGCGTTTAATACGAAGCTTTTTTTGCCATGAATAAGCAAAATAGGACAACGGGAGGCTAGCCAGTCGTCCCACCAAGCCCCATTTAAGTTTTGCTGAGAAATGAGCATTCCTTTTAAATCGCAGCGGAATCCCCAACCTCTTTCATCCTCAAACACACTTTCTGAGAAGTAATCAATTGCCTTAATGCCGGCAAGCTCAAGTGATCTTCTCAGTTCCTGCAGGGATGAGGAGCGCGTGGGAAGTGTCTCGGCAAAGGACAAGTCGGCGTTAATTTCGACACCGATGTCCTCGACAATAACAGCATGGACAAGCTCGGGGTAGCGTGCGGCAAACTGATAAGCGTTAACTCCGCCTAAGGAATGGCCCAATAGGGTGACCGGTTGTCCGCCTAGCTCTATGCGAATCAGGTTCAAAATATCCTCCAAATAGCTTTCCCTTGAATAATCCTTATCCTGAGGATGCTCACTCCAGCCATGTCCACGTTGGTCTAAACCAATAACTCGCCAATCCGTGCATTTGGACGCCAGCTCCGAATAGGTTCTAGCATCATTCATATGCCCATGCAAGGTGAGCAGTATATGGCGGCTCTCTCCGCCAAAGTCGAGATAAGAGAGCGTATGATTGCCCGATTTGAAATATTTTCTTGCCGCCGTATCCTTGTCCTGAAAATGTTGCATGCTATATCCTCCTCGTATTCTTTTGGATAGCAGTCCACTTGATTTCATATCAACGATAACAGATAATAGTGACAACTATTGTCATAATTAAATAATCGGAGTGTTAGGATGTCTAAATCCAAAAGACTTATGGAATTAATGATGGCTGTCAATCACAAACGCAAGTTTACCGTAAAGGAGCTTGCTCAAGAGTTTGGCGTCTCGCAAAGAACGATATTAAGAGATTTGCAGGAATTGAGCGAATTAGGGGTGCCGTTATATTCGGAGGTGGGGCCTCATGGCGGCTACCGTGTGCTGAAGGAAAGAATTTTGCCGCCGATTGCCTTCTCCGAGGAGGAAGCCGTCGCTATCTTTTTCTCCATTCATGCCCTTCGCCACTATTCATCGCTTCCATTTGAAGCTGATGCTTCTTCGGCATTGCGAAAATTTTATCATTATATGGCGCAGGATACCCGGGACCGCATTGATCAAATGAAGAGCCGCGTTGATTTTGTATCTCCTGCGAGGCAGGCCCAATCCCCGTATTTATCGATTCTGCTGGATGCAGCTATCCAGCAGCAAGTGCTGCTCATTGATTACGAGTCCTCGGAAAAACGAACAAGCCGCGAGGTACAGCCGATTGGCATCTATACAAGGAACGGTTTATGGTACTGCCTCGCCTATTGCTTCCAGAGCGATGACTTCCGTTTGTTTCGCTGTGACCGAATGGTTGCTGTGGCTGCTTCAACAGCAGAACCGCGGGATTTTAGGCATGTTCACCTTGAAAATAGACAAGCGAAGGGCGTAATAGAGCAGGATGCTGTGGCACTTTATGCCGAACTTACGAAAGAGGGGGTGCAGATGTGCGAGGGAGAGCCTTGGCCGGAACCCAAGCTTCATATTCGAAGCGATGGAACCGGCTGGCTCGAGGGCAGTATCCCGAGAGGTGACCTGCTGTTTTTTGCAAAGTTTTTCATCAGCTTGGGACATGTTGTGACGATTAAAAATTCGCCAGAGCTGTTGGATTGTATAAAAAGAACCTTATCTGAGCTGATGGCCAAATATGATTAAAATGAGCTTTCCTAGTTCAACTTATATAGCCAGTAACCAGAACAAGTTCAACCGGTTTTTGAAGGGTCGCGCTCAATTAGCCCCTCTAGTATCACATCGATTTGCTTGAGCAAATCAGGAGCAAGTCGAATGCCTGCGGCTTTGACGTTTTCTTGAATTTGCCCAGGATTCGAAGCTCCAATAATTGCGGCCGATACTTGTGGATTTTGCAGCACCCAAGCGATGGCAAGCTGTGGCAATGTCAGTCCGGCTTCTTTTGCAGTAGTGGAGAGCTTGGATACCGCCTGCAAAACTTCAGTGCGCAGCCATTGGCCTGCTAATTTCTCGAAAAAGGGAGCACCCGCCGACGTCGCTGCACGCGACCCTTGCGGAAATGGCTTACCCAGCGAATATTTCCCCGTAAGAATGCCTTGGGCAAGAGGGGACCAGACGACCTGTCCGATGCCTTCCCGCTCGCTGGCTTGAACGACCTCCGCTTCAATCACGCGCCATAACATGGAATATTGGGGCTGGCTGGCCACCAATGGAACACGCAGCTCCCTGGCAAGTGCAGCACCTTTGCTAATCTGCTCGGCTGTCCACTCGCTGACGCCTACATATAACACTTTGCCTTGGCGCACCAAGTCCGAAAAAGCAAGAAAGGTTTCTTCGAGCGATACTTCCGGATCAAAGCGATGGGCATAATAGACATCGATGTAATCCGTCTGCAAGCGGTTTAGAGAAGCATGGCAAGCCTCCATTATATGTTTACGAGACAGACCTCTGTCGTTAGGGCCCGTTCCTGTTGGATGATACACTTTGGTGCACAGCTCGATGCTTTCTCGGCGAATGCCTTTCAGAGCTTGTCCGAGCACCGCTTCTGCCCTCGTCTCCGAATAAACATCCGCTGTGTCGAACGTCGTAATCCCCGCATCCCATGCAGCATGAACACAGGCGCTAGCCGTCTCATTATCTACTTGTGCCCCATGAGTAATCCAGTTCCCTAAAGCCAATTCACTTACGACTAGGCCGCTGGATCCTAATTTTCGATAGTTCATTGTTAAGCCTCCTTTACATCTTGCTGCAATCGTAGCAAACCTGCATAAATAGGTGAAATATGACTTTCCCTTTGTTTTGATTCGAAAAAAATATAACAGGAGCGTTGCGTTCCGGCAGGACCAGCTTACGGGCTTGGCACAGCAAACATCTATCATCTATTGGATTGACGATGCAGGAATGCGATTATTATAATTGAGCTATGATAACCCCAATATTGTCTACAAAACTATATATACCGGTGCCGCGCTCGAACGCTGTGCTGCGCCCCCGTCTAATTGAACGGTTGAATGAAGGCTTGCACCGCAAGCTGACGGTCATCTCGGCCTCTGCCGGTTTTGGCAAAACAACGCTCGCCAGCGATTGGATCAGAAGCTGCGGAAGGCCCGCGTGCTGGCTTTCACTGGATGAAGGGGACGACGATCCGCTCACTTTTATGCTTTATTTGCACGCTGCTTTGATGACGGTCGCGCCGAATTTTGGCGTTGGCCTGCTAAAGCTGCTCCAAGCTCCCCAGCCGCTGCCCATTGAAACGTTGGTCAAGGCGCTGCTGAGCGAAATCGCCTCGATTACTCACCCATTCCTGGTTGTACTTGATGATTTTCATAAATTAGAAAATAAGTCGATTTATCAAGCTATCACTCTTCTTCTTGAACACTTGCCGCCACCCATGCATCTTGTAATTGTCACCCGTGAGCTTCATCACTTGCCTGTGGCCCGCCTGCGTGTGCGGGACCAGCTAACCGAGGTGCGCGCTGCTGATTTGCGCTTTACGCTGCCCGAGGCAAGCGAATTTTTTGAACGGGTGATGGGTCTGAGCCTGACGACCGAACATATAGCCATGCTGGAGAATCGCACAGAAGGCTGGGTTGCAGGAATGCAGCTCGCCGGACTCTCCATGCAGGGGCAAGCGGATACGTCCAGCTTTATTCACTCATTTACGGGCAGCCACCCGTTTGTGCTGGATTATTTGGTTGAAGAAGTGCTGCAGCAGCAGCCTGCAGCCATTCATCATTTTTTATTGGGCACCTCCATGCTCGACCGTTTTTGTGGTCCGCTTTGCGATGCTGTGCTTCGCCCAGAAAACGGGGAATGGGGCTTATTATCCGAAACCAATCCCAAAGGCGATTACCAAGCAAATGGGCAAACGACTTTAGAATATTTGGAGCGTGCTAATCTGTTTATCGTCCCGCTGGATAATGAGCGGCGCTGGTACCGCTATCATCATCTGTTTGGCGATTTGCTGCGGCAGCGGCTTGCCCAGAAGCAGCAAGGGAGCTCATCTGTGGATGCGGTAGGCGAGGGCGTAAATGAATCGCATCGGCGTGCGAGCAAGTGGTATGAGCTAAATGGCTTTGTGCTGGAAGCCTTTCACCATGCAGCAGCCGCTCAGGACATTGAAGGTGCTGCCAGACTGCTGGAGGGAGATGGCGTCTCCCTTATTTTTCGAGGGATGGTCACTCCTGCGCTGAAATGGCTGGATTCGCTGCCGGAAAAGGAGTTTGTGGCACGTCCTTCCCTATTCGTGCTCTATGCTTCGGCGCTGCTGATGACGGGACAATTAAGCGGTGTTGAACAGAAGCTGCTAGCTGCTGAACAGCTTTTGCAAGCGGACGCCTGCCAAGATGCGAACACCCGTGATTGGATCGGTCATACAGCATCGATTCGCGCCACGCTTGCGGTGAGCAAGCACCAGCCAGACATGATTTTGGCTCATTCGCGGCGTGCGCTCGATTATTTGCATCCGGATAATCACTCTGTTCGCACAGCTACGACCTGGACGCTCGGCTATGCGTATCAGCTTCAGGGAGAATATGGCGCTGCGGGCAGGGCTTATGCTGAAGCGTTGGCCAGCAGCGAGCGGATTGGGCATGTCATCATTTCGTTTATGGCGGCGATTGGCCTTGCAAGCATTCAAGAAGCGGAAAATTTGCTTGATACGGCGGCAGGGACTTATCGTCACGCGCTTGAGTTGGCGGGAGAGCCGCCGCTGCCCGCAGCAGGCGTAGCCTATTTGGGCTTAGCCCGCATTTATTACCAATGGAATGAGCTGAATGCCGCTGAGCAGTATGCCCAAATAGCCCTTCCACTCACGCAGCAGCTGGAGCATACAGACCGTGCCATTGAGGCTGAGGTATTTCTTGTACGCCTGCTGCTGGCGAGAGGAGACGTCGGCGGTGCGGCTGCACTGCTGGCAAAGGCGGACCATGCAGCACGCCAGCAGCAGCATGCTTTGCAAATGCCGGCCATTGCAGAGGTGCAGGTGCTAGTGCTGCTTCGCCAAGGCAGCACCGAAGCGGCCGCCCAGCTTGCGGCAAAAAATGAGCTGGCGATCAGCGAGGCAAAGTGTGAATTAGCGCAAGGGAATCCAGCCGCTGCGCTTGCGATTTTAAAGCTGTGGCGGGAGCACGCGGAAGCGAAGGAGCTGCCGTATGAACGGCTCAAGGCAAGTGTGGCACAAGCCGCCGCTTGGTATGAACATGGCGATAAGGTCAAAGCCACAGCTATGTTGGCCGAAGCGCTGGTGCTTGCTGAGCCCGGCGGCTTCATTCGCGTTTTTGTCGATGAAGGGCTGCCCATTCGCAAGCTGCTGCGAGAGATCGTTGCCCGAGGAGCTGGCTCAAGCTATCGGAATCAGGTGCTCGCTGCATGTGAAGCCGAGGAGAAAATAGGCAAGCTAAGTCACGCAAGCCCATTAGGCCAAAATGGTCCAGAAGGTCCAGAAGGCAAAGACCGGCTGAAGCCACGGCTGAAACACGCCTCTGAGCCGCTTATTGAGCCATTAACTGGAAGAGAGCTGGAGGTGCTGCAGTTGATTGAGCAAGGGCTCTCGAACCGTCAGATTAGCGAACGGCTATTTCTCGCCCTAAGCTCAGTCAAAGGCCATAACCGCAACATATTCGACAAGCTGCAGGTCAAGCGGCGAACTGAAGCGGTAGCACGCGCCCGCGAGTTAGGAATATTTTAATGAAAAATAAAATCGTGTGGGGTAATGCCGCTAAAGCAGCTAACTATTTTTCAATATGCGCTCGGCAAGCGACGGGAACCAGCGCTGGATAGTCTTTAGCCATTTCACTTTGCCAATCGGCACCTCCAAGCGGTTATTTTGAAAATAATCCATAAATTGCGAAGCTAACTCATCTGGCGATATTTTGTTTTTCCCAGCTGATAGCGGAGGGATTTGGAAAATAGATGCAACCCCGCCTTCGTCGCGCAATAAACGGGAGCAGATTTTTTCGGAACGAGGCCTAAACCAGATGAAACGTTAACAATTGCGGCTTCATGCTGGCGGGCAAGCAGCGGCAGCAGCTTGGAGGCAAGAACAATAGGTGCGGTCAAATTGATCGCGATTTCTTCCTTTATTTGCTTAGAAGCAGGCTGCGCCTCCAATAAGGAATAGTTATATTGTATTCCGGCATTGTTAATAACAACGTCCAGCTCTGGATGGTTATTGTACAGCTGCGCCACAAGCGCATTTAGCTGTTCTTCGACCTCAATATGACAAGCATAGGTAGTGATGCTCGCATAGGTTGCTTTCATTTCTAGCAATTTGCGCTCATCCCTGCCGGCAACGATGACGTGATTATTATGCCGGATGAATTGCTCAGCTAAAGCTAGCCCAATGCCTGAGGCCCCGCCGGTAATGAGAATGGTATGCCCGGATCGCTTCAAAAAAATCTCCCCTTTCTTTCCTCAACTGTAGAGCAAGGAGGGGAGCTTTTCATTAACCTAGGTTAATTTTCGGCGAATTCGGCTTAGGGCGACAGGGGTAATTCCCAGATAGGAGGCCACATGATACTGCGGAACATGCTTGGCTTCTAACGCGTATTGCTCAAGAAAAATGCGGTATCTTGCTTCAGCGGACAGAAAAAGCAGCTCGCGCTCGCGCCTTTCTTTTTTTACATATAACTGCTCGATTAAAGCTCGCCCCAGCCGTTCCCAACAAATATGACGGTCATACAACGATTGAAAATCCTTATACGGAATAATCATTAATTCGCTATCCATCAACGCCTGTATGGAAAAATAAGCAGGGACGTTCTCCAGCAAAGAGCTGTAAGCCGCGATAAAATCATTTTTAGCGCAAAAGCTTTTATTGAACTCCACTCCGTCAGGCGTTGTATAGTACAATCGAAACAATCCGCTGACGCATATACCGATGCAGTCTGCCTGTTCTCCTTCTCGAATAAAATGGCTGTTTTTTGCAATGGATTTGTGCACGGCTAACCGCTTGAAGGCTTGCTCTTCCTCTTCAGGAATAGGCGAAATTTGTTGCAGCTTGGTAAATATAGCTTCCCACCTATGCGTCATAAAGAAATGGCTCCTTACTAAAATGGAATGATTGTATACAGCGATCATATAAAGCTATAAAGAGATAAATGGTTTTATGCTTTCTTTTAATGAGGTGGACGGACGACCGATTAGCTGCTCCAAATCATTGGAGGTGGATGAAGCATCGATTTTGCGGAGAAAGCCGTATATCCAATTTTGAATGGTGGCGTCTTCTTGCAAGGAAATAGGCTTGCGGGCAAGCTCGGCCATCGCAGCAGTCAAATCGCTGAACGACCATGGGCTGGATGCCGTAAGCTCGTAGGTTTTGTTCAAATGGCCGGGTTCAGCAAGAACGGCCGCAGCGGCTAGAGCAATATCTTGCCGAGGAATGGAATTAAACAGCCAATCTCCGGGAGGCACACGCAATTCTCCGCGTTCTATAGCCGTCTTTAAATCAAGGGTATCAATAAAATCGATATATAAGGCATTCCGTAAAAAAGTATAGGGGATACCCGTGGCTTGAATGGCATGCTCGGTAGCTAAATGCAAGTGAGGGAGCGGAATCGAGCCTTTTTCCGGAAAAGCAAAGCTGGTATAGAGCAGCTGCTCGACCTTTGATTTTTTGGCTGCTTCAATCACTTGGGTATGCTGGCGCATACGAATCGAATCATCAGGATGGGAGCTCGAAATGAATAGCAGCTTGGATGCGCCTGCGAAGGCGGATTCAAGAGAATCGGGGCGATCATAATCGCAGTAACGTACCGTAATCCCCAGCTCCTCATAGGGCCTGGCCGTTTCGCGAGATCGAACGCAAGCAATGATCTGGTTCATTGGAACTTTGTGGAGCAGTTGATTTAAAATGAGAGTCCCCAGCTTGCCGCTTGCTCCTGTTATGACGATTGACAAAAATACCACCCTCTCCTACAGAAAGTTAAGTCCTTAACTAAATGGGTAAAAAGAGCTTTAGCCCTTTTTCAACTTCGTTAATAAAGCTAAAAGCTGATGTAATTCATGCTCCTCCAGCGCTTGCATTTTTTCGGCAATTCCTTGTCGGTTCTCGGGCAAATATTGCAGCAGCAGGCTCTGCCCCTCATTGGTTATCGAGATGACGGATTTTCGGCCATCCTTGGGATGAGGCTCCCGGCGAATGTACCCATCACTCTCCATTGGTATGAGCAGCAGGCTGATATTCGATTTGGTGACGCCGATTTTGGCTGCAAGCTTGGAGGGAAGGATGGTGCCTCCTGCTTTCATGATTTCAACTAAAAGACGCATTCTGGCTCCATTAAGTCCTTTGGATTGCCAATATTTCTCCGATACCTCGACTAGCCTCGCCGTTGTTTCAACCATTGAAAAAAACACCGAATTATGAAGCGGCAAATCGAGTACATATTGCTGCAAGTCTTTCATAGTATCACCTTCAAGGAATATGGTTAAGTGCTTAACTAAATAAAACATACTATATCGAATGATAGATGTCAATAAAAGGGGAGTCAGGCTAAACCGATAAGGGAATCGTGTCGCCAGCGCCATTTTCAAAACCATACTTAAGTAGCTACTTGCTGTTCTTCCCTGCCTCTATACTTATGGCATATAAATGCACGCAGGAGGATATCTATATGAAACCGTTGAACGCAACGAAAACGATGAAAGCTGTATTTTGCACAAAGTATGGAGCACCGGAGGTTTTACAGGTCAAAGAAGTGAATAAGCCGGCTCCGCAGGACGATGAAATTTTAATCAAGGTGCATGCGACCTCTGTTACATCCGGGGATTGCCGAGTTCGCGGCTTTAAAAGTCCATTTTTATATCGGCTCCCCATGCGGCTCTTCCTCGGAATAACTAAACCAAGACAGCCGATTTTAGGCGTGGAGCTTACGGGAGAGGTTGAAGCGGTCGGCAAGGATGTCAAAAAATTCAACATAGGCGATTCCGTTTACGCGTTCACGGGCATGCGTTTTGGCGCCTACGCCGAATATGTCTGTCTCTCGGAAAAGGACCTGGTCACGCATAAGCCAGCCAATATTTCTTATGAAGAAGCCGCTGCTGTTCTATTCGGCGGAACGACGGCGCTGCATTTTTTTCGCAAGGGGCCTTTGCAAAGCGGCCAAAAGGTGCTGATTTATGGAGCTTCCGGGTCAGTAGGCGCTGCCGCAGTCCAGCTTGCCAAGCATTTTGGAGCAGACGTTACGGGCGTATGCAGCACCTCTAATGTGGAATGGGTAGGGGCACTCGGCGCAGATCATGTTATTGATTATACGCTGCATAATTTTGCGGAAACAGGCGAGCGTTACGATATCATCTTAGATGCGGTGGGCAAAACCACGAAAGCACATGCCCGCAAGGCGCTGGCGCCGAACGGGACATTTTTAACGGTGGAGGGACAGGGCGTCGCGAAGGTGTTTGTGGAGGATTTGCTGTTTCTGAAGGAGCTGATTGAGCGCGGCGAGCTCAAAGGCGTAATTGACCGAAGCTACCCGCTAGAGCAAATCGCCGAGGCGCATCGCTATGTGGATCAAGGGCATAAAAAAGGCAATGTGGTCATTGCCGTGCAGTAGGAGGAAGAACGCTAACTAAGCGCGGCAAAGCAGTTGTTTTACTTCCCTATTCCTTGTACATTGGTAAAAAGGAAGGGGAAGGCTATGGAAACGGAGCAGAATGTGCTATATGCGTTTAAATCGATTCAACAACTGGCTTGCAGTCCGAATCAGCCTGAGTACTTATTTCAAACCCATTTTCATTGGATGCTGATTGGCATGGCAGGGGCTGGAGCTGTGAGCATGGAGCATGGCCGAATGGAGCTGGCCTCGGGTACGGCTATTTTAGGCAGCCCAGGAGACTGCATATTGCAAACAGAAACCGAAAATGGAGAATGCCGGGTCTTTTTTATAGAATTTATGCCCTTATCTATTAGGATGCCAGCACAGGATGGCAGCTTAGCGGAAGCGGGGGCTATTTATTTGCATATGTACAATCACGCACCCAATGCAAGCGAGCTTATTGCACTGGCAGAGCAGCTATTTTCGACTGCAATCACACATCCTGAAGTGCCACAGCGCAGCTTAACGGCACATATGCTCATTCAGCAGATGATGCTTTGGTGGGTAAAGGATCATCAAGCGGGCCATGATGAGCGCTGGACAACCGAGCAGTCGGTTTTGGCCGCTTTGCGTTATATGGAGTCGCACTACACCGAAGCGCTGACGAGAGAACTATTAGCTGAAAAAGCTGGAATTTCCAGCACCTACTTCTCCGTATTATGCAAAAAGGTGTCGGGGCTCAGCCCTTCTGATTTATTGGAACGGCTTCGCGTGCATCGTGTATCGGAGCTGCTGCTGCAGGAGCACGGGCATAAAAGCAAGCTTGATGAATTGGCGCATCGATCCGGTTTTCGTGATGCCTGGTATATGAGCAAGCGATTTCGCAAGGTGCAAGGGATGAGCCCTACGATGTATAAGCAAGCTTTTGTACCTGAGCGTATCGCCTCCCTTGAGTATCCGTATACCTACCATTTTATTGCCCTTGGGGTAGTGCCAAGCATCGCCCGCTTCAGCAGCAGCAGCCATGAGGTTATCCCGTTAGACGTTCGTGCTAAGGTGACGGAGCTTCCCATGCTTGCCTCTATGGAAAGCCAAAAAAAATGGCTGGAAATAAGCAAGCCCCAGCTTATTGTAACGAGCAGCATGGAGAGCGTTCAGGAGAGATTTCGCTCGCTGGCGCCAGTTGTTCATATCCCTTGGCTAAGTTTGAGCTGGCGTGAGCATTTGAAATGGATTGCACGCCTAGTTGCAAAGGAAGCCGAAGCGATACGTTATATCGAAGTGTTGGATCAGCAGGCAAAAAGGCTGCGGGAGAAGCTGCAAGACAGGATTGCTCCCAATGCGACGGTCAGCCTATTCAAAATCGAAAATAACCGCTGCTACTTATATGGCATAAGGGATGCCGGATGCATTTTTTATGAATTTCTCGGCCTGCTGCCGCATCCGGTTATACAGCAGCGTTTGGCCCAAGATCCTAACTTTCATAGCATGGAAATTTCAATGCGCCAAATGGCTGATTTTGCTGGCGATATCAATTTTATTATTTTGGTGCCCGATGTGGGCGAGCAAAATGATTTGCTGCGAATGAATGAGCATTGGCGGCAGTTTGAGCTGAAAAATGAGAGACCGGTTATTTATTTGGATTACCGCGAGTGGCTGCACTATGATCCCGTTCATATCGCTAATCAACTTACGAAAGTGATGCCATTGTTTTAATGAGCAGCATAGCTCGTTAACAATATGACCAGCAGCTTTTAATAATTGGATATAGCGACGCTCCTTATTCCTCCCTATAATTAATAATGATTATCGATATCACAAACATAGAGGGGAACATGAGAGATGCGCACAAAAATGATTTTCATCGCCAGCCTGCTGGTTATTATGATGGCAGTATCGGCATGTGGACAGAGCGGGGCGGCTAATCAGAGCAAGCCTGCACAAACTGCGGAGGCGGCGGCTCCAGTAGAGGAAGCACAAACCCGAAAGGTGACAACCGTAAATGGCGAGGTGGAAATACCCGTTAACCCCCAGCGGGTTGTAGCAACCTACTATCTTGGTGAATTGGCAGCACTCGGCATTAAGCCCGTTGGTGCAGTGGAACGCCAGCTCGGGAAAGCAAGCCCCAATCTGGCTCCGTATTCGGAAGGAATTGCGGGTATCGGCGATTTCCCGCCGAATTTGGAGGCCATCGCTGCTTTAGAGCCAGATTTAATTATCGCAACGGATTTTGACAATATTGAATATGCAGATTATTCCAAAATCGCCCCTACTGTCGTCATTTCGTGGAGTACCGACGATGTCGCAACGAAACTGCGCTCCATTGCGGCACTTTTGGGCAAGGATGCCGAGGCGGAAGCCTTTATTCAGGAAATGGACGCCAATGCGGCTAAAGCAAGAGAAGCGATAAAGGGGCATATATCCCAAGAGGAAACGGTAGCCATTATCCGCTTTTTTGGCAAATCCATTCGGGCATATGGCGGACGCGATATTGGTTATGCTCTGTATCACAGCTTGGAATTGACGCCAACGCCGCTGATCAAACAAGCGATGGAACAAAATCCAAACTTCACGAGCACGGAGGATGTATCGCTGGAGAAAATTCCGGAATATGCAGCAGATCGTATTTTTGTCCTCGTTTCCGATGAAGAAGCCGACAGCCAGTATAATGAATTGCAGAAATCGGCCATCTGGGCTAATCTTCCGGCAGTGAAAAACAACAAAGTATACAAAATTCAAGCTGACAAGTGGTTTGCTTATGACCCTATTTCGATTAACGTCACGGTTGATGATGCTGTTCGCATACTGACTGGGGAAGGCGATAAAGAATGACAACGGAACTGGAGTTATATGATGTAACGATTATCGGCGGCGGGCCGGCGGGCTTGTATGCCGCTTTTTATAGCGGGATGCGGGATATGAAGACGAAGCTGATCGAGGCGAAGGAGGAGCTTGGCGGAAGGCTGTTGATTTACCCGGAAAAAATGATTTGGGATGTCGGCGGGCTGAAGCCTACCCGTTGCGAGCATTTGATTGCTCAGCTTATCGAGCAAGCGCAAACCTTTGAACCAACCATTGTGCTCGGCCAGCAAATTACGAACCTCGAACGGCTGGAAGACGGGACGATGATCGTTACTTCGGATACGGGGGAACAGCATCATACGCGTACGCTTATTTTAGCGCTTGGTTACGGAGTCGCCAAAGTTGCGAAGCTGGAACTGGAAGGAGCGAGCCGCTTCGAGGTGACGAACTTGCATTATACGGTGACGGATTTGCAAAGCTTTCAAGGCAAACGCGTGCTGCTCTCCGGTGGTGGCGATACAGCGGTGGATTGGGCGATGGAGCTTGAGTCTATTGCTGCCAGCGTTACAGTGGTGCATCGCCGCGAGCGACTGGGTGGACATGAGAAAAATGCGAGATACGTAGAGGAGTCTTCGATTAACGTATTCAAGCCATTTGCAATTGCGCAATTGCATGGCAATGGTGATGCGATTGAAGCGGTCACTATTGCACGTACAGATGGAGATGGCGCGTTGATGGAGGATACGCAGCGCTTAGACGTCGATGCCGTCATCGTCAATCATGGCCAGCTCAGCGATTTTGGACCAATTGTAGACTGGGGCCTAGATATGGGGCAATGGAGTATTGCAGTCGATGAGAAAATGGGAACGAATTTGCCGGGCATTTTTGCAGCGGGAGATACAGCGAGCTTTCCCAATAAGCTGCATTTAATTGCCGGAGCTTTTAATGATGCGGCGATTGCCGTGAATGGGGCCAAGCTTTATTTGGAGCCGAAAGCGCCTTCTATGGCCTATGTTTCTTCACATAACGCAAAGTTTAATGAGCGGAATAAAGCCCTTCTGAATAAAGAGCACGAATAGAAAATAGGGATCCCATAAAAAAATCGTTTTTTCACAGCTGGGCGGCGAATGCATCCCTTTTGTGAGAAAACGATTTTTTGGGTTTAGCCAACATCTGAACATCCGATCATCCAACATCCGAAAACCTGTCGCTAGTAACTGAGAGCACGATCTTTTTTCCCATTCAACGCTACAAAAGCGGCAAACAGCAGCAGGACAACGCCAGTAAACATAAACCCTTGAAGCGTATTGAAGGGCAGCCAGCCTAACAAGGAAGAGCCTACAACTACCCCTAAGGAGAAACAGGCATAAAAATAACCGTATGCTTTCCCGCGCAGCTCTGCTGGCGTTGCATTAATCAGCATCGTATTAATCGATGGAAACAGGAAGGCAAAGCCGATCCCATATAAACCGAGCACGCCATATAGAGTAAGAGTCGTCGTCGATTGGCTAATGAGCAGCTGGCTTAATCCCATTAAGCCTATGCCGAGCGCCATCGTTTTGGCTGGGGCAACGCGGTCAAAAATACGATTGGTCGGAAGGACAAAGATGAGTACCGCAATAATGCCAAACGTGCTCATTAAAGTGCCGCTTAACCTCGAATCATATCCTAAAGACTGCACGTGCAATGGCAGCAAATAAGCGATAACGCCTTGGGAGAACATTAAGAAGAAAGCACCGCCATACGCTTTGATCACGCCAGCATTAAAAATCGAGCTTGCTGGCGAAGAGGCAGCGTCGTCCTTCTCTTTTTTGGCAATTTTATATTTGCTGAGAAAAATGGCCGATAAGATGGCAAGGGCAAACCCCATCACGGCGACGCAGGTGAACACGAAGGGGACGGACGTTTTGCTGGCCATAATGCCGCTGAAAGCAGGCCCGATAATGGCGGCCAGCCCAACGAATGTGCCGGTGAAAGCGACTTTTTTCCCTTGCTGGCCATTAATCGTCGTGTTTGCCGAAAAGGTAAATGCTGCGGGAACAATTAATCCGGCAACAAAACCGTGAATGATTCGGACGATGATCAATAATAACGGTTCTTCTACAAAATGATAGAGCAGCAGAGCGCTGCTGGATAGCACCAGCCCCACCATTAAAATCTTGAAGGGCCCGATCCGGTCCGTCATAATCCCCGATAAAATATTGCCGAGCGTATTGGATAACGAATACAGCCCGATGACAAAGCCTACAATAAATGAGCTGGCGCCGACAGAGGCTGCAAACGTACTCATGACCGGAAGCTGGGAAAATAAATCGAAAAAGGAAAAAAACACAATGCTGTATACGAGCACCGCATAGTTGAAAGTCCGTAAGCTATAATTGGCCTGCACCTTCTTCAGCTTCCGGTCCAGCACAAAGTTGCCGAATGGCACAAAAGCGGCGATGGCAGCTGCGGCAGACCAAAGCAGGCTCCACTTCACCCGAATCGCGGCATAAAGGATAGCTGCTGCATATAAACAGAATATCCCCCCGTGAATGCTCCCTACTATCGTTACGGCTTTATCGAACCCCCAAATATATTTCAAGGGCATCGCGATGCCTAGCAACACTAATAAAGAAATACCATCTAGCAAACCGGCTATACGTAAAAAATAAATTGGATGTGACCGCACTTGTTTTGCTCCTCATTTATATTTTGAAAGGAATACTCTATTCTATCACTTTATGAGTAGTGAAATAGGATAGACACTAAAGATTCAAAATTGGAAAAGAGGAGTACAAGAGGCAACTCAAAGCGGGTCAACGCTGCCTCCGCTCCAAATCATCCACATAATTTTTGGCTTCCTTGAGGCCAACACCGCTTACTTCCCGGTATTCCTTGATCGCTTGAATCCTTTTTTCTGCGGCGATCAGCATAAGCAATCGTTCATCTATATTTGCTGCTTGATTGGAAAATGTATCTTATATGATGGTTCATTATAACATAACATTTGGCCTGCTCTTGCTTTTAGAAAGGGGGCTGTGCTTAGCTCCATTCACTTGCATCAAAATCCACTTATTGGGTAAAGCTAACTTCGATTATTCTCGGATATTTGCAGCATAAGGGGGTGGCCCATCATGACGAATGACACGAAGCTGTTCGAAGAGCTTCACCATAATGTGAAGGAAATGAGAAAGCGCATCGGGCACAGTCCAGACGTGGTTATTCGCTCGTTCATGATGGGCCGTTTGGGCTTTCAGGCTGCGCTTATCTATATCGATGGCTTGGTCGATAAGCCGATGATTCATGAACAAGTGCTCAAGCCGCTTTTGCATCTGGAGAAAAACGCTGCCGGATATGACAGAAGGGCGACGGTAGCCGAGGCGATTATTTCGGCAGGCGAGGTGAAGGCGCAAAATCAACTTGATGCTTGTGTCATGGAGGTGTTGTCTGGCAACACCGTATTGCTTTTGGATGGGACAGATACGGCGCTCGTCATTGACACTCATGGCTGGGAGCGCCGCTCGATTGAGGAGCCGGTTTCGGAAGCGGTCGTGCGCGGCCCGCGGGACGGCTTCACCGAAACGTTGCGCAGCAATACAGCCATGCTCCGCCGCCGTATCAAAGACCCGAGCTTCACGATGGACATGTACAAAATCGGCAGGCGCTCCCAGACCGATATCGCTTTACTGTACATGAAAGGGCTCACAGATGAAGCGTTGGTGGAGGAAACGAGAAGCAGGCTGAAGCAAATTGATATTGATGAGGTGCTGGAATCCGGTTATATCGAGCAGCTCGTTGAAGACAATGTGATGTCGCCATTTCCTCAGGTGCAAAATACCGAACGGCCTGACCGGGTGGCGGGTGCTTTAATGGAAGGCCGGGTTGCTATTCTAATCGATGGAACCCCTATTGCCCTCATTGTGCCCGTAACGTTTGCGATGATGATGAGCTCGCCAGAGGATTATTATGAGCGCTGGCTGCCTTCCTCGCTCATTCGGCTGCTGCGTTATGGAGCAGCTTTTATCGCTCTGTTCCTGCCTTCGCTGTATATTGCTCTTATTTCCTATAACCATGGACTTATTCCAACCAAGCTGGCCATATCGATTGCTGCAGGCAGAGAGGGCGTGCCGTTTCCCTCAATTGTAGAAGCGCTCATTATGGAAATTACGCTTGAAATTTTGCGCGAGGCGGGGCTGCGGCTGCCAAAGCCGATTGGACAAGCGGTTGGCATCGTCGGAGGACTTGTCATTGGTCAAGCCGCGGTACAAGCTGCAATTGTCAGTCCGATTATGGTTATCGTCGTGGCGCTGACGGCGATATCCTCGTTTGCTTTTCCACAGTATGGGGCGGGTCTGGCGATTCGCATTTTGCGCTTTGGCATGATGATGGCGGCTGCGGTACTGGGCCTTTATGGGGTCATTTTGTTTTATATTTTGATTACCGTTCATATGACCAGGCTTAAAAGCTTCGGCGTTCCTTACCTCTCGCCGTTTGTGCCAGCGCGCCCTTCGCAGTGGAAGGACCTTTTCCTCCGTTTTCCGCTCCATATGTTGAAACGGCGTCCCGCCATGGTCAGCCCTCAGGACGATAAGCGGCAGAAATAGAGACAAGGGGAATGCAGCATGAAGACAAAGGATAGGAGCAAGGAATCGATTACCGCTACTCAAGCCGCGATGATGACGGCGAAAGCAATGATCGGCACAGGCATTCTCGTGCTGCCGCAAAGCGTTGGCAAAAGTGTGGGAACGCCCGACGGATGGCTGTCTGTTCTGCTTAGCGGCATATTGGCTATGATGTTCGGCTTCATTATTGTAAAGCTTAGCCAGCGCTTTCCCGGCAAAACCTATTATCAATACAGCCAGGAAATTATTGGAAAATGGATCAGTTCCTGCGTTGGGGCTATGATGTGCCTGTATTATATTTTTTCCGCTGGCTACTTGCTGCGTGTCATGGGGGAGGTGGTGCGCATGTATTTGCTGGATAAAACGCCGATCGCCATTATCATGCTCACGTTTATGGGGGTTGCCATTTATATGACGACAGCGGGAATCAACGCGATCGCGCAGCTTATCGAGATTTTTTTGCCGATCATTGTCCTGATTATGGTTGCTTTTATCGTTTTCAGCTTCGGTGACTTTGAGCTGGACAATTTGCGCCCGGTATTGGGGGAAGGCATTGCGCCGGTGCTGAAAGGAATTGAGCCA
Organism: Paenibacillus sp. JT22N15; assembly: GCF_059383755.1. NCBI lineage: Bacteria > Bacillati > Bacillota > Bacilli > Caryophanales > Paenibacillaceae > Paenibacillus > Paenibacillus sp. JT22N15. The sequence goes on along the minus strand of NZ_JBXENV010000004.1, from coordinate 435,054 downwards.
TCGATTTTATCCTACAGCGGGTTTGAAGTGATGCTGTTCGTGACGGCCTTCATGACGGATGCCCGCAAGGCGCTCAAGGCAACCTTCGCCGGAATCGGCTTGACAGCGGTGCTATATACGCTGGTTGTTGCTGTTGCGATTGGCTCCTTAACGGTGGAGGAGGTGCAGACCGTAACGTGGCCAACGATGTCAGTCGCAATGAACATTGAGCTGCCCGGCGGTTTTTTCGAGCGATTCGAATCTTTGTTTACCGTCTTGTGGGTTATATCGATGTTTACAGCCTTCGTGATGTACCATTATGGAGGAAGCTTGGGGTTTGGACAGCTAACGGGCAAAAAATTTCAGCTATTCGCCTATTTGTCTTTGCCTTGTATTTTTTTGATTGCCATTTGGCCAAGCAATTTGAACAAGCTGTTTAAGCTTGGCGACTATATCGGTTATGCTTCGTTTTTTATGTTCGGCACCATTCCCATTATTTTTTTTATAGTGGCGGCGGTGAGGAGGGTGGGGCATGGAACTAAAAATAAGCGCGCGTAATAGGTCTGTTGTGCTGCTCATGCTCGTCATCCCTTTGCTGCTGACGGGCTGCTGGGATCGTAATGAAATTGAGGAAACGGGCATTGCGCTTGGAGTCGGCATTGATTTTCCAGCTGGACAAGAGGAAGGGGCCAGGCCGATCATCGCCATGACCCATCAATTTGCCCTGCCCAACCAGTTTTCGGAAAGCACCAGCAGCAAGGTGCAGAAGGATTACGTCAACATGTCCAGCGCTGGGCCAATCGTCTTCGATAACATTAGAGAGCTGTCTACCCGATCTGCAAGGCCACCTAATTATGAGCATCTGCAAGTCATTGTTATTAGCGAGAAAGCGGCTCGGGAGCTTGATCTGAAAAATGTCATTAACTTTTTTCTGCGCAATACCGAAACACGGCGTTCCATCCGCGTCGTCATTTCTCACGGAAAGGCGAGCGATATTTATCAACAGCAGAAGAGTACGAAAACCCCGGCTTTGGAGCTGCGCGAGCTAACGGACAATTATCGCAAGACGCTGCGTATTCCTCCGGCGCTAACGCTTGGCAATATGTCGGAGCATCTGACCGGGCAGTCCAGCTTTGTCATTCAAGGCGCAGGCAACTCGCCAGAAGGGGCGAAGCTCACGAGCGCAGCAGTCATTAGGGGGACAACAGCCCGGATGATCGGCTTTCTCAGTGAAATCGAGACGGTGGGGCTGAACTGGCTGCTTGGCAACAATCACTCTAATGGCATTGTGGAGGGGATTGAGCCGGACAGCGGCGCCATGCTTGGTTATGAGGTGCGGAAGATGACGTCCAGCATTCAGCCGATCGTCCAGGGGGACGAAATTTCTTTTCAGGTGAAGATTAAGACAACGGGCAAGCTGCGGGAGGATTGGGCATTTCCTGGCGACGCATTTGATGCTGATTTCATCAATCGTGCAGAGAAGGCTACGGCGGTCATGATTAAGCAAATGGCGGAAAAAGCGCTCGCCAAGACGCAGCGCCAGTACAAGGTTGATGTAGCGGGTTTCGGCAAGCACCTCAGCATTAAGAAGCCGGCGGTATGGAAACGGGTGAAGGATGGCTGGGAGGATCGCTTTAGTCGAATGCCTGTTTCTATTGTGGTGGAAGTTGATATTCAGGAGTTTGGCACAAGAGGAACGAAGCGAAATTAGACCGCGTTGAAGACTAGGAGAAAATAGTCGACAGCGCGGTATTTACATTGGAATGGATAGAATAAAAAAATATAAATCCTACTATTACTTTATGGTAGAATTGTTAAGAATAATATAATTTAGCTTAATGTAATGGTGCCTAAAGCGCCAGAATCTATCATTATTTTAAGCGATACAGTATAGCGATATAATTGAGGGGGATTTTTGTGAAAAGATGGCTTGCTGCAATAATGGTTGTCATTCTATTTGTATATCCGATGCTGCTGCCACCAAAAGCATCTGCAGCGGGGACGATGTTTACATCCGTTGCTTCACAACTGGGCACCACAATGGCGCTGGATGCAAGTGGTCAAATCTGGGCTTGGGGCAGCAACATATCTGGTCAATTTGGAGACGGGACAAACGTTTCCTCGCATACTCCGAAAAAGATTACGGTCATGGATAATGGCGCAACTGTGACGTTCAAGGAAGTGAAGCCAGGCTTCAATTCCGCACTTGCCTTGGACACGAGCGGGCAGCTGTGGTCGACAGGAGATAATGGAGATGGCCAATTGGGACTTGGCGCTGGGACTGCGAGTACGATGGTCTGGACAAAGGTTGAAGTGATGGACGGCGGTACAGCTGTCACCTTTAAGAAAATCGCCTCCCTGCGCACTACTTCGCTTGCGTTAGATAGCAATGGAACGCTTTGGATATGGGGTTTCAGAACGTGGACGCCTGATCCTTATGTCCCTACTAAAAGGGAATTGACGGACGGCAACGGAGACCCTGTCGTTTTTGAAACGCTGGAGGGAAATGAGGAGAACGGAATCGCAATCGATTCGACGCAGCATATTTGGGAGATTTTCCATGGCCAGTATATGCCCACGCCATTAGGGGTGATGGATGGCGCGTTGGAAGCCGAATTTCAATCCATCGCAGTCGGAGCAGGCTATGGTACGGGTACGTTTCTGATGCTTTCCATCGACAGCATCGGCAACGTATGGACCTGGGGAGGAAATGATCAAGGGCAGCTTGGTGATGGACAAATCTCCAGCGATAGATGGTTCCCAGAGAAAAATCCGGTGCTAGACAACGGGAACCCGGTGAAGTTCACACAAGTTTCAGGAGGCAACAAGCATGTTCTGGCGCTCGATGAAAACGGTGATATGTGGACATGGGGATTGAATGCTGCCGGGCAGCTTGGAGACGGCACAACATTAAATTCCGCTCCCCATAAAGTAGCCGTATCGGATAATGGTACGTCTTTTCAATTTGTCTCTCTAACTGCCGGTTTTGATGTATCGTATGGGCTTGACCAAGATGGCCGATTATGGTCGTGGGGAAGTGAATATATGCTTGGTGATGGGGGAAATGGCACCGGGTCGCAAGCAACGCCTGTGAAAATATTTCTGCAGCCTGCGATAACGCTGCAAACGTCGGTAGCATCGTCTACCTATCTCCAGCCGATTACTTTGACCGCTTCCCTTACTGGTGATCTTGACATTCCGACAGGGAACGTTGAGTTCAGGGACGGGGGCTTGCTGCTGGGCTCCTCTTCACTTGCTGCGAACGGAACGGCAACCTTAACGGTTTCGTCACTGCAGCCGAGAACTCATACCTTCACTGTACATTATGCAGGTGATGACTATTATTTAGCGAGATCAACGAATAATTTGGCCTTTCAGGTAACGATGCCAGATGCGCCAGTTATTTCTATAACGCCATCAACGACCGCACAGACGAATGATCCGGTAACGCTGAACGTCACCACGTCAACCTATGGTATTGGCAATTCGCTGCACAGCTTGAAATGGCTTCCGGGCGATCATGGTGCGGCCGCATTTGCGGGTGCTGGAACCGACCTATTGGCTGCTGGAAGCTTTGATGTGGCCAGCAATGGCAGCTATACGGTTTACGCCAAGGATTTGGCAGGCAATGAAACGGTGAGAAAAATGGAGGTTGCGAACATTGTTCCACTACCGAATGACAGCCTCATCAGCCCTGTGGCTGCCAGCTTTGATAAATACACGGGAGCAGTGGCAAATGTTGACGTGGCAACGGGGCTGACGCTGAACGGCAACACGCTTAGCAGCGTTGCTAACGGCGCAGCGGCGCTCGTTCTAGGAACGGATTATACTGTAACAGGCAGCACAGTAACGATTCTGAAGGCATATATGATGTCGCAGCCGGTCGGTACAACGAGCCTGACATTTATGTTTAGTGGAGGAGCAGCTCAGACGCTGACGATAACGGTAGGCGATTCTACGCCAAGCCCAACACCGACACCGACACCGACACCGACACCGACACCGACACCAAGTGCTACACCAAGTGCTACACCAAGTCCGAGCCCAACGGCCACACCGATTCCGTCACCAAATCCAGCTTCGACTTCTTCTAATGTACGGCCTAACTATCAAATTGTGACGGATTCGTCAGGCAGAGTTGTGGTCATTGTTGATCCTTCTGTACTGGTAACCGAGAAGAAACCGGATGGAACGAATGTTCAAAAGCTGATGGTCCCGGAAAGTATTTTGAATCAGGTTGCTGGCCAGTTAAAGGACCCAGCGAATCCAATTATTATAATTAGAATCGACAATAAGGAAAGCGCCGTACAGGTTCAGCTTCCAGCTTCATCGATTGCAGCTATTGGGAAGACTTTCCCGAATGCCGTAATCGAGGTCGAATTAAAAGGCTCCAGCATGCAGCTTAAGGCTAGCGTGCTTGATCTGGAGAAGCTGGCGAAGCGGCTTGACGTTTCCGTATCCGATTTGAAAATCAATTCGACGATGGAGCAAGTCAGCGATACTGTGCGCAATGAGCTTGTGCGGGTTGGAAATGACAAAGGGTTCAGTCTGCTAGGCAGCGTCGTTGATTTCAAAGTAATGGCTGAAGCGAACGGGCAGACGGTTGACATTAGCGATTTTGGTGGAACGTATATGGTTCAAGCCATTGTAATTGATCAGGCAGCCGCGGGAGATTTGGTTTTTGCCGTGCATTATGATCCTGCGACTAGACAGGTTTCATATATTCCAACCCAATTGGGCGAAAGAAACAACGGCAGCAAGCAGGCCGTCATGAGAACTCCTCATCATAGCATCTATGCTGTAATCAGGAAGGACGCTCCTTCTTTTGCCGACATGCAAGGACACTGGGCGAAAGCAGAGGTTGAGCAGCTTGCTGCCAGGTTCATTGTTAATGGCATTTCCGCTGAGCGTTTCGCTCCGAATGACAGCATTACGCGGGCTGAATTTGCTTCTTTACTCGTGCGCGGAATGGGAATCTCTTTAAAGCATGACTCCGAGTATAAAGGTTTTACGGATATAGCCCCGACTGCATGGTATGCTTCTGCGGTAGAAGCAGCAGTAAGAGCTGGACTTGTTCAAGGACTAACCACTGAGCGCTTTGGGCCCAATGAGCAGATCAGCCGGGAACAGATGGCGGTTATGATTGCCAGAGCATTGACGATTGTCTCCAAAGACGGAACTGAGCCAGTAGATAGCGGGGCGCAGGCTGCATTTGCCGATCAGGATCTGATCTCCCCGTGGGCTGAGACCGCAGTTGCCGAGACAGCTAAAGCAGGGATAATTACCGGAATGGCCGACCAAACATTCGCGCCTAAAGACTTTGCAACTAGAGCGCAGGCGGCAGTGATGCTGAATAGATTTTTGCAAGCAGTAGGATTTATCGGCTAATACGATTCTCATATGTTTCATAGATAACGACTAGGCAAAAGGCACCTGTAACTTGCAGGTGTTTTTTGCTTTTTTAAATGAAGCGAAACGCCCAGCAGGGCAGGAAATAAGACGAATTATGTCGAACTTTTTTAAAATATAAGCATTTATAAGTTTCCCCCTTATACTCCGCTTATATTTCACCGCGAAACGTTAGCTTTACCGCCAGAGGACGGCTTTCGGCCGTTTACGCTTGTATAGAATGTTTTGTAAAAATAGTATCCTAGTTTCATAGAGGGGCCAGTAAACATATGGGAGAAACATCATTATTAGAGTTCAAAAAGCATTTGTCGAACTTAATGCGAGCACGATTTCCGTTCATATACATCCCAACTTGGGAAGAGGAACGCGCCTTATCGGTGATTGATTCCGCTGTGAAAAATGAAGCTTTAATTAAAACGGTTCGTAAAGTATTTATATGGAGCATGACAGATGGTCTAGCTGAAGAGGGCCAGCGTGGCCGGGAGGAATCCAAATCTGCGCTGCGCTGTCTGGAAATGATTGAAGCGTACGAGGAACCGGCTGTATTTGTCCTTAAAGATTTTCATGTATTTCTAGGTGGTGGGGGAAAACCGGCCGACAATCAGGTTATACGTAAAATTCGAGATCTCATTCCGGCATTGAAGAGGAGCATCAATCCGAAAAATGTTATCATCCTGAGCCCGACGCTCACCCTGCCTTCGGATCTGCAAAAGGAAATTACGATTGTTGATTTTGAATTGCCGACCTTTGTTGAAATGAAAAGCATGCTGATCGAAATGGTCGAGGCTAATCAGGCTAGCGGACGCATAATAATCGATTTAACGATGGAAGACGTGGAACGTCTGGCGAAGGCGGCGCTTGGTTTAACGCTGCATGAGGCGGAAAATGCTTTTGCTCTGGCCATGGTTGAGGACGGCAAGCTCGATAAGCATGATGTGGAAATTATTTTGGAAGAGAAACGCCAAATTATAAAAAAATCCGAGATTTTGGAATTCATCAAATCGGATTTGAAAATCGAGGACGTTGGCGGGCTGGAAAATTTAAAGCGTTGGCTGCTGAAGCGCAATAAATCTTGGCTGGATTCGGCCGCAGAATATGGGCTGCCTGCACCGAAGGGCGTGCTGATTACAGGCGTGCCTGGCTGTGGAAAAAGCTTAATTGCCAAAGCGATCAGCGCCATGTGGAAGCTGCCGCTGCTGCGTCTGGACGTAGGACAAATATTCAGCGGCATTGTTGGCAGCAGTGAGGAAAATATGCGCAAAGCGATTAAAACGGTCGAGGCGATTTCTCCGTCTATCCTTTGGATTGATGAAATTGAAAAAGGGTTTAGCGGCATGACGGGGAGCGGCGACAGCGGGACATCGAATCGTGTATTTGGCACCTTTCTGACATGGATGCAGGAGAAAACAAAGCCGGTGTTCGTCATCGCCACTGCTAACAACATTCATGCACTGCCTGCAGAAATGCTGAGGAAGGGCCGTTTTGACGAAATTTTTTTCGTGGATATTCCTACCTATAAAGAACGGAAAGATATTTTCAGGCTGCATATTGTGAAAAGACTTAAATCTCCCAAATCGGTGGGCGACTTTCAGCTGACGGATGAGCATCTTGACCTTTTAGCCAGCATGACCGAGGGGTATGTTGGGGCAGAAGTGGAGCAGATTGTCATTAGTGCGATGTTTGAGGCTTTTTCAGAGGATCGAAGCATTCAGTTTGAAGATTTCAAGAAATCGATTCAAACGATGGTGCCGCTATCGGTCACGCAAGCCGAACAAATTCAAGGCATACGGGAATGGGCGAATGTCCGCGCCGTTGCCGCAACTCCGCAAGAGGACCGGGAGGAATACAGGCTGGAGCTGGACAAGCCGGAAACGCCTGAACCGAAGGAAGAGGATGTAAAGCTGAAACGAGGCGGCAGAGCGATAGATTTTTAAGATCGATACGAGAAGGAGGCTGGTAGTATGCCATCCAAACAAATTCGCGTCCGCATTTACCCCGACGGTAGAATTGAAGCGGACGTAATGGGGATAAAGGGAAAAGGATGCACCGACTACATTAGCATTCTTGAGCAGCTGCTGGATGCAGAAACGATAGACTCCGAATATACAGCCGAATATTATGAGTCGGAACAGGCAGTCATTCAGCAAAATCAAATCCATTCGACAGAGCAAAATAAATCGAAATAGGGGGTATATAGATGTCAGTTTCTCTCGCGCTTATCCCTGTTGCATTAACATTGCGGATTGTCATGGGGAAGAAAAACTTTGAAAATTTTGCAAATTCGATGCAGGTGAAGGAGCCGACCAACTTTCGAAATGAATTGGAGCTTGTGCGGACTGTACGGAAAGCAGGTTATGATGCGGAGAAGTGGCTCGGTATTATTAAAACTCATATCGACGGGGACAAGCAATTTATTACCTGGGAGCATGTGGATGGAAAATGGCATGCCATATTTACAAAGTTGGATTCAAGAGAAATGATTGAGTCGTTTATGCACAGCATCAACTATGGCGCAGGCCGCAATGTATTTGATTCCACCGCTGTTGGTTATTCAGCGAGACCCATCCAATTGGCTCCAGCAGCACAGCTGCCTTCATATCCAACAAATTTCCGCGACGGCGAGCTATTGTTTCGTACCCTTAAAGAGTTTGGAGTCAATCCGCTTCGTCAAGACGGCGCTATTATTTGCAAGGTGGAGCAATCGGTGCTGACCTTTCGCCAGTTCGATGACCATCCATTTCAAGTAGAAATTCAAAACCCGCCAGACTTAAAAACGATATATGAATATTTATCAGATGTGGATGAGGATTACAAGCGCTGCTTGCAGGATATGGTTTATCAAAAGCTAATGCAGCGTGCAGCTGAAAAAAAGATGACGGTTGAAAGTGAACAAGTGCTGGAGGACAACTCGATTGTGATTACACTGAATGTTGAGAGGTGATAGGGTGCCTTTTTATCAGCAGAGGGAGTTAGTACCCTTCGTTATGAATCATTGACAGGCAAGCGGTTTTTCGGGTGAATGTTAGGAGGTGACTAGCTTGAGAGATATAGTCATAAATCATCTAATCGATATTTGCGCAGGGTATTCCGGGGTAAGCTATTATGTCGCAGAGATGATTCCTGAGAAAAAATTAAAGAATGCCCGTACTCATATTCCAATCCCGGCTAATGAGTATGTGATTGCACTTATGGATACGACTGTTTTTGGAAGCTGTAAACGAGGCATGGCGATTGGTCTTAATGGCGTGTACTGGAGAAATGATTGGACCGTCAAATCCCATCGATCTAGCTTAAGCTGGACGGAGTTTCTTCATGCCAGAATAAAAAAGATCAGCAAGTATGAGATGGAGTTTGGCAGGGGGGATATTTATAGTGTATTGGGAGAAGCAATCAAGCTGGATGATCTCATCCAACTGCTTCAGCGGTTGCAATCCTACATTGGAAGAGAAGCCGATCCTTCTTTGTTGACAGGAAGTGAAGTCAGCTCCTCCCTGCTCTCTGATCCGGGTGAGGTGTGGATGGTAGGCGCCGCTGGCGAGCAGTACGGACCCTATAGCGCCTTCGCACTGAAAAATATAATAGAAGAAAAACAGCTGCAGCTGACAGAAATATTTGTATGGAAGCCAGGGATGGCGCAGTGGGTACCCCTATTGAAGCATAAGGAGCTAATCCCTTTATTCATGCCCGCTCTGGTTGCTCCGATGCCAATAACCGTATCCCAAGCTCCAGTACCGGATTTAGATGCAGAAGTGGACAAGGCGCTAGATGCAGATGCGTTGCTGGGTGGCAATGAGTCATCCGAGCGAATTGATGTCAACAGGGCTTCGATGGAGCAGCTGCTTGATCTTCCAACCATTGGTATTATAGCTGCCAAGCGTATTATGCAAGAACGAGATCGGAATGGCGGCTTTGAGAATGTAGAACAATTAGGCCAGCTGTTGGACTTAAAACCGCATCATGTTGAACGTATACGTCTAATGACCATATTTCGTCCTTTGCAGCAACGTATAAATAAAAGTACAGGGCGGATCGTGGATTATTAAAGGGAGGAACAAGAATAATGGCAGAGCTTGATTTGATGCAAAAGAACCCTTTTGCCGTTAGCCGCTTGGAGCTGCGCTAATGGTGCTGCGCGTTCATCGCTTTCTTCCCTCGACAGCCGTTGAGGGGCCCGGAATCCGTGCCTGCCTTCAAGTGCAAGGCTGCCCGATTCATTGCCCTGGCTGCGCTGTACCGTTCACATGGCCGGAAGACGGCGGCATGACGATGGAGGTTGAACAGCTCGCAGCACAAATATTAAATGGACCCGAAGTAGAGGGAATTACCTTTCTGGGAGGAGAGCCGTTCGAGCAGGCGGGCGAATTAGCGCGGCTTGCCCGTATTTTGCGGGCATACGGCTTGTCGGTGATGACCTTTACCGGTTATTTAGTGGAAAATTTACGGAGTGCCGGCAGGGCGGATTGGCAGGAGCTGCTTGCAGTTACCGACTTGCTCATTGACGGGCCATTCGAACGGGAACGCCTCGATACGAGCAGGCCGTGGGTCGGCTCGGCCAATCAACGCTACCATTTTCTCACTGATCGCTACATCGACCTCAAAGAAAAATTAACAGACATTCCAAACCGGCTGGAAGTACGCATTACGCCAGATGGCAGAGTGATGATCAATGGCTTGGCAGAGCTGAAGGATTTAAGGGCTTTATTGGATCTGGATCTGTGAGCGCTTAATAAACTTAATATTGTACAATTTCGTAACGCTTGGTGTCCCGAGCGTTTTTTTTGTATGCAAAAGCATAAAATATGCGCGAAGCAGCATCTCTTTTTCACTATGCTTATAAATTTTCAAGGCTATAGCTATTTTTTTATATAATCGGGATAATAGTGGTTAGTATAAATAGAAGGTCCATAAATAGATCACATCGGGGGCTGTAAGGATGATTCATGTTGAGTTGGAGTGGGCGGAGTCTCATTTTCCACTATATGCGGCTGCCAGCATTCATTCGCTGTACAGCACTTCAAATATGCCCATGTATAAAATAAACGAGAATGCAGCCTCGCTCCTGGCGATCGCCAGCGGCAAAGGCACGCTCACGATGAACGATCAGACGTATGAGCTGACGGAAGGCAGTGTTATCGTTCTCCCCGCGCAAACCCATGTGTCTTTAGTGACTAGCGCGGTGCAGCCGCTGCATGCCTATAAGCTGGTAATTGGCACAATCGAGCAGCAGCGTACTTTAGCCGCGGGTGCAATCGTACGGAAAAGCGAGGTAGCTGGTGGCCTGAATAGCCTGTTTATTCCTCATGCGCCTGCGATTGTCTCGCAGATGGAGGAGCTGTATGTCCATCGGCTGCCTGCACATGAGGTGCGTCATATGCAAAATCAAATTTTATTTCACCAAATTCTGCTGTACTTGCTGGAGCGGATGGACGCCAAATATGCAACGAGCGACAAACCGTCAATGGAGCGAAGCGTCGCATATTTAGAAAACCATTTTAATGAAAAAATAACACGTGAGCAGCTGGCGGCAATGGCTGGGGTCAGTCCGTCGCATTATTCGACCTTGTTTAAGCAGCTTAACGGCTTTTCGCCTAATGAATATTTGTCACGGCTGCGCGTCCACCGCGCCAAGGAGCTGCTAATTAACGGTTCGGGCACGCTTAGGGAAATTGCGCTTAAGGTAGGCTACCATGATGAGTTTTATTTGAGCCGGCGCTTCAAGCAGCAGACGGGTGCTGCTCCTTCAGGGTATAGCCGAGACTCTTTGCAGCATGTAGCCGTGCTGCTCCTTCCTTACGCCAGCCATTTAATGCTGCTTGGGCTGGAGCCTGCCGTTACGATTACGGAAAGCAGCGAATATGTGAGCACCGCAGATATGCCGCCTCCGCAAACGATGCGCTTCATTCATGCCGAGAGCTCGCCTGAACAGGTGAAATCGGTATTGCTGGATGCGAAGGTGGAGCTCATTATTGCTGCGAAGCAGCATTTGCAGCAATATGGGCTGAGGCCCGAGCAGCTGCGGGCGATAGCGCCTGTCGTGGAAATTTCATGGATGGACATGGGGTGGAAGGAGCATTTGCGGCTCATTGCCCAAGCGGTGCAGCGAGTAAGTGCGGCCGAGCAGTGGCTGCATACGTTTGAGCGGGAGGAGCAGGAGGCGCGTGCTCTCGTCCAGCAAAGTCCCGCCGCGCGCGAGATCATCACAATACTAGTCATTAAGCCGGAGAGGCTGCTCATATATGGGGCGCGAAATGTAGGATATGTGCTGTATCAATCTCTAGGCCTGCGGCCGCCTGCCCGGATTGCGGAGGAGATGGACAAGCTGGGGGAGCAATTTCATTCTGTGCCGATTGAGGCAGCGGAGCTTGCGGAATATGCGGGGGACCGGATCTTTGTCATTGCGTTTCCAGATGAGAAGGGCTCAACACTCCATGCTCAGAAAACGTTTGAGTCGCCGTATTGGCTCAGCCTTCCCGCAGTGAAGCAAAATAAAGTACATGTGCTGGATAAGGATGAGTGGGTGCCGTACAATCCGATTTCCATTCGGCTGCAGCTTGGACGTGCCGTAGCCCTATTTACGGGCGGCGAATAGTCCAAGTGATTTTTCAAACAAAAAGGCATGGCTTGGCGCATAGGTGGCCTCTATAATGATGAAAGCGAATGCGAATGATTTTCATAATCACAAGGTGAAACGGCTGTCGCCGTCCTTTGGCAGCGCGGCGCGTTTCAGTCCGAGAAATATAGAGAAAGGATGGCGAAATAGTATACTTTCCTATATTTCAAGGTGAAACGGCTGTCGCCGTCCTTTGGCGGTGCAGCGCGTTTCAGTCCGAGAAAAATATAGAGAAAGGATAGAAAAAATTATATACATTCTTATATTTTAAAAAAGGGAGAGAGTCATCTTATGAAAAAGCTTTTTATTCCGCTTCTACTTCTTATGGCGGTTGCACTTAGCGCTTGCAGCGGAAATCAAGCGGGTAATGCCGGAGCTGCCGGAAATGCGGGAAACAGCAGCAATACGGGTAATACTAGCGCGTCAGCTGCACCTTCGGCAGAGGCGGAATCTGCAACGTTTACATATCAATCTGAAAATGGTCCAGTCGAGGTGCCGACAAATCCGCAGCGCGTCGTCGTGCTGACGAGATTTTTGACGGGCAACGTCATGGCTCTGGGTGTGCCTTTAGTCGGTGCGGATGAAATGTCCAAGGCGAACCCGAATTTTGAAGAGAAGTTAAAGGATGTTGAGGCGGTTTCCGACGAAAGTATTGAAAAAATCATCGAGCTGCAGCCTGATCTGATTATCGGGCTTTCCGACATTAAAAATATTGATAAATTCAAGCAAATCGCGCCTACGGTTACTTTTACGTACAACAAGGTCGATTATTTGACGCAGCAGCTTGAAGTCGGCAAATTGCTGAATAAAGAAAAAGAAGCGCAAGCCTGGGTCGAAGATTTTTCCGCAAGAACGAAAAAAGCGGGCGAAGAAATTAGAGCGAAGGTCGGCGACAATGTGACGGTTTCGGTTATCGAAACGTTCAATAAGCAGCTTTACGTTTACGGCTACAATTTTGGCCGCGGCACCGAGCTGCTTTATGGCGATCTTGGTCTTGGCATGCCGGAAAAAGTGAAGGAAGGCACGAAAACAGACGGTTATTTCGCCGTGTCGACCGAAGTTCTGAAGGACTATATGGGCGATTACGTCATTTTTAGTAAAAATGCGGATGAAGACAATTCGTTCCAAAATACCGAAATTTACAAAAGCGTCCCTGCCGTCGTCAACAACCACGTCTTCGAGGTCGATGCGAAAGGGTTTTATTTCAACGATCCATTGAGCTTGGAGTATCAGCTTGCGTTTTTCAAACAAAGCTTTCTCGGCCAATAATCCTATCCCATTTGAAGAAAAGATGAGATTGAATTGAAAAAGAAACAAGGCGCAATTTCGTTTTCCTGGAAGCTGGCCGGCAGCACACTGCTGCTGGTCGTTTGCTTCATTCTTTCGCTTCTATTAGGAGCAAAGGAAATTCATTTGCAGGACTTATGGCTCGCTCTGACATCCGATTCCAAGGGCGACAACCTTCTCGTCCTGCGTGAAATTCGGGTGCCGCGCGAGCTGGCTGCTATTTTGGTTGGAGCGGCTTTTGCTGTATCTGGCGCGATCATGCAAGGAATAACCCGCAATCCGCTTGCTGATCCGGGCTTGCTGGGTTTAACCTCGGGCGCGAACATGGGGCTGGCGCTGACCTTTATATTTTTGCCAGGGCTAGGTTACTTCGGCATGATGATCGCCTGCTTTTTAGGCGCTGCTTTGGGGGCCGCTTTAGTGCTCATCCTTAGCTCTATGCGCCGGGGGAGCCTGTCTCCCATGCGGATTGTGCTGGCGGGCGCGGCGATTTCAGCTTTTCTCTACGCCATTTCAAGCGGTATCAGCCTAGCCTTCAAAATATCCAAGGATGTGTCCATGTGGACGGCTGGCGGCTTGATTGGCACGACTTGGGGACAGCTTCAAGCGATCGCTCCGGTTATTTTGATCGGCATACTGGTAGCGCTTATGCTCTCGAGCCAGCTGACAATTTTGAGCCTAAGCGATGATGTGGCGGTGGGACTCGGGCAAAAGCTTGTACAAATCAAAGCGATTTTGTTTGTTCTTATCATTATGCTTACGGGGGCAGCGGTTGCGCTGGTTGGGAACATTGCTTTCGTAGGCTTAATGATTCCCCATATCGTTCGCTTGGTTGTTGGAACCGACTATCGGTATATCATGCCGATTTCGGTATTTACAGGCGCATCCTTTATGCTGCTTGCCGATACGCTTGCCCGCACCATTAATGCGCCTTATGAGACGCCAATGGCCGCGATTGTGGCGATGGTGGGCTTGCCTTTTTTCCTCATTGTCGTGCGTAAAGGAGGCAAAGCTTTCTCATGATTCCACGTACACTAGCTCGTAAACAACGTTTGATTTTGCTTGTCGGCTTAGGGTTAATCGCTGTGGTTGCGGTGGTGAGCATGGGCTTAGGCTATGCATCTCTGTCCTTTGACCGGCTGCTTCCCGTTTTGCTTGGGCAAGGCACGTTTAAAGAGGAGTTTGTGCTGTTTTCGGTACGGCTGCCTCGCATCTTTATTACCTTGCTTTCAGGAATGGCGCTCGCTTTATCCGGTTCGATTTTGCAGAGCGTAACCCGCAACGAATTGGCGGACCCGGGCATTATCGGCATTAATTCCGGGGCAGGCGTAGGCATTGCGATTTTCTTTCTATATGTTCCGGTGAGCGTAGGATCGTTTGTTTATGTTTTGCCGGTAGTTGCCTTTATCGGGGCAATGCTCACGGCTGCATTAATCTATGCTTTCTCGTACAGCAGAAGCCGCGGTCTTGATCCGATACGTCTGGTGCTGGTCGGCGTCGGTTTTTCTCTGGCGCTGTCGGGTATTATGATCGTCATCATTTCCGCAGCGGAACGCTCCAAGGTCGATTTTATATCCAAGTGGCTGGCAGGAAACATATGGGGAACGGATTGGCCGTTTATTTGGGCGCTGCTTCCTTGGCTCATCCTGCTTATTCCATTCACTCTGTATAAAGCTCAGCGGCTCAATCTGCTCAGCTTGAACGAGGAGTCGGCGCGGGGTGTCGGCTTGAATCTTGAACGTGAGCGTCTCATGCTGATTGTCACTGCCGTAGCCTCTGCTGCTGCTGCGGTATCTGTGACGGGCGGCATCGCTTTCGTGGGGCTAATGGCTCCGCATATTGCAAAGACGCTGGTTGGTCCGCGCAATCAGCTGTTTATTCCGGTCGCTGTGCTGCTCGGCGGGTTGCTGCTGCTGCTCTCGGATACGATTGGCCGCAACATTGTCGATCCTGATGGTATCCCGGCTGGCATTATGGTATCGTTGATCGGCGTACCGTATTTTGCATATTTGCTGTTGAAAAAATAGCGTGGCTTCAGCACGAAAAGCCCTGCCCCATGTGGAAGAAGTTCCACTGGTGCAGGGCTTTTTCTGCATGAATCCATTCAAATTCATTTACACATTCATCTTCAAAATTTCTTCAATGATAATAGCTGGATCGGTAAACATGACGAGATGGCCGGAATGGGGAGCTTCGACAAATCTGCCGCCCGGCAAGGTAGCTGCGGTTTCGCGATGGGCAGCTATAATAGCCGTTCTTATTTTTTGTTCCGAGCGTATCGGCTTCGTTCCCGAAATGACGCACACCTCCAAATCGCCAAGCGCTGGAGGCGTGGTGCGAAGCGAGGCCAAATCGTCCAGAAATGGCGTTAGTTCAGCCGCCAGCGTGCTCGCAGCCGCAATCGTAAACGATGATCTGCTGCTACATCGGCAGGCTGCACGCTGCCGGGGCGGCTGCCAAGCAGGCGATATAGACCGAGCCGCGCCAATAGCGGAAATAGCACTCGGCTCATCGCAAACCGTTTAGCCACAGCTTTGCCGAAGTACATCGCGCAATTTTCGTCGGACTGGTCGACCAATACAATACCGCGTATGCGTGAAGGATTTGCCGCTGCTGCGGCGCGAACGATCGGGCCGCCCCAGCTGTGGCCCACGAGAATAAAGGGGCCGGGACCAAGCGCTTCGAGCAAAATGCCGAGGTCATCGGCGAGTCTATGAAGCGTGCGGGGAGCCGTATCGGCATCGCTGCGTCCGCTGCCCGCACGGTCATAAACGACGGCGCGGGCATGCTTGGCAACGATTGGTTGAACGAGGCCCCAGGTCGAACGGGAAAATCCCATTCCTGATTCAAAAACGACCGTCACCTTGCCGCTTCCTTTGACCATATAATGCAGCTTGCGTCCATCGCCAGTGGTGACATATGCACTTGATCCAAATGAATGTGGGGGTGTAGGGATCATGTTCATGAATACCTCCATTTGGTGAGCCGATTACATTTGCGAAAAGTAGGATAGGGCTGACAGCATTAGCTGAGCAGCTTCATCTCCTTCGCCTGAGCGACTGCTTTTGTGCGCCGATTGACCTTGAGTTTAGCAAAAATATTTTTTACATGCACCTTTACCGTGCTTAGGGCGATAATGAGATGCTCGGCAATCTCTTTATTGGATAAGCCTGAGGCAAGCAGGGCAAGCACCTCGAGCTCGCGCTCCGTAAGCGGCTCTGCAATCAAGCTGGGAGGCGGCTGCATATCATCGGTTTCCTTGCTGGCCTGAAGCTCGGGTTGCTCCGGCAAGCTTTGCAGAACACACATTAGTAGACCGTAAGAGGCTATAGCGAGCAATACCGGTATGCGTTCAGCTGTGAACACGCCGCTTGCCAGCTTATTTTCAAGATAAAGCACGCCGAGCATGGTGCCGTGAACAGCAACGGGGATGCATATAACCGACTGGGGCCGATGCTTTCCCATATAAGGGTTATGGATAAGCCAGCTTTCTTCGGCTCCGGCATAATGAACCTTCTCCTGTGTACGAAGCACATAGCGGATAATGCCTTCTGGCAGCAGGGAGCTGTCCTTCAGCTCAAAAGGGGACGGGACAGTCTGCTCCTCCGAGGCGGCATAAACCTGAACAGAAAGGACATCATGGCTGCCTGTTAGCAAGGCTCCCTTGCTTGCGCCAGCGTGCCTCAATATCGTTCTCATGATTTCCGCAAGCACGGCGTCCATATCGAGCGGGTTCGCTATCGCTTGCGTGGTTTGCAATATGGCGGCGAGATCAAGGCTTTCCGTTGCCAGCGTTTCATTGCTGTGGAAGTAGGCTGGAGCAGCTGGCTGCTCCTTCTGGCTCCTATCCGTATCGGCAGGCAGGGCGTATAAGGACATTCGTGCAGAAGCGGAATCTGCTTGTGTCTGCTCTTGCCGCCGCAAGCTAAGCAGCTGCTCCTCCAAATGCTTAGATTTTACGTACACTTCCCACTGCATATACCCGTCGTGTGCGGTCTGCAAATAAAATAAAGCCGTCTTGATCTTAGCTTGAGCCATATAGTAGTTCGCTGCGAGCTCGGCTGCTAGGCTGATCGCTTGAATATCGCTCACCTCTCTGGCCTGGCGCAGCGCTTTGTCATAAAGCTCCTCTGCCTCGCTTCGCTTATTGCAGACGCGAGCATATTCTGCATAAAGAATGTCGGATCTTGCCTGATAAAAATCCGGACTCCATAGGGCCCATTTTCGCAAATGGCCAAGATTGCGCAGCAGGCTATTTCTCATAGCCGGGTGTTTGCGCAGATCGGGATAGGCCGCCATGATAGCTAGCGATTCATAAAACAGGCATTCCGGCAAATGGGGCAAATGCGTGGCGTAGGCTTCATGCGTCTTCGCTTGGCTGGCCCATTGAATCGCATCGTCATAGCGCCCCAGAAGGCAGCAAAGCTGCGTTTTGTAAGAGCTGAATTGAAATAAGGTAGTAGCTGCCGTCTCCTCACGGCGAATTTGCGTTAAAAATTGCTCTTCATCAAAGCCAGGTCCGCTGAAGGAGTCCGGCGCATTCGTTCGGCCTTGCAGCGCGAGAAAAAACTGCTGATAAAGGTAAAAATTTTGCCGTACGAATTCATCCTTCGTCGTATCCAGTACAACCATATAGTCGGCTATTCTCCGATTTAATTCGCTTAGCGGCGCTCTTGCGTACAGGGCATTGATATGGGCTCCGATCGCATAGCTGGCAAACACATAATCGCCAGAGTCCATACCTAGACGCATCGCTTGGGATACATAAAAATCGCCTTCCCCAGCCTTGCCGGCAAATTGGCACAATACTCCGCCGTAGATCGTATAGGTTTTGCTTTTAACGGAAGAGATATTGTATCGCTCGGAAAGCTCCACGCCTACCTTGCCAATGGCATAGCCCTTGTTGAATTTCCCCATTGAAATGCCCAAAATCATGCCGTAAGCCGAATAGGCAGCAGCGGAAACAGGTGTGTTCCCATGTTTAAGCGACAGCTGGATCGCCCGGCATATGAGCAGAAAATATACTTTTTTATTCGTAAAGAAGGTAGAGGGCACCATCGCAAAAATCAAATTCATCGCTGCGATCCGGTCCGCATCAGTCATTTCCTTCAGCTGGGCAAGCTTGTCATAGCGGTTGCGCAGCAGCATTTCAATTCGCAAGCCTTCAATCATAAGCATTTGGCTTCCAGGATTAGGATCAATGATAATGTGATGCTCCCTCAAGCTTTGCAGGCCGAGAGCGGTGCCTTCCAAATATTTGCCCTGATTGATATATTGCATAATTCGAATCATAAATACGCTGCTTCGTTCAGCCGGATTGCGTGCATAGCTAAGCAGCAGATCGATGTCGGCGCCAGATTGCTCATAATGGCCGCACATATATTCACATTCCGCTTTTTGGGCATAGAGGTCAAAACAAAGCTCAAAGGACGCCTCCCAATCGTCTTCGTTCAGCAGCACGACCCCTTTGTGAAAATAGCCTAAGGCTACATCATGGGCGGAGGAGGCTTTGGCCCGTGTTCCTGCCTCTAAATTCAGCCTCACGAGCTGAAGCCTTTCATCCGGGTCTAAGATGAGCTTCGCGCCCCTGTTCAAATGATTGACAGCATCAAACGCATGCTCCTCGATTGCAGCTTCCGATGCAGCCTCGTGCTGCCTGTTCAAAAAACGGCCGATTTGGATATGCAGTTCCTGCTTCGCTGAATCGTCCAATTGGCTGTAAATCAGCTTCTGAATACTGTCGTGGGCAAAACGATATTGCTGCTTTTGAACGGGAAGGATGATTCCTTCAGCCTCAATAGCGGGCCATTCCGAGGACAGCGCCTCAATATTCTGTCGGGCGACCTGTGCAATGACATGCGGCGAAAAGGTGCTTCCTACACAGGATGCGATTTGGAGCAGCTTCTGCGCCGTGGAAGACAGTCTGTTCAATCTATACGCCATCAGATCATGAATGGCAAAGCTGGGCTCCTGCTCGATTATTTGCTCCCAATCCCATTGCCAGCTGCGTTTATCGTAGTTATACCTTAAACTGCCGTCATCCTGCATGCGAAGCAAAATTTGCTTGAAGTGAAAGGGATTGCCGCCAGATTTATGATAAAGCAGCTCCGTTAAAGACAAGGTTGTCTCGGCTGGGCTGTTCAGCGCCTCCATGACAAACTGCTGAATTGGCTCAATATCGAGCGGCGCCAGATGAAGATGGCGAACGACCGCTTGCTCCGAGACACTCCCATCCGGCTCATATCCGGGCAGCTTGCTGCGATCGGTTTCCAGATGGCGATACGCACATACAAAGAGCAGGTACTGGCATTCCGGATCGCAGACTAGAGCATGAATAAGCTGCAGCGACGATAAATTTGCCCATTGCAAATCATCTATAAACAGCACAATGGGCTGCTCTTTTGAAGCTAAAGCCTGCACAAATTTGCGAAAAACGTATATGAAGCGTTTATGCGATTCATGGGCAGGCAGCTCCTCCGCCACAGGCACATCGCCCAGCAGCAGGGCGGCCTCAGGGATTATGGCGGTAATGACGCCGACACCTGCCCCCAGTGCCTCCCGCAGCCGAAGCTTCCATTGTTCAGACTTATCCTTGTGCTCACCAAGCAAGTGGCGAATAAGTCCGCGAAACGCCTGAATAATCGGATGATAGGGGCTTTCATTCGCAAGCTGCTCAAACTTCCCTGTTATGTAGAAAAAATCCTGTGTGTGCAGCTGTTTGCGAAATACTTCATCGATGAGGGCGGTTTTGCCAATACCGGCTTCACCCGAAATATAGACTAATTCTGTGGAACCGAAGCAGGCGGAATAGAAAGCCTGAGTGAGTATTGAAAGCTCATACTCCCTGCCGTGAAAGCCGGGCTCCAGTATAAAAGCAGGCTGGGAGTGGCCAACTTTGTCCAAATCAGCGAGCAGGAGGGAGAAATTGGGATAGCGTTTGTCTGGATTTTTTTCAAGCAGCTTCATAATAATTGCTTCCAGCCCATCAGGCCAAGCCTGCTGCTGATCCATTATTGGCGGAGGGCTCTGTACCAAATGCATATACACCCATTCAAGCGAATTGTCTGCGACGAAGGGCAGGCGGCTTGCCAGCATTTCGTAAAAAATGACGCCCAGAGAATAAAGATCGCTTCGCTCGTCGACCGCCCGCTGCATGCGCCCGGTGTTTTCCGGCGAGCAGTAGGCCAGTGACGGTTCGGAGATCAAATGTCCGGCCGGGCGAACATAGCGGTCGGCGGTGCGCTGTACGGCAAATCCGCGATCATTAACGGCAGCACTATTTTTATTAGGAAAAATCGTTATTCTCTCCGGCCGCAAATCAAGATGAATCATATGCTGCTGATGGAGCTCCCCTATGCTTGCCACAAGCGCTTTCGCCAAAGGCAGAAAAGTCTCAGGAGGCATCCCCCTTCCTTCCCCCATAAATTGTCTAAGTGGCATCGCGGCGGGAGCTAGACTTGGCTCCAATTGGCCGGTTGTATCATCGAAAGGCTGCATTCCTGTCATTACCTAACACCTCTGGCGTCAAATTACTCTTTCATTCCTTCTATTATAATAAATCGTGCGCCGTTTACGTGTGATTTCAGTGAAAATACTCCTTAAGAGGTATAGGGTTATAGCGGTTTTTACATTAATTTGGTACATACATAGAACATGGAGAGAGGCTGGGGTGAACAGACGATGACGGATGCCCTCATTGCTTTTGTCAGCACCATCATTTTGGGAATCGTAATTTTAGCGAAAATATGGTGGGATGGCGATGGTACGAGTTGGAGGTTTACGAAGTGGTATAGCGTTGTTTTTTTTGCGGTGGCTTTAGTAGTTGGCGGAATTACTTTTTTTAACAGTTAGAATGAATTTATTTATTGGGGGATTATGATGAAAGCATGGAAATGGAATAAACGATGGATTGCTGTATTTCTTGCAGTTGTACTTTTACTGGAGCTGCCATCTGTACGCTTAGCTGAGGCGGCGGGAACTGCAGTATTGGATCAGGAGAGTTTAGTTGTGTATGGGAATATATGGGTAGATGCTGTGAACCCGCGCTATCAAACCTTTACCCCAGCGGTAACGGGATACCTTGATGCCATTCATTTAAATCTTTCTGGTTCCTTTGGTTCTCCTGGGGCTCTTATCATTAGCATCTATAAGGAAGGCAACCTGTCAACCCCGCTTGGATCTGCACAATTAGCAGCAACGGGGTCAGACTGGAACGCAGTTGATTTTTCCGGGACATCGATTTATTTAACAAAGGAAACGATGTATCGAATGGTTGTTACTACGGAATATGCAGGCGGCTCGGGTTTTGGATGGTATAACAGCTCTACTGATACTTATACAAGAGGTTATTCTATTGCCAGCAGCCGTGATTTTTCTTTTAAAACATACATGGTCCCAGACTATTCGCTCTCTCCGGCCTTGAGCACCGTTTCAAGCGGTCAGGCGAGCCTTGCTGCCGACGGCACAAGCCAGACAACCGTGAGCGTGCAGTTGAAAGATGCGCAAGGAACGGCAATGACAACGGGAGGGGAGACGGTTGCGATTACGGCGACGAAGGGAACCGTAAGCGCCGTAACGGATAATGGGGACGGGACGTATTCGGCGACTTTGACTGCGCCGACAACAACGGGCAGTGCGACCGTGAGCGCGACCGTAGGCGGTCAAGCAATACCATCAACAGCGAGTGTGCAGTTTGTGGCAGGTGCGCCGTCTGCGTCGCAAAGCACGGTTGAAACGAGTGTTGCAACGCTAACGGCTAATGGTACGAGCCAGACGACTATAAGTGTGAAGCTGAAAGATGTGTATGGCAATGCCTTGACGAGTGGAGGAGCAGCAGTAACGATTGCTGCATCGAAGGGAACGGTAAGCGCTGTAACGGATAACGGAAATGGGACCTATACGGCAAGTTTAACTGCTCCTGTGACAGTAGGTAGCGCGACCATCAGCGCAACCGTTGGCGGTCAATCGATCACGTCAACAGCGAGCGTGCAGTTTGTGGCTGAAGCTGCTTCAACGGCGACAAGCACTGTGGAGTCAGCAGATGCGACCTTGACTGCCGATGGTGTGAGCCAGACAACGATAAGCGTGAAGCTGAAAGACGCGCAGGGCAATGCTTTGACGAGCGGAGGAGCAGTGGTAACGATTGCTTCGACGCGGGGGAACGTGGGCTCCGTAACCGATAACGGAGACGGAACTTATTCAGCGACACTGACAGCTTCGACAACGGTAGGTACCGCGACCGTCAGCGCAACCGTTGGCGGTCAATCGATCACGTCAACAGTGAGCGTGCAGTTTGTGGCCGGAGCTGCTTCAACGGCGACGAGCACAGTGGAGGTGGCGGATGCGTCCTTGACCGCCGATGGCACGAGCCAGACGACGATCAGCGTGAAGCTGAAGGATGCGCAGGGCAATGCTTTGACGAGCGGAGGGGCAGCGGTAACGATTGCTGCGACTAAGGGGACGGTAAGCCCCGTAACCGATAACGGAGACGGAACTTATTCGGCGACATTGACAGCTTCAGCAACAATAGACAGCGCGACCGTCAGTGCAACTGTTGGAGGCCAGTTGATAGCGTCAACAGCGATCGTGCAGTTTGTAGTCGGTGCCGCTTCAACGGCAATGAGCACTGTGGAGGCGGCGGATGCATCCTTGACCGCAGATGGCGTGAGCCAGACGACGATAAGCGTTAAGCTGAAGGATGCGCAGGGCAATACCTTGACGAGCGGAGGGGCAGTGATTACGATTGCTTCGACGCGGGGTACCGTAGGTGTCGTTACGGATAATAGTGACGGAACGTATACGGCGCTGCTGACTGCGTCATCAACAGCAAGCACCGCTATTGTGAGCGCCAAAGTTGGCGGTCTGGCGCTTGCCGATACGGCAAGCGTATCGTTTGTTCCAGGAGCTCCATCCGTATTAACTAGCAGAATTCAAGTGTCAGATGGGTCCCTAACCGCTGACGGAGCAAGCCAGACAACGATTCATGTAAGTCTGAGCGACGCACGGGAGAACAGTTTGACATCCGGTGGAGCGACGGTAACGATTGCTACGACGCTGGGTACTGTTAGTGCAGTGACGGATAACGGAGACGGCACGTATACAGCAACGCTGACTGCTCCGAATACGTTGGGTCAAGCGATTGTGAGCGCAACTGTGGATGGGCAGACGATACGGATGAGCGAAGAAATCGAGTTCATCGCCGGGGAGGTAAGCCCCTCCCAATCAACCGTCACCGCAAGTGCGGCAGTGGTTCGGGCAGACGGCAGCAACAGCGCCTTGATTTCCGTGAAGCTGCTGGATGATCATAACCATCCGATAGTGGGGCAAACGGTGCGGCTTCAAGCAAGTGGCGGGCACTCCATAATTGCTCAGCCTGCTGTAGTGACCGATTCAAATGGAATTGCTGTCTTTGCGGTGAGTAATACAGCCTCAGAGGACGTTACTTATTTTGCCGAAGAAGAGGAGAGCGGAGTTACGCTGGACCAAACTGTAGAGGTATCATTCGTCTATGATCAGCCTCCAACTATTGCACTGCAAGCAGACCCAACTGCAGCAACTTTTGGAACGGTGACTGTTCATACGTCGGCAGCAGCTATAGGGGAATTCAACCACATCGCTTCGATAAAATGGGCGGAAGGAAGTCGCAATGTCTCCTATTTTGAAACGGATGGCACGGAAATAACGGATCCATTTACCGTACAGACGAACGGAGTATATTCTGTCTACGCCCTGGATACCACAGGAAATGCTGCTGTTGCTACGATTAACATTCAAAATATCGTTCCTTTAAGCAGCAATGCGGATTTGTCGGAATGGGAATTAGCGGGAGCTGAAGGCGCGGTGAGCTTCAATTTTGATCCGGCCATTACGGATTATACTGTCAATGTGAGTCAGTCGACAGCTGGTTTGAACATGACACTGACCACGTCAAATGCCTATTCCGAAGTTTACGTAAACGGTACACAGGTGACGAGTGGCACGGCAACCGATGAATATTCGCTTGCTACGGGTAACAATACGTTTGAGGTTCGGATCGAGGCGCAGGATGGCACGATTAAAAACTATAAGCTCAACGTAAACCGCGCAGCAGCCGCTAATTCCAATTCAGGCGGCACCTCCAGTACGACTGCTTCTGCAGCGGATACGTCGATTGTAATTCGAATTAATGATAAAGAAATAGCGGGTGCGGCTTCGCTCCAGATGGAAGCAAACGGGGCAAAGCGTATCAATGCCAAATTGGATGCTGTTACCATCAGTAAGGCGACGGATTCATTGTCCTCTTCGCCAGAGCAGACGATCTCTATTTTCATCGAAAATGAGGCGGACCAAGTCAGCTTGCAGCTTACGGCTGATGCAGCGGTCATGCTCTCCCAAAAGGCTTCGAGCGTTACATTGATGACGAAGTACGGACAGTATCGTTTGCCTATGGCCGAGCTGACAAGCAAGGAATACGGTTGGAGCAGTGCAACTGATATTCGCATTATGATTGGTATTGAAAAAAGTAAAACGTTAGCCGGCTTCCAGCAAGAAGCGGAAAAGGGCGGCTTTCAGCTCGTGGGAAATCCCCTCCAGTTTAAAATTGAACTGATCGCCCCAAGCGGGCCAAAAGAGCTTTCCAGCTTCAATCGCTATGTGGAGAGGGTCATTTATTTGCCAAAGAATGATTCCGGAATGGCCTCAACAGCAGTAGTGTGGGATGAGACGCTTGGCGTACATCCAGCACCAACGGTGTTTATGGAGCTGAATGGACGACAGGCTGCCATTATTCAAGGGTTTACGAACAGTACCTATGCACTCGCACTCAAAAAATCCGATTTAGTGGACATTCAAGGACATTGGGCTGCTGCAGAAATTTCCAGCATGAACAGCAGAATGATTGTTAATGGCCAGGATGAAAGCCATTTTAATCCGGAAGCTGCCATTACCCGTGCTGAAATAGCCGGATTGCTTGCAAGAGCATTAGGTTTGCCGAACGTAGGAAATCATACGGACTTCCACGACGTAAATGAGTCGAGCTGGTATAGTGGCGCTGTAGCTTCTGTAAAGGCCTATGGTATTATGGACGGGTTTAAAGACAGAACGTTCAGGCCAAACGAGCAGGTATCGAGGCAAGAAGCTATTGTCATCATCGTTCGTGCGCTGAGACTGGCAGAAGGGGCTTCGCTTGCAATAAATGACAATACAACAGTGGATTTATCCGAATACGCTGACGTTAATCAAATTGGGGAGTGGGCGCGCGAAGCGATACAGATTGCTATTAAGGAAGGTCTGGTAAAGGGCTATGGCAATAAGCTGCAGCCGAAAAAATTATTGACACGCGCTGAGACGACCGTGCTGATTTATCGAATGCTGCTGCAAGCAGAGCTAATCAACGATTAATTTTAAGTAGAAAAATGCGAAAAGACACTGCCAAGCAAGGCAGTGTCTTTTCGCATTTTATAGTCGACACCGCGATATCACTTGAAACGATACATAAAAACGTTAAGAACCTGTAGCTCCTGTAGCGCCGGTAGCGCCAGTAACTCCTTGAATGCCCTGAGCACCAGTCGGTCCAGTGGCACCGGTAGCCCCAGTTGCTCCAGTAGCGCCGGTATTGCCAGTAACGCCTTGAATGCCCTGAGCACCAGTAACTCCAGTGGCGCCAGTAACTCCTTGAGCACCAGTAGCTCCTGTAGCACCAGTATTACCCTGAACGCCCTGAGCACCAGTAGCTCCTGTAGCACCAGTATTACCCTGAACGCCCTGAGCTCCAGTAGCTCCGATAGCCCCTGTAACGCCAGTAGCACCCGTTATCCCTGCCGCCCCAGTAGCACCTGTTGCACCGGCCGCGCCTGCACCTCCTGATGAGCCATTCGCTCCTGCGGCTGCAAGAACCATATAATCAGCTGAGCTGTTCGGCAGCCCGGCGGGTGGAGATTTCACCACCACATAGGTGCTGCCGCTATAAGTAACTACTTGATATTTCTCATAAGTAGCAGCTTGGCTGGCATCAAAAACGACAATGCCTTCAAAAATAGATTTCAGCCAATCCTGCTGCGCCTGTTGATTTTGTCTTTCGATGAAAGACAGGCTGGCGCTCGGTTCCACATAGAAGGCAGTTTCTCCCGTATAGACGACCGCAATCATCTGTCCGGGCTGAAGCTGCGTGCCCTGTACAACCGTGCCTGCATTGATTTCAAAATGAATGGATTCGCCACTGTCGGAAAATAAAGTGATATCGTTCGCAGATAAACGGACGAGCATGCCGCGGACGACTTTATCGGTCTGGTTCGCATAAAGCTCGGCGTTTGCTGCGATAGCAGCCATTTCTAGTCGAGTAACGCTGATTTCCGGACGGAAGGTACGATCTGCATACCCACTTGCAACACCAAGTTTAATGGCGGCATTTACATAACCCAAATAGGCAGGAGATATTTTTTTAGCGTCAACAAAGGAGGGCTTGCTGCTTGCAAGCTTAATGGCTGATGCTTCTTGGCCGAGTGCCCGGACAATCACTTTCATCAACCACTCGCGGGAGACATTCGTTTTGCCCCAAGTTTCGGAGGCCGCCTTCTCTTCCTCTGGTACAATAATACCTTGTTCAATAGCTAAAGCAATCCAATCCTGAGCCCATAGGCTGGCTGAAAGCGGAGACTTCGCTGCGCTTGCTGATAATTCCCATCGCGCTTAGCTTCATGACCGCCGGGTAAGCCCATGAGCTTTGCGGGACATCGCTGAACCGGAAAGGCTCAGCTGCTGCTGCATGGACACCAGAAATGCCAAGTCCCGATACCGTGCCAGTCATGGAGCCTACAGCTCCTAAAGCGAGTAAAACCTTGGAAGCGCTTTGACGTAATGAATTGCTCTGCTGCGCCGCTTTGTGGTATTTGCGCATTTCCTTCTTCAACAAACGGTCATTCATTTTAACTCACCCTCATTTTCGTATAATGTCCTGCTTATATGTAAATTGGTTATTCAACGGAAGCTAATGACTAACTAAGTGTTCAGCAAAATAGAGCCTGTTCCGCAATACGCTTTCATTATTCGGAACAAATACAGCGGCCTCCTCGTTATGCATCCGCGCTAGCTCCGGCATATTTAAACGATCGTAGCATACGCATAGCTGCAAGTGAGGCACCCAAGTCCGGCAGCCGTGTGCCTGAAGCGAATTGGTTTGAAGGAAGGAAGGGATGTGCAGCGCCTGCTTGTACCACGAGATAGCCCCGGCATAGTCACCCTCCTCCATATGATAAAAACCGAGGCGGCAGCAGTTTTCCGGTCTGGGTGAGGCATAGGTGAAGGATTGCAGCACCATTTTTCGTGCTTCGCCCAGCTTCCCCACAGCATGAAAAGCATCCGCAGCGTTTCCGCATGCAGCGATGTTATCGTCCTGCCAGCCTTCTCCTTGGTCCAGCATCTTTTTGTACTGGGATATGGCGCGATCCCACAGCTTGTGATCTTTCAGCTCATTTCCATAATAAAAAAGATCGCGTGCCGAAAAGCGTTCCCCGCTCTGCTCCCGCTCCTCATAAATGAGCAGATTGCGCATGGACTGGGAATGCTCGCGTCGATGGGTAACGGCCGCATCAGACTTACGGATTTCTCCATGTACGGCCAAATATTCGTGAACTTGTCCAATCCATTGGAAGCCTCGTTCTCTTCTCACGATACGGTTGCGGCGCAAGCTGCTGGAAACATTGCCGTCATCATCAAACGAAAGATGATACGGCATGGACACGGCATCCACATCTGAAGTCAGCTCGGACAAGGTTTGCAGCAGCAGCTGGGTATCCTCAGGCAGCAGCACATCGTCAGCATCCAGCCAAAAAATGTAGTCCATCTTCGCCTTGCTGAAAGCATAATTACGCGCCTTGGCAAAATCATTCACCCAGGCAAAATCATAGATGCTATCGGTAAAATCACTAGCGATGGCTTTGGTTTTATCGATTGAGCCTGTATCGACGATAATAATTTCATCGACGGCCACATTGACGCTGGACAAGCAGCGCGCAAGGGTCTGCTCTTCATTTTTTACAATCATGCATAGGCTTACGGTAAAGGGACGATTGAGAATTGGAGGGTGGGTCTGAGGTGGTTTATGATCGTCGTGTTCAGTAGGGAGAAGATTAATGACCGTGCAATCTTGGGCGACAGCCAGCTCGTAGCCAGCTCGTAGCCAGCCGGAATGGCATCTAGGCCAACAGTTGAAAAAGCAAGGCTGCCCTGTTCAGGCTGAAAATAAAAACCGCGCATTTCGATGAAGGCGCTCTTGCGTATGACGAGCAAGGGTCCCGCCAGCGTGTCCACTTTGCGGATTCCGCGTGAACGAAGCGCACGTCTTCCTTTTGCCAGCGTATAAAGCGAGGCGATATCAGAGTAATCGTATTCCAGCCGCTGCTCCCCGGTTATGTCATTCATCATAGGACTAATAACCGCAAGGCTGCGGTTATCTTCCAGACACCCAGCAAGATCGGCCAGCCACTGGCTGGTCACCGCGATATAATCATGCATAAATACTAATAATTCGCCTTCAGCCAGGGAAGCTCCGATTTGGAACCCTTCGGCAGCGCTGAGTGAGTCAGGCCAAGTTAAGCAGCGAAATCCCGGCATGCCCTTATATCGCTCAAGTCCGGAAGGGTCATCCAGCTCATTGATTACAATCAGCTCATAAGGATAAGCTGTATGCAATTGAATGCTTTGGATACAAAAATGGAGCCTGTTCATTCGCTCGGCAAAGACAATAATGGAAACGCTCATTGCAGCCCCCTGTGTAATAGACGAAAATGGCTTCTTTCACTTATATGTTATGAATTCTACCATATCCAACAATGAAATAATATTGGGCTTTTAGATTAAATGAGAGGGAATTTATACTGCGGGATGAATAAAAATGGAACCGATGCCATCCCATTTACTCATTGGCTTCGGCAGGCTTGTCGTTGAACTTATAGCCGACGCCGCGAATGGTGCGGATATAATGCGGCTTTGCTGGATTTTTCTCCAGTTTTTTTCGCAAATTATAAATATGTACCATGACGGTATGCGTATCTCCCATATGAACATCATCCCAGAGCAGCGAGAAGAGCTGTTCGTTTTTGTATACCCGATTTGGATTTTTAGCGAGATGGAACAGCAGCTTGAATTCCTTGGCCGATAGGGAAACGGGCTTGTTGTCCACGAGCACAAGGTGGGTGGCAGGATCAATGAGCAATTGATCAAATTTTAACGTTTTATCGGATACCTCTTCGTGCTTATGCAGCAAATTGCTTCTTCGGATATGTGCTTTAACTCTGGCGATTAGCTCAATCGGGCTAAACGGCTTCGAAATGAAGTCATCCCCTCCAAGGCCAAGCCCCAGCACTTTATCAATATCCTCATCCTTGCAGCTGACGAACAAAATCGGCACATTGCTCGTTTTGCGAATTTCGCTGCAAATTTGAAAACCGTCCATGCCTGGCAGCAGCACATCGAGCAGCACCAGATCAGGAGCATGCTCCTGCGCGGCTCTAAGGGCATCCACCCCATTGTAGGCAGAGAGCGTATGAAACCCTTCCCTTTTCAGAGACATGGTCAGCAATTCATTAATTTCATGATCGTCATCCACGATCAAAATCGTATTCTTTGAAGACATAAGATAGCCATTCTCCTCTTGTATAGCTTGCTGGTTGCGAGCGAGTAGATTTCTCTTCTCTAGCAGCGGCATACCCTGCCGAAAGTCTCAAAATTATCCTGTTTTAAGTATCTCATGTTCGCAAAAATATGTCGATTGGATAAATCAGATTTTAAATGAAATTGAGGTTATCTTGACTTTGAATTGATGGTTTAACATTTTGGGCTATTTTATAATGTAGGGCAGTAGGACTTGATAGGTATAAAGGTTTAGTCAGGTTTAGTTTTGAAGGGAGATAGCCTAGTGAATGTTATTGGGGGAACACGCCGAAAGGGGCTGTTATGGAAAATCGCACTGCTCGGAATCGCGCTGACGATAAGCGGATGCGCTTCGGCCTCGGGACCCGATCAAGCTCGGGAGCGGGCGCTTAGCGGCTCGTCTAACGAGGTGGTCATTGGAGCGGTATGGCCATTTGAGCAGCAGAACGATCAATTTCATGAAGGGCTTCAGCTGGCGCTTGAGCAAATCAATCAGGAAGGCATTCTGGGCGGGAAGAAAATCAAGCTGATGGAAATGGATGATGATGCCTCTACGACAAAAGGCATGGCGATTGCGCAGCAATTTGCGGATAATCCTGCTGTCAGTGCGGTCATCGGTCATCGTGGTTCTTCCGTCACGGTACCAGCGTCACGCATTTATGCGCATGCGGGCATTGTGCTGCTGACTCCGGCATCGACATCACCGAAGCTCACTGATGTGAACAGCTCTTATATTTTCCGCAATATTCCTAATGATAATCAGCTAGGACAGGCGCTTGCCATGTACGCTGGTGGAACGAAGCACCGTAATATAGCGATTTATTATACGGATGACGAGTATGGTAGAGGACTGGCGAATGCTTTCGAAGATCAGGCATCCCAGTCTGGGCTTCGCGTCGTTGACCGTCTATCAGGCTATAAGGATACGGCTGATATTATGCGTATTGTCGATAAATGGAAAACGCTAGATAGCGATCTTATCATGGTAGCCGCGAGGGCAAGCGAAGGAATCTCCTTCGTAAAAGCCATTCGCGCAGCTGGCATGGATATTCCCGTCATTGGCGGCGATGCGCTGGATTCGGCGGAATTTGCCAAAGCGGGTGAAGCGGTGGAAGGAACGATTGTCGCTTCCGTTTATTATGAGCTTGGACCTTCCGAGCTTAATCAAAGCTTCCGGCAGCAGTATATCGACAAATATGGGAAGGAGCCGGGCAAATGGGCTGCACAGGCCTACGATTCGCTGAGGCTGCTTGCTGACGGCATCGAGAAAGCGGGCTCCCGCAGCCCGAAAGCGATAGCTGCCGCGCTGTCCGAGCTGAAGGGCTGGGAAGGGGTCACAGGCCAGCATTCCTTCGATGCCCAAGGCGACGTACAGGGCATGAGCATTGTTATGAAAAAGCTGGAAGCAGGAACCTTCAAGCGTCTGGATGAGGTGCTCATTCCGAATCCGTTATAAGGCAATGTGACAATGCTAGGCTTCAACATTTGGGAGGTAGCGATGAATAATCATGTTTTTCGTAAAGTGGCACTTGAGCGGCTGTCTTCCCCGGAGCAGCTCGACAATTTGGTTCGGGTAACCTCGCCTCGCGGCTGGCTTATGCTCACGGGTGTAGGCTTGCTCATTGTCGCCGCCTTGTATTGGGGGATATTCGGCACGATGACCGTCAAAGCGGATGGGCCGGGTGTACTCATTCGCCCAGGCGGACTGAAAACGGTTCATGCCTCTGCGGCAGGAGCGATGTCTGATATTCGTGTGGTCGAAAATGACACGGTGAAGCAAGGCGAGGTCATCGGCCGGATGGAGCAGCCGGAGCTGCTGGAGCAAATTAAGCAGACTAAGCTTGCCATTGCGAGCCTTGAAGGGGCGGCAGCTGAAGACAGGGCAGGCCGTGTAGCGGAGCTTAAAACCCTGAAGCAGCAGCTGGAGCAGCAACAGCTTGGCTATGAATACAGCACAAGAGTGATAAGCCCGTATACTGGCAAAGTGAAAGAAGTGTTGGTGAAGACGGGCAATTACATTGGGGATGGCTCCGATATTATCAGGCTCGAAACGTATGGCGTGCAGACGGATGAGTTAATTGCCGTACTGTATGTGCCGGTCAGTCAGGGACGGCAGCTGCTTCCGGGCATGGAGGTGCGCGTCTCGCCAGGCTCGATTAACCGCGAAGAGTTTGGCTCACTGATTGGGCAGGTCGTCTCGGTATCCGAGTTTCCAGTAACGGTGCAGGGAATGATGTCTACGCTGGGCAATGAAGGGCTTGTACAGCAAATGGCGTCGCAGGGCGTATCGCTTGAAATTCGCGTCAATCTTGCCCCTAATTCCGAGATGGCAAGCGGGTACAACTGGACGACGGAGCAAGGTCCGCCCGTTCGGCTGAACAGCGGCATGATGGTCGATGGTTCTATCACGGTCAGCTCGCAGCGCCCAATTGCGACCGTCATTCCATATTTTAAATAATTAAGAAGGGAGCGGTGAAAAAGGCGCAGCGGAATGAAAAGTTTGGGCTGGAGAAACGCAAGTGTTCGCTTTTAGCCTTGAATTTCCCCGGACACGGGTTTATTCATAGAAATGCAAGGCTAATGGCGATCGGAGGCCCTATCTTTTCATGCAGCGCAGCCTCTTTTAACCACGCCTAACGGAGGAGAGCGGATTCGTGGCCTCAAAAAGAGTAAAGACGCCAACCGTATTGCAAATGGAGGCCGTAGAGTGCGGAGCGGCTTCACTTGCTATCGTGCTCGCTTATTACAAGAGCTTCATTCCGCTTGAGGAGCTGCGGATTGCCTGCGGTGTCTCCCGGGATGGAAGCAAGGCCAGCAATGTGCTCAAGGCAGCGCGCCAATACGGCATGGAAGCGAAAGGGTATCGCAAAAATCCGGAAGATCTAAAAACGATGGAATGGCCGCTGATCATCCACTGGAATTTCAATCATTTCCTTGTACTGGAGGGCATTCATAACGATCGTGTGTTTTTGAATGATCCGGTCACGGGTCCCCGTGAAATCACATTCGAGGAGTTTGACCAATCCTTTACCGGCGTTGCCATTGCAATTAAGCCATCCCCTACGTATGTCCGTCAAGGGAAAGCGCCAAGTGTGCTGAGCTCGCTATCCAGCCGAGTCAAAGGGTCGGAAAAGGCGCTCATCTTCGCCATAGTGGCAGGATTATTTCTCGTATTGCCGGGCCTAGTTATTCCGGTGTTCAGTAAGGTGTTTATTGACCAAGTATTGCTGGGCAATTTGAAAAATTGGCTGTTCCCGCTGCTTATCGGCATGGGGCTGACCGCTTTGCTCCGGGCGTTTCTGACGTGGCTGCAGCGCTATTACTTGCTCAGGCTGGAAATGAAGCTTGCTCTAAGCTCATCCAGCCGTTTTTTCTGGCATGTGCTGCGGCTGCCGATTGAGTTTTTCTCCCAGCGGTTCAGTGGAGATATTGCGGCAAGAGTTGCCATTAACGACCGCGTTGCCCAACTGCTTTCCGGGCAGCTTGCTGTAGCGGCGCTCAACTGCGTCATGATTGTATTTTATTTGCTGCTGATGCTGCAATACAGCATAGTGTTGACCGGCATCGCTATCGGGGCTTCCCTGCTTAACCTTGTGTTCATGCGGTTTATTACTCGCAAACGCAACGATCAAAATTTGCGCCTGCTGCAGGAGGCTGGCAAGATGCAAGGCGTATCCATGAATGGACTTCAAGTCATTGAGACGTTGAAATCGAACAGCTCCGAGGCGGATTTTTTCGTCAAATGGTCGGGCTACCAGGCGAAGCTGCTTAATTCCACCCAGCAATTCGGGGTGTCGAATCAGTTTCTAATGGCCGTTCCTGCTTTGCTGACGAGTCTAAGCGCCATTGCGATTTTGTTTCTCGGCGGCTTTCAGGTTATGGATGGGGCGCTGACCATCGGCTCGCTGGTCGCCTTCCAAAGTCTTGCCGCAAGCTTCAGTCAGCCGGTCAACGAAATGGTTGCGCTGGCGGGCACGATTCAAGAAGCGGGAGGAAGCATGAAGCGGCTGGATGATGTGCTGCAATATCCGATTGATAGACAAATGCAGCAAAATCAGGAGCAGGCTTCTGAGTCGCCTGATATGGCGAAGCTATCGGGGCAAATTGAAATTAGCAATTTGACGTATGGCTACAGCAAGCTGGAAGGTCCGCTGATTGACCGGTTTAATTTATCGATTCAGCCGGGAATGAAGGTCGCATTGGTTGGCGGCTCCGGCAGCGGAAAATCGACGATTGCGAAGCTGATTGCCGGCATTTATGAACCGTGGGACGGCGATATCCGCTTCGACGGGTTAAAACGCGATGAAATTTCCCGCAATCGGATGGGCAATTCGCTTGCCGTTGTCGATCAGGACATTGTGCTGCTGGAAGGAACGATTAAAGAGAATATTACCTTTTGGGATTCTACCATACCGGAGATAGACGTTGTTCGGGCTGCAAAGGATGCGGTGATCCATGATCATATTGCGGAGCGCAGCGGCGGTTATGAGCATATGATTTCGGAAAATGGCGGCAATTTCAGCGGGGGGCAGCGCCAGCGTCTGGAAATTGCAAGGGCGCTGGCTGGCAATCCATCGATTGTTATTTTGGATGAGGCGACAAGCGCGCTGGATCCGGCAACGGAGAAAAAGGTAGACGATAGTCTGAGGCGCAGAGGCTTGACCTGTATTACGGTGGCCCACCGACTCAGCACGATTCGGGACGCAGATGAAATCGTTGTACTGGAGCGCGGAAAGATCATCGAACGGGGCACGCATACTTCTCTCATGGAACGAAATGGCTATTATACCCGTCTCATTCAAAATCAATAGACATGGTGCGAAAAGGAGGTGGAAAAGTGGCTGAAGCAATAAAATTCAACCTGCATTCATTTTTTGAAGAATACGGTGCCTGTCATGAGGTGGAAGGCAACAGACCGATCCTAATAACCGATCAAAATGATGTATGGTACGTCGATTCCGGTTATGTGGATATTTTCGCCGTGACCCTTGAGCTTGAAAATGGCGGGACGAGAAACAAGCGGCGCTATTTATTCAGTTTGGAGGAAGGGGCTCTCCTATTCGGTTTTGAGGATTATGCAGGGGTAGAGAAAGCGGGCTTGCTGCTGACAGCATCCTTGGGCACGAAGGTATCGCAAATGAACCGGGATATATTCATGAGCCATAGGGCGGAATACAGGCTGAGTGATGGGCAGCTTGCCCCTTTAATTGATCAATGGGTAGGCTGCTGGTCAGCGGCGCTGAGTGTGCGGAATGCCCCGCCGGAGTTTGAGCTGCTGGAGCAAAGCGAGCACCTTGAGCTGGCACCCGATCAAACCTGGCGGTCTCTGCAAACGGTATGGGTGAAAATACGTGACGGCGTCGTTTACTGGGTATCCGAACATCCGATTACAGCGGAGGAGCCCTATTACATACCCGTGACCTCCTCCAGCTGGCTGGAAACGAAGCAGGCTGCGGAGCTCGAATTGCGGAGCACGCTTGAATGGCTGCAAAATGATCAGCAGCTGCAAGGTTTATATGCGTTTCATCAATTAATCGCAAGCCGCTTGGCTGTGCTGTTGACGAAGGAGCGGCTGCAGGAGCATGAACGCCTGCTTCGGCGAACAGAGCATGACGATTCGCTAATGGATCATGCGCTCAAGCGCTTGCTTGCCGTTACAGGACCGGAAGATCAGCGAGCTGCTGCTTTCCATTCAACCGATCCGCTATTTATGGCCTGCCGCGTCGTCGGCGAATATGCCAGCATCGTCATTAAACCTGTAGGCAGAAAGCTTAAGAAGCAGTCGCAGCGTTCGCCTATTCAGGAAATGGCCGAAGCTTCTGGCGTCCGCTCCCGCAAGGTCGTGCTCAAAGGGGAATGGTGGAAGGAGGATAATGGGCCGCTGGTCGCTTTCATGGAACTATCCCGCGAGCCCGTTGCCCTGATTCCGGCTTCTGCCGGCTCCTACACGTGGGAAAATCCGCTTAGCGGCGAAAAAGGCATCGTTCATGCCGATATGGCGGCGGGCCTTGAGCCGATGGCTTATATGTTTTATCGAACGTTTCCAGCTCGTGTGCTCGGCATAAAAGACATTTTGCAGTTTGGCACGCATCATTCGATTCGGCGGGATCTCATTATGGTTCTGCTCATGGGTGCGTTAGCCGGCTTGCTAGGCATTATGCTGCCGGTTGCTACCGGCATATTGGTAGATACGATTATACCGGAATCTTATCGCGGACCGCTCGTCCAGATGGCGCTGATTCTCGTCTCTGCCGTCCTGTCGATTGCCTTGTTCCGGCTGGCGGGGTCGCTCGCTTCGATGCGAATGGAGGGACGGGTAGAAAGCTCGATTCAAGCGGCGATTTGGGATCGGCTGCTGAATTTGCCGGTATCCTTTTTCCGCAACTATACCGCGGGCGATTTGGCATCGAGAGCGAGCAGCATAAATACGATCAGGCAGCTTTTATCAGGGGCGGTTTTGGGCTCGCTGCTGACGGGTGTATTTTCTATTTTTCAATATGCGCTGCTGTTTCGTTACAGCCCGAGTCTTGCTTTAGTGGCCGGGGGTCTTGTGCTCATTTCCATGACGTTTACGGTTACCATTGGCTTGCTGCAAATTCGTTACCAGCGCAGGCTGCTGGATATTCAAGGACGTATTTCCGGCACGGTGCTCCAGCTGCTGAACGGCATTAGCAAATTTCGCATGGCGGCGGCGGAAAACCGCGCTTTCTTCTTATGGGCAAGAGCGTTTGCGGAGCAAAAGAAATTGTCCTTCAAGGTTAGAATGCTGGATAACTACTCCAGCGTGTTTCAATCCTTTTTCCCCTTGGTCACCTCCATGGTGTTGTTTTATTTGGTCGTTTCCAGCAATTCCGCGCTGTCGGCGGGACAATTTATCGCTTTCTTCTCCGCCTTCTCCAGCTTTCTAATGGTTATGCTGGCGATGGCTTCCGCGCTGCTGTCGGTCGTGCATATCGTGCCGCTGTATGAGCGGGCGAAGCCGATTTTAAGGACGCTGCCCGAAATGCATGATCAGCTGGAAGATCCGGGCGAAGTGAGCGGGGCGATTGAAATTCGCCATATCCAGTTTCGCTATGCTGAGGATCAGCCGCTTGTGCTGAATGATCTGTCGATGAACATTAAAGCAGGGCAGTATGTCGCCTTCGTCGGTGCTTCCGGCTGCGGCAAGTCCACGCTTATGCGGCTATTGCTTGGTTTTGAGCAGCCTCAAGGCGGCTCGGTTTATTTTGACGGACAGGATTTGCGCTCGCTTGATGTGGGGCTGCTGAGGAGCCAGTTTGGCGTTGTTTTGCAAAACAGCAAGCTGATGTCCGGCGATATTTTCACCAATATTATTGGCACCTCCGATTTGACGCTTCAGGATGCTTGGGAAGCAGCGGAGATGGCGGGCTTTGATGACGATATCCGCAGCATGCCGATGGCGATGCATACGGTTATATCCGAAGGAGGGGGCACGCTTTCCGGCGGGCAGCGCCAGCGCCTAATGATTGCGAGAGCGATCGCCAAGCGGCCGAAAATTCTCTTTTTTGACGAGGCTACGAGCGCGCTGGACAACCGGACGCAAAGCATCGTCAGCCAAAGCTTGACCAAATTGCAGGTGACGAGGATCGTCATTGCCCATCGTTTGAGCACGATTACGCAGGCTGATCACATTTATGTGTTTGATAAAGGGCGAATTATTCAATCCGGCACTTATGAGGAGCTGCTGCAGCAGCAAGGCCTGTTCGCGGAGCTTGCCAGCCGCCAATTGGCGTAACAATTGAACTAAAATTGAACGAGAGTTGAGAGCAGATTGAAGCTGGGCTGTTATTCTAATACCTGTAAGAAACAAAACTACATTTATTGGAGGAATTAAATCATGAGTTGGAATGAACAGCAAGTTACGGATACGGTAAATGCAGTAATCACGAAAGCGAATTCGGATGCAGAATTCCGCGCGCTTGCAGTAAGCGACATCTACGCAGCAATTAAAGCAGCAACAGGACATGAGGTTCCACAAGAATTTAAAATCAACATCGTTGATGCAACTGGCTACCACGCGACAATCGTACTGCCGGAAGTACGCGGCGCGGCTGATGAACTGACAGAAACAGAACTGGAATCCGTTGCTGGCGGCAGCAAATCGGGAGCTAATGATTTCTTTAATGGCGTAGGCTCGATTGCCGAAAATGCAGCTAACACAGCAATCCGCGTTGGCGAAAATATCGGTAATGCAACAGCTGACCAAATCAGAAATGCTTAATTCTTTTATTCCTTTCATACTTAAATAGAGCTTGCATTGGAGTGATATCCGCCTTTCAGGCACGATGTCACTCCAAATTTATAGAGAAGCGATGAGAGGGACAGCTGCTTGCCAGCGATTGCCCGCGGTTTCCAGCGGAGGCTGCTTCGTCGCAATGCCTAACAAGAGGGTGCTTGTGTGTCGGTTGTGTCTGTTTTGTCATTCAAATGGATCAAGTCTTTCTGGATGATTATGCTGTGCATGGTGTCGGGTATAGCTACTGGCCTCTATGCGCCAAGTATCGCTCATTCTGTAGCGGATTTCGGCGATCTTTATTTATCCTTCCTGAAAATGTGTGTCATTCCGATTATGATGACCGCCATTATTTCCAGCATCGGCAGCTTATTCATCAAAAGCGGCGCCATGAAAACGATTGGACGCATGTGCCTCGTCTATGCCGCTGCACTCGTCATTTCCGGTGTATTCGGGCTGGTATTTGGGGAAATCGGACATCCGGGGGCAGGCTTGCCCGAGCAATCGAAGCAGGTGTTGGGTGCGATTGTTAATGATTCCAGTACAAATGGAGCCCCAGTGGAAGAAGAGAAATCGCAAGGGATTTTGCTGTTTTTGCTCGATATGATCCCGTCTAATATTTTTACAGCACTGATGGAAAACAATACGCTGCAAATTTTGTTTTTCTCCGTTATCGTCGGCGTAGCCGTTGGCATGATGCGAACGAGGCAAGGGGAAGATGTGCTGCAGCTGGCGGATGTGCTGTTCCGTGCTTTTCAAAAGGCGATTTCCTGGTCGATGTACGCGCTGCCGTTTGCTTTGTTTTGCATGATGGCGGGTCAGTTTGCCACGTTGAACTTGGACATTTTGCCCGCCATGCTCAAGCTGATTATGATGTTTTATCTCGTTAGCGTCGTTTTAATTATCGTCTCCGTCGCCGCATTATCAATGCAATTGCGCCAGCCGGTCAAGGTGGTCATCAGCGCTTTGAAGGAGTCGCTTATTTTAGCATTTGGCACGCGAAACAGCATTGCTACCGTTCCATCCTGCATGCATGCTTTAAGCAAAGAGCTGCAGCTGCAGCCGCATGCGATTCAACTGGTTGTACCGATCGGCATGATTATGTGCCGTTACAGCATGGTGCTTGTCTATACGCTGGGCATTGCATTTACCGCTCAATTGTATGAATACGACTTTACGATGATGCAGTGGATGCTGGTGCTGGTCGGAGCTGTGCTGACTTCTATCGCAGGAGCAGGTTCGCCGGGCGTCGTATCCATTGGCATGATCGCCATTATAGCAGGGATGCTGAAGCTTCCGGCTGAAGTGACGATCATTTTATTGCTGGCGATCAACCCGATTATCGACCCTATTATTACGGCAGCCAACGTCTCGATTAATTGCGCAACGGCTTCACTTCTGTCAGCGAGAAAGGAACCTCATGTACAAGATTAAGAGATTAACGCCTGCTGACAGCTTGAAATACAAGCCGCTCATGTTTCAGTGGCTTTATTTGCAATTGGAGCAGAGTACGAGGAGCGATGAGGGACGAAGCCGCTTTATGCTCATTGGGGCGGAAGTGGCAGATGCTCCGGTTGGTTTGGCTGTGCTGGAACTGCGTGAAGGAGCTGGGGCGCGGCATGCGATGCTGCAATGCTTGTTCGTCGCAAAACCATGGCGCAGGAAAGGAATCGCCTCACTCCTGATGAGAGAAGTGCGAAGCCTATGCCTTGAGAAGCA
Source organism: Paenibacillus sp. JT22N15 (assembly GCF_059383755.1). Lineage (NCBI taxonomy): Bacteria > Bacillati > Bacillota > Bacilli > Caryophanales > Paenibacillaceae > Paenibacillus > Paenibacillus sp. JT22N15. The sequence goes on along the minus strand of NZ_JBXENV010000004.1, from coordinate 395,170 downwards.
GCTCGAAAGCCTGGAAACCTACTATTATTCCGGAAAGTCCTCTACAGAGTCGATAGAAGCATGGCTGCAAAAAGAAGGCTGGACACAGCCATTATGCGAAGCGGTTGTTTTCCATATTAATAGCGATATCGCACGCGCAGGCTGGCTTCGGGAACGGCCTTTGCCAAGCGGCCTGGAGCTGTTTCTGTGGGCAGACAAGAAGGAACAGGAACTAAAGCAATCGATTGAAGCAGCGGCAGCTGTATTTCCAGATTTCCTGTCGCCGTTCAAAACTTTTGCGCCTTTGGAGCCATGCAACAGCCTTGGGTTACGCTCGGAGCAGGGCATTAAGGGCTGGTCGATGACGTACCGGCTGAACGAAGAGACGATATTGTACGATGCGGTATACATTTCGCCGGAATATCAGCAGATAGGTCTAGCTTTCCATATGCTGGCGAGGTCGATCCGCCTTCAATTGGAAGCGGGCATTCCCTACGGCATTTTTACAGTGAACCGAGGGACCCCTGTCATGATGAAGCTCGCGCAGCAATGGCTTGCGCCTTATTCATGGAAGACGAGCGAGAAGCGGATTAGTTATTTGCCATTGAAGTAGGGATTTGGGGGAATGAACATGAAGGACAATGAACGCACCCATCGTATTGCGGTAACAGGTATAGGCGTATTGTGCGCGCTGGGCAATGAGCCGCAGGCCGTCTTTGAGCGAATGCTCGCGTCAGAGACAGGAATTGGGACAGTTACCCGTTTTAAGACGGACACATTGTTAAGCTCGCTTGCCGGACAATTGGAAGAATCGTGGCGGGAATCGGCACTTGCACATACGGCGAATCAGTCGATGGACTGGTGCGCGCGGTATGCCATTGCGGCTGCGAAGCAGGCGCTCCATAACAGCGGCCTTGTCATTACTCAAGGAGATGCCGCAGTGCAAGCAGATGTAGTGGATGCAGCAGATGTCGCTGCAACTGCAACTGCTGCTGATCATCAGATCCCAGCCTCAAGAATTGGGCTGGCGCTTGGAACGTGCAATGGCGGCATATTATCGCTGGAGAAGCAGTGGGATTTGTCGGCGCTGGATGAGGAAAATACAGCTAATTATCCGTTTTATCAGCAGGGGGATGATACTGCGCGGCTGCTGGGCGTACAGGGACCGGTGGCGACGTTAAATACGGCATGTGCCGCTAGTGGCAATGCAATCGGCTATGCCAGCGATATGATTCGCTGGGGATATGCCGATGTCATGCTCGCAGGCGGTTCAGATCCGCTGTCGCATAGTGTATATGCCGGATTTAATGTACTCCGGGCGCTTAATCCGCTGCCATCCTCGCCGTTTGGCAGCCGCTTTGGCCTTAATCTGGGCGAAGGCGCAGCATTTGTCGTGCTGGAGCGGATGGATGCCGCCGCTGCGCGCGGAGCGACCATCTATGCGGAGCTATGTGCCTATGGGCTGAGCAATGATGCCCATCATATGACGGCTCCGCATCCGGAAGGCGCAGGGATGCAGCGGGCGGTAGATATGGCCCTGAGCCTTGCGCAGGTTGCCAAACAGGATATTGAATACGTGAACGCGCATGGCACCGGAACGCAGGCGAATGACCGCGCGGAAATTAGCGGTTTGAAACGCAGCTTTGGCGAGCAGCTGACCATTCCGGTCAGCTCAAGCAAAGCGTATTTTGGGCACAGCCTAGGTACCGCTGCTGCCCTTGAGCTTGTCACTTCGCTTTATGCGATCAAGCAAGGCTATGTGCCGGCAACGCTGCATTTTGATACGGCGCGCGAAGGCTGCGAAGAGGCGGATATTATTCAGCACAGCATGCGCCCGATGCGTCCAAAGTATATCGTCAGCAATAATGCCGCCTTTGGCGGACACAACGTTTCATTAGTGCTGCGGACGGATAATTTGAGTGAAGCAGCGATACTGCATACGGAAAGCATAGCCCAGCTCGCCAAGCGGCGGGTTGTCATTACCGGGCTTGGCGCTGTTGGAGGCGGCCATATTCATCAGGGCAGCATCCTGAATGGGCTTGCAGAGGACGCTTCCTCAGAAGCAGTCGGCGCATTCTCTTTTTCCCTGAAGGAGTATGACAAAAGCAAATATGAGCGCCGAATGAATCAGCTGTCGCAAAATACGATCGGAGCAGCACTTGCTGCACTGGGGGACGCGCAAATAACCGAGGCGGAGAAGGAAGAGCTCGGCTTTATTTTTGGCACAGCCCGGGGCAGTACAGATAGCATTTCGCAATATTTGGAGTCGGTATTTGTGAAAGGGCCGGAATATGCGAGCAGCATTTATTTTCCGCATACGGTCATTAATTCAATTGCCGGGCAGACGGCGGAGAAGCTGAAGCTGCTGGGCTTCAACAGCTCATTCAGCACGGGAGGAAATGAGGGCCTGACGGCAGCGCTGTATGCTGCTGGCAAAATCCGCGAGCGTACGTTGTCCTCCTGCCTTATTGGAGCGGGAGATGAACGCTCGGCGCTGTCGAGCAACATTGACCGTGCGAAAGGCTTGCAGGCGAGCCGTTTTCGGATGGTAGAGGGCAGCGTCTGTATGGTGCTTTGTGATCTGGAGCAAGCGAGGCAAAGGCAGACCGGCATTTATGCGGAATTAAGCGGCTTTGGCACCGCCTTTGGAACAGCGGCAAATGCTTCTCAGCAGGAAGCGACGCTTTGCAATGCGGTAACCGAAGCATTAAATGAAGCGAAAATTGGCATGGCACAGCTTGACCTGATTTTGCTGAATACGGTCGGCAGGCCTGATGAAACAGAAGGCGAGCATCGCGCTTTATCTTCATTGGCCGCCCATGGCCAGACGCCGCCCATTATCAGCTTCAATGAATGCGCCGGCTTCGGCGAATCCTACAGCTCGATGCTGCATCTTGCTGCGGCTGCGGAGCTTGTGAGCGGCAAAGCCGCAAGTGAAGTGGCGAGCGGCGCCTATGCCCATCTGGGTATGCCGCAGCAAACGGCTCAGCTTCAGCATGTGTTAGCGATAAGCTCGACGGTCAACGGCAGCTACTGCGCGGCAGTTCTAAGCGCATGGAACGATTGACAGGCACTGGCACGCGGCAGCTATTTTCACGCTATAAAAAAGCTTAATACCAAGGAGGCGCATACGTATGAGCGTAGAGCAAATTTTAGACATGGAAACGATTAAACAGACGATTAAGCAACAGCTGTTAATTGACAGGCTTAAGCTTGAGGATATTACAGCGGAGGAAATTACGGACGATTTGATTTTATTCGGCGATGGGCTGGGCCTGGATTCGGTAGAAGCGTTCGAGGTAATGGTAGGCATGGAAGAATTGTACGGGGTAATGGTGGAGCAAATTCCAGCTGATGAATTAAAAATTCATTTGAAAAATGTCCAGTCCATAGCCGAGCTGATTATGGCCAGCCAGCAGAAGGGGACCGAAGGGCCATGATCTTTCGTGATCACGTCATTTTGATTACTGGCGTAACACGAGGCATTGGCCGGGCCATCGCCCTGCGATTCCTTGCAGAAGGAGCTGTCGTTGCCGGCATTTATGTGCGGGATGATGAAGCGGCGGAGCAGCTGCGGGGCGATGCCGAGGAAGCTGGCGGACGAATTAGTTTGTACAAAGGCTCTGTCAGCGATCATCATTTTGTAGCAAATGTAATGAAGGACGTTTTCGATACGTATGGCAGTCTGGATGTGCTGGTCAACAATGCAGGACGTACGAATGATCAAATGGCGTTATTTATGGAAGAGCAGCAGTGGAATGAGGTGCTGGATACGAATTTTATCGGCACCTGCTGCTGCTCGCAGGAGGCGGTCAGCTATATGCTGCGCCTTGGGAAGGGCACCATTATTAATATGGTGTCCGTCAGCGGCATTTACGGACGCGAAGCCCAGACGAATTACGCCACTTCCAAAGGCGCGATTATGGGCTTAACGAAGCTGTATGCCCGGCTTTACGCCTCGCGAAACATTCAAGTTAGCGCTATTGCGCCAGGCATGATTGAGACCGAAATGGCCCAAGGAGTGCCAGCGGAGAAAATGGCTGATTTTTTAAAGCATACGGCAGCCGGGAGGCTTGGCTCAGCTGAGGAGGTAGCCGAAGCGGTTATGTATTTGGCGGGACCTCTATCAAGCTATCATGCAGGTCAAACGTTGAAGATAGATGGCGGCTTTTTGCGTTAAGCTGGATTGGGTTAGAAGGGGGAATTGATGATGAAAACCGCATTTTTGCATCATGCCGAAAGTGCTTCGGGCACAGCGATAGCGCTATATTTGCTGCAGCGGGGCATCCGGGTTGCGGCGAGCTTCCAGACGCCTGAGCAGGCGGAGCAGTTTAAGGCAGAGCTGCCGCCTCCGTTGCAGGAACAATGTCAGACGATTGTTGCGCCGGACGTCCAAATGAAAGCAGTCGAGTCGGCTATTGCGGGCATAGCCGAGCAGATGCAAGGGCTTGACCTGTATATTCATGGCCATGATTGGGTGGACGAGCTGGAGGCGCTGCAGCATGATCCCGCCGAGTTCGCCTTGAAAAGCTACAGCCTTCTGAGCGAGCTGTTTTTGTACAGCCGGGCGGCGGGAAGCGTGATGGCCCGCAAGCAGCGGGGGCAGATCATCGTGCCGATGCTGGCAGATTCGCTGCATTACGACGGCTTTCCTTCGTCCCCGGTATATAACCAGGGAGCGCTCGCTTTTGTCAAAAGCTTCGCCAAGGAGCTGTCGCCGTTTCGCGTCAGTGTAAATGCGCTGACATTTGGGTATTTTCGCAGGGAGAAGCAAGCGGCCGCTGGTCGAAGTAATCGCAAGCCGTTTGATATTTATGCATTAAAACCGCCAGTGCCGGAATTGGAAGAGCTCGCCCACGGGCTCGGCCTGCTTCTTGATTACGGTCATGGCATGAGCGGTCAAAATACGACATGGGGTTACGGTATTCAGTCTGTTCTCTAGCAAGGATATGAGGACGCGGCTTAAGGTAACCTTTGAAAGAGGCGGGGCATATGGGGGATCAGCAGCAGGCCGAGAACGATCAGAAAAAGGAAAATGGGCAGGCTGATGAGCTGTTGGAGGAGGAGCTGGAAGAGGTAGTTGGAGGCTTGGCGACCGTCTCGATTCCACGCTGCAAGCTTTGCCATGTTCGTATCGCTGTGTATGACATGACCGTATGCGCAGTATGCTTTCGCAAAACTCAAGTTTCGCATGGAGGGGAGGATGGCCAGCAATGATCGGCAAATACGATCGCTTGGCCTTCTGCTTGTTTTTGGTGTTGGCAATAGGCTTTATTACAGCATCATGTGCAAGCACGTCACAGCAGGCCTATCAATTGGAATCAGAAAAACAAGCTCATGCAGCAAATCCAGCCGCCTTCAGCCCATCTCCCGCAAGTTCTGCCGTTCCGGCTGCTAAAGCGGAGGTGGGGGAGAATGCTGGAAGTAAAGTGGAGCTTCCGGTTTACACAGAGGAGCAATTAAAGACTTACCCGGAGGACATCCGGGACATTTTGAGCAGAGGCAAGCTGAGGGTAGCCCTCTATCAGGAGGACCGCTATCCGTTTTTTTATGTAGATGATCAGGGAGTGCTCCGCGGAAGCGATGTTGAGCTTGCAAACGACATCGCTCTTAAGCTTGGCGTACAAGCAGCATTTATACGAACAGCTGATTCATTCAATGAAGTTATTAATCAAGTATCCCAAGGGGAGGCGGATATCGGCGTTTCCAAGCTGAGCATTACCTTGGAGCGGGCGAAGCGGGTATTATTTTCCGATGCCTATTTGAATTTGAAACAAGCGCTGTTGATTAACCGTATGCAGCTTGCCGCAATTACTGAAAAAGGCGATGCTGCTGATCCGCTTGCCCTCATCCAAGGCCGCGGGGAGCAGGTGGGCATTGTCGGAGGCACCTCTTATGCGGGCTTTGCCCAGGAGCTTTTTCCAAATCAAAGCCAGGCGAGCTATCCGAATTCGGCCGAGCTGTTTGATGGCGTAAGGCAAGGGGATGTGCTAGCAGCCGTTTATGATGCCTTTGAAATTTCCCGTTATTTGAAAAAATACCCTTCGTATTCGCTCCAGCTGCAATTCGTGCAATTGGATGATCACGATGATGATATTGCCATTGCCGTCGATCCGCAGCGTTATCATCTCCACCAGTGGATTAACACCTATCTCCATATGGAGCAGAAGGAAATTCAAAAACGGCTTGAAAACTTTGAGATATAAGCCCATTACAAGTATGAAACTTATAGATTCTTATATTCTAAAAAAAGGATATGGTATGATGCAGAGGCGAGCGTTACTGCTCCTGCCATCTTATTTTGTAATAAAAAGGGGTAATCAGCGGTGAAGCTTCCATGAAGAAACGTGTGCCTTTCCTCTATTTTTTCGTTCCGATAGCGCTGGCTGCATTTATATTCATCATACTGATGACTTTTAATTCTGCTTTGGATAAGGATAAACCAGAAGCGAGCAGGGGGAAGCTGTCGATTACAGCACAGGATCAGATTGCGGGTAATGGCAGCTCGCTCGACGGCGAGTGGGAATTTTACTGGAATCAGCTGTTGGAGCCTGATGATTTTACAGCGGGGAATGTCGGCGAGGCTGGCTACATAAAAGTGCCCAGCTCATGGAGCAAGCATGAAGTTGACGGACAAAAGCACACAAGCAAGGGCTATGCCACCTATCATCTTGTCATAAAATTGCCGAAGACGGACACCGAGCTGGGCCTGGTTGCTAAAGGGATAACCTCCGCCCACCGCATGTGGATCAATGGGAGGCTCGTTTCTGAAAGCGGAGTTGTTGGTCGAAGCGAGGCAGAGGCGACACCGTATATGATGCCGTCAGTACTTCGGTTGGAGGTAGGACAGACGCAGGCAGACATTGTCATTCAAGTGTCCAACTACACGCAGCGCAAAGCAGGCCTGTTTGCTTCTTTAACTTTGGGAGAATACGACAGCCTCCATTCGTATATGAAAAAGAAGCTTGTGTTCGAAAGCATGTTAATAGGCTGCATGCTCATTATGGGGCTCTACCACATCGTTTTGTTTATCCTCTTGCGTAAAAATTGGGAATCTTTGTTTTTTGGCCTCATTTGCATTTTGCTGGCTATGAAAAATAGCTCCCAATCCCAATACACGTTATCCGTCTTATTTCAAAGCTTAAACGATAATGTTTTAGTGAAAATCGAATATTTAGGCTTTCTCGGGAGCGCCCCGCTGTTTGTGCTGTTTTTCTATTACAGCTTTCCACGCCAAATGACAAAACGAATGCGCAATATACTGTGGATTCCAGGCATGCTGCTCACCTTGTTTATTGTGGTGACGCCGGTTCAAATATTTACGAAGCTGGCCGTTGTCATGCAGGTTTATGCGATTGGGATTGGTTTTGTGCTCATTCAGTATGTATTTAAGGCTGCCATTGGCAGGCTGTCAGGCGCAAATTTGATGTTGACGGGCACCGTCGTCTTTTTTATTACGGTCGTCAACGATATTTTGATGAGCAATGACACGATTAGAACGGGCATCTATTTTCCATATGGGCTGCTGTTTTTAATTATTTGCTTATCCATTATTGTGTCGATCAAATTTTCCAATGCCATTAAAACGAATGAGCGCTTATCTGCCCGCTTGCTAGATCTGGATAAGGTAAAGGATGAGTTTTTGGCCAACACCTCTCATGAGCTTCGTACACCGCTTAACGGCATTATTGGGCTGGCGCAGTCGCTGCTTTACAGCATGCATGATCGGATGGAGGACAGCCAGCGTGTGCATTTGAATATGATTGTATCGAGCGGGCAGCGCATGTCCTATTTGATTAATGATATTTTGGATTACGCTCTATTAAAAAATAATGATATGCGCCTTCATATTGCAAAAATCGATTTGCATCAGCTGGCGCAGGTTGTGCTGACCGTCGTCAAGCCGCTGGTGACGGGCAGAGATCTAGTGCTCCTTAATCAAATTGGCACGGATTTTCCGCCTATTTATGCCGATGAAAACCGGATGCAGCAAATTTTGTTTAATTTAATAGGCAATGCGATCAAGTATACGCCATCGGGATATGTAACGATAAGCGCACAGCATTACCGCGACTATGTGGAAATTCACGTCGAGGATACCGGCATCGGCATAGCAGAAGACAAGTTTGAAATCATTTTCAATCCGTTTGAGAAGCTTGAATCCATTGATGATACGGGAGCAGGTCTTGGACTTAAAATTACGAAGCAGCTTGTCGAACTGCATGGCGGGGAAATTACAGTATGGTCGAAGGTGGGGCAGGGCTCTCTATTCAGCTTCACGATTTTTCATCAGCCGGTAAATCGTTCGGCTGGAACGTTGATGACGCAGAAGGAGACGGGCAGGCAGGCGCTCATGGGTGATGCTGAATCGATGGCAGCATCCCTATACGCTCCAGCAGGGGATAGAAGCGATGCAGAGCTGTCTGTACAGCGTCCTTATCGCGTGCTTATTGTGGATGATGAACCAGTGAATTTGCAAGTGGTCATTCAACAGCTGGCACCGCTGCCATGCGTATTCGAGACCGCGACTAGCGGCGCTGAGGTGCTGGCTCGCATGGATGAGCTGCATGAGGTGGATTTGGTTATTGCCGATTTAATGATGGTTGGCATGTCCGGTTATGAGCTGTGCGGTCTGATTAGAGAAAAGTACAATTTAATTGAGCTGCCTATATTAATTATGACAGCAAGCAGCAGGGATCATACGATTAAGGCCTGCTTCAGCGCCGGAGCAAATGATTATATTTCGAAGCCGATTGGGCGCAATGAGCTCGTAAGCCGCGTTCGTACGCTGCTGCTGTTAAAAAGGTCCGTTCAGGAAGTGAGCCTGAATGCGCAGCAGCTTGCAGAGCTAAACGAGCAGCTTTCCGAGCTGAACACGAATCTGGAGCATCGCATTCATGAGCGAACGGTGGAATTGGAGCGCAAAAACAAAGATTTAAGCCGGCTGGAGCTGTCACGCAGGCGGCTGCTCAGCGATATTTCCCATGAGCTTCGTACGCCGATGACGGCGATTCAAGGCTATGTGGAGGCGATCGTATCTGGACTGGTGGAGCAGGAAGCGGATAAAAAAAGATATTTACAGATGGTTTTGGTCAAAGCGCTCGGTCTAAACCGTTTAATCCATGATTTATTCGAGCTGTCGCGGCTGGAATCAGGCAAATCCGAAATGATCTTTCTCATGATGACGCTGCAGGAGCTGGTGGCGAAAATCGAGGATAAATTCATGCTCGATGTCGTGCGCGCCGGGCTGCAATATGATTTTCAGCTGGCATTCGATTCGGCTAAATTGGCTGAATACCATGTAGTTGTGGATATGGACCGAATTACGCAGGTGCTGACCAACCTTGTGTTTAATGCGATTCAGCACACGGGGGCGGAAGGGCAAATTCGCATACATTGTGCGATCGAAGAATGGGCAGGCGATGACGATTCCGTCGGCCAGCTCACCATACGTGTTCAGGATAATGGGGCAGGCATGCAGAAGGAGTCGCTGCCGTTTGTATTTGACCGCTTCTTTCGGGAAAAGCATGATCGGCAGGCGGTTCAGGGGAGCGGAATTGGCCTTGCGATTGCCAAAGAAATCGTCCACTATCATGAGGGAGAAATTCATGTGGAGAGCACGCTGGGAGTAGGAAGCACCTTCTATTTCACGCTTCCGCTGTACGTTTTTGAATAGCGGGTGGAACAAGCTTTTTATTATTTCTGTGAAAATGTTAATCCTACAGACCTATTTAGCTGTGTTATAATTTTGCCCAGAGAAAGAATGCTGGGAGATTGCTCCAGCTAGGGCCGTGTTTTAACTGAGGAGTTGCGACGGTTTGCTGTCATCTCTTCAAATGAAATACGACCACAATATTCTGGGAGGTACGTATGATTAAAGAAAGCAGGCCGGTTAAACGGCTAATATTCGCTATGGTTTTGGGAATGCTTCTGCTATGCATCGGGCCCTTGGCAAGCGCTTCGGCCGCGGATGACGCGAAGATTAAACTCGACGGCAAGCAAGTAGTGCTGAATGATTCTACGTTTATTCTGGATGGAAGATTGTATGTGCCTGTGGCCCGCATCGCTGAATTGTTCAGTGCCAAGTCGAGCTGGGATAGCGACAATGAGGAAGTAACGATAAACACGGCATTGAATGATAAAATCGTACTCGGAAACGAAGTGCCTGTTGTCTATTTCAACGATGAGCGCTATGTGATGGATGCGGCTCCCGTTTTCAAGGAAGGTAGACTGTATGCGTCCCTGCGCCAATTAGCCGAAATGCTGCATGCCGATTTGCAAGTGAATGCACAGTCAGGCGATATTGAGCTTGCTACTGTGAAGCCAGCAGTAGTAACAGACAAATACGGTATAGACGAGATTAGCAAGGAAACGAGCAGCAGCAAGTCGGAGCTGCTTAAGCGCAACGGACTGGATAGCAAGACCAAGCTTAAAGCAGGTACGAAGCTGAAGGTGGTCATTCCTTCGATTTTCGATCACGCAGCTGACCCGTTCACAGAAGCAGATTTGACGCTGCTTGCCAAGATTACAATGGTTGAATCAGGCTATGAGTCGTATCAAGGGCAGCTTGCCTTGGCGAATGTTATTTTGAATAGAGTGAAGGACTCCCGTTTTCCGAATACGATTCGTGAAGTGATTTATTCCGGCAGACAGTTCCCGCCAGCCCACAATGGCCTCCTTGATAAAAGCAAGCCCAATGAAGGCTCCCTGCGCGCAGCTAAGGAAGCGCTCAACGGCAAAAACAATGTGCAAAACGCCATCTACTTCTTTAACCCTAATATATCCCAAGGCGCGTTCTGGGATAGCCTAGAAGTCATTACGACAATCGGCAATCATAGCTTCGCAAAATAGGAACGACACATATAGAGAAGTCCGTTATGGCGTAGTGAGCCGTAACGGACTTTTTTGAAATATAGGAAAGGATATGATGTTCCCATCCTTTCTCTATATTTCTCGGACTGAAACGCGCCGCGCCGCCAAAGGAAGGCGCCAGCCGTTTCACCTTGCTGTATGGACCTAGGAAGCCGGCTTGGGATTCATACGTTTATAGTCAGCTTCTTGCTCGGCAGTTGCTTTAGGAATAGCCATGCCTTTTTCCCAAATAATGAGACGGTCGTTTTCGTCCTTGCCTTCGTAGTAAATAATTGTTTTCTCTTGCGTAGGATCGGGGCTGTCCAGTGAAGACCAATATTCGGGCAATATTTCAGGCTTTTTATCCTGTTTAGAAAAGAAACGCCTACGCTCATTAATTTTGTGTACTTCTCTATTGGTATCGGTTAGTCCGCCTACGTTGCTTAGATAGCCATTCACATTGGCTGTCATTCGGTAATGAATGGAGCCATCCTTCATTTGATAGACTTCGCTGATGGCAATATCCTTGCTGGCTATAGCAAAATTCCTCATGCCAAAAAAATAGAGGGCTGTCAGCAAAATAATAACGGCAATACAGACGCTGATGCCAGCTATGACCCATTGTCTTCGTTTGATTTTTTTTAGAAAATTGATCTGTTTCTGTGGGGCCGCCTGAAAGCCCTCGGTCTCCGTCATCATGCTGTCGAGCACCTGCCTGCAATCGCTGCACGAAGCGAGATGCTGTTGGATGGCTTCATTCGTATCTTCGCTTGTCAGCCCTTCGATATAGTTGGGCAGCAAATCCTGCACAATATGGCAATTTAATTGTTGTCCCATTATACGCTCCCTTTCATCATTTTTTGCTTGCCCCGGTAAAAGGTTACTCTGGCCCAAGCTTCGCTTTTTTCCAAAATTTCTCCGATCTCGGCAAAGCTTAATTCGCCGGAAAGCCGCAAGTACATCACTTCTTTCGTTGTTGCATCCAATTGATGCAGCATGCGAAACAAGGAGAGCTTATCTTCCTTATGTAAAATATCTGCTTCGACCTGCTGCCCCATAGAAACAGGAATATCACATGCATCCAAGGAAACGGATGGCATCTTTTTGTTTTTATTAAGCTCCCTATACCACGCGCGCTTAGCGATTTGGCATAACCAGACCGACATTTTGCAATCGCCGCGAAAGTTGTGGATCCCCTTCATCGCTTGATAAAAGGTCTCCTGCGTCAGCTCCTCCGACAAATCGGCATTTTGCGTCAAGCTGTACAAATATTTATAAACCGTTTGCGCGTACGTGCTATAGAGCTGCTCCATGCTTTCCATTTCTACACCTCCTACCCTATAAGTGCATGAACATTGGATTTCGTTACAGATGCCCTGCAATATTTTTTAAACCGATTGAAAGCATGGCTATGATAATTTAGTTTACTGCATCAAAGTGAAAAAGGCTGGATTTTTATGGGGAATGGATTTAAAATAGAGTCATAAAATGAAACTATGTTTCACTATATGAAACAGGAGGCGGAATATATGGCTTATCATTTCTATGGTATTGATCATGTTCAGCTGGCAGCTCCGGAAGGCTGCGAAACAGAGGCAAGGAGCTTTTTTAACGGCATATTGGGGTGGACGGAAATTCCAAAGCCGGAAATGCTGAAAAAACGTGGCGGGGTCTGGTTTGAATGCGGCACCCATCAAGTACACATTGGGGTACAGCGGGATTTTGTTCCGGCAACGAAAGCCCATCCTGCCTTTCACGTACAGAGCCTAGATGAATTGCGCGAGCATTTGCTTCAGCATCATATCCAGGTAATCGACGACGAGGCTAGGGCAGATGAAGGGGTCAAACGCTTCTATTTAAACGATCCATTTGGCAACCGCCTTGAGTTTCTAGAGTGGCTCTCCTAAGCATTCAATAAGCCGAAGGAAGTCGTCTATACGCAAAAGCCCCTATCCGGGAAACGAGCCGGATAGGGGCTGAGCAAACAATATGATTCAGTTTATGGTATGGACAGCTTTATGCTTTAATAGATGCGATATGCAGCTGCTTATTACGTTCTTTGAAGCGCACATTATGGGAGGACACGTAGGCGTATTGATCCGCTTCCGGCTCCATGTACAGTTTGGCGCTGTTCAGGGCAAGCACAGCATCGGTAAACGTTCCGGCAATCAGCCTGACCTTGCTGTCATAATGGACGCAGTCGCCAGCTGCGAAAATGCCCGGCACATTCGTCGCCAGACGGTTGCTGACGTTGATTGCCCATTCGCCCAGCTCAATGCCCCACTCTGCAATCGGGCCGTAGTCGCTCGTATAGCCATGGTTGACGACTACCGCATCAACATCAAGCACCTCGGATTCGCCCGTCTCGGCATGGGTAATCGTAACGCTGTGAATCGTCTCCCCTTGCCCATTCAGCTGGCTGACGAAATAAGGCGTACGTACATCAGCAGTTGCCATCATATCCGCGACATGCTTCTCCATCGCTTTGAATTGGTCACGGCGGTGAATAACGATAACCTCTGCCCCAATGCCCGTAAGCTCATTCGCCCAATCGACGGCGGAATTGCCGCCACCGGAGATCAGCACTCTTTTTCCACGGAAGGAGATCAGCTCTTGAATGGTGTAATGCAGATTCGTCACCTCGTAGCGGTCAGCACCCTGAATATCAAGCTTCTGAATTTGCGTAATGCCGCGGCCTACGGTCACAATGACCGTACGCGATAGATGCTGCTCGCCAGTTGTCGAGGTAAGAAGGAAGTTGCCATCCTCTTGCTTGACGACGCCGACGATTTTTTGGTTGAATACGAGAGTAGGGTCAAACGTGCGCGCCTGCTGCTCCAGCCAAGCAATCAGCTTGTCACAACGCATCGGTGGAATGCCGCCGACGTCCCAAATCATTTTCTCCGGGTATGTGTGCAGAAAGCCGCCAAGCTCATTTTGAGCTTCAATCAGCTTGGTTTTCAAATCGCGCATTCCGCTATAGAAAGCAGTGTACATGCCCGCAGGGCCTCCACCAATAATCGTTACATCAAATAATTCCAAGGATTCAGACATTTGAGCTAGCCTCCAATTATAATGAAAATCATTATCAACTCACTATTTTCTATAGTAAAGGAGAATAAGGGGGGCGTCAACAATTGGCATATGGCAAAAAAGAAAATTTTTCCGATTAACGCTCCGGTCAGTATCCGGTCAGAATCCGTTCAGAGCTATTTGCTATGATTCATGTAGGATGCTGATATCAATAAGGCGGAGGGGAATTTATGGCACTGCAATATTCCTTAATGTTTGAGGAGCGGTCATTGACACAGTCGATGGTGACAAAGGTTTTTAAGCAACTGGGTTTTGTGACCGAGCAACTGGTTCCGCTTGCGGGTGGTTTTCGGGTGGATGAGTTTAATGAAAGAATCGGGTTTTCGATGACGGTTATCGATACGCTCGATATGTCATTTGGATGGGATTCCGACTATTTGGAAGACGAATTTATGTACCAGCAGCATGTGAGCTTTAAGCTGTACAATTCGTACGATACAGAGCCGGAGGCTTGCGAATTGATGCTCCAAATGGTGTTCAGCCTACTTGATATGGCGGGCTCGGATGCCCTCCTGACATTCAGTGATTCAGAAATTTTTTATCGGAAAAATAACGCCTTCTACGTCAATAATGATTTTGGCTTCTGGAAGCATGATAGCGTGAAAGCTGTTATTGGTACGATGGAGTACCAGCCGTTTAGAGCTGTGGTGCATATATAAGCTGTTCAATTAAGTTTGAATTATTATAATAGAAGAAAGACGATTGCCCCTTCTAAAAAAGGAGAGGCAATCGTCTTTTTCTTCATTAAAGACTCAGTACCTACAACGTCTTCGCAATATCGACCAGCGATTGCGACATGTCATTAATTTCATCCATGGAGGCGTTGACTTGCTCGGTTAGGGCAGCCTGCGTCTGCGTTAAGCTGGCCATGTTGTGAATGTGCTGGAGAATTTCCTCGATATAATCCTTCATCGTGTTCAAGCTGTTTTCGATATTGACCGTTGCATCGGCGCTGTGGACGGCAAGCTTGCGCACTTCATTGGCGACGACGGAGAACCCTTGGCCGAGCTCTCCGGCACGCGCTGCCTCAATCGCAGCATTGAGGCCCAATAGATTCGTCTGATTTGCGATTTCTTTAATAAAATTAGAAATGTTTTTCGTCTCATCAGCACTATTTTTGGCATGATTGGCTGCTTCGGTCGATTGCTCTTGGGCAACGGCGAGCTCCTGCGCCTGGGTCGTTACATTGTTAATGCCTTTGACCATATCCATAATTGATTGCGAAAGCTGCTCGGTTTTCTCATTCAACAGCTTGACGACATCATCTTTATTTTTCTCATATGTAATATCCCGAATCGTGCCGGCAACGCGAAGCGGAACGCCTTTGGAGTCCCGGATCGTTTCGCCGCCTGCATGGAACCAGCGATATTCGCCATTTTTTAACTTTAGGCGATAGTCCAGGTCATATGGCGTTTTACCACTGTAATCGTTCATATGGTCCGCAAATCCTTTAATTGTCCGTTCCGCATCATCAGGATGAAGCCTGCTGCTCCAGCTGCTGAATACGTTAGGGAAATCACTTTCGTCTTGAAAGCCGAGCGTTTTGCGGAATTGGGGCGACCACCAAAATTCATTATTTGGATTAACCACGTCGCCAGCTACAACCGTCATATCCCATGGGGCTTCGACTAGGGCACGGTTAATCAGATCGTAGCGCGTAACGAGAGCCGCTGTTTCCTGATCCTTCATTTTCTTGTCATGGATATCGAATAAAGCGCCAGCTACGCGGAGCGGAACACCCTTCGAGTCTCTTACCGTCGTGCCCGTTGCACGGAACCAGCGATATTGACCATTTTTCAGCAGCAAACGGTATTCCAAATCGTAAGGGACTGTCCCCGTTCGATCGTTCAAGTGGTCGGCAAAGGCAGCAAGTACCCAATCATGATCATCTTTGTGCAGCTTGGACGACCAGCTGTCCAGTATATTCGGAAAATCAGCTTCATTCTGATAGCCTAGCATTTTGCGCAGCGCATCGCTCCAAATAAACGTGTTTTTCGGATTGACCGGATCTCCGGCAATGACCTGCATATCCCATAGTCCAACTTGGATAGCCTCCGTTACAAGCTGTAAACGAAGCTCCGCATCTGCGGCCTGCTGGGTCACCATCTGAAGGGCGGCATTAAAATGCTGTACAATGGCTTTCGTTGCGTCTGAATGGACAGCAGGCAGGGCAAATGGAGAAAAATCATGCTGTGAAAATAGCTCGGAGCGTTTTTTGGCTTCTTCTAGCAAGGCTGTCATGGCCTTAGATTGAGCATCCTTGAGAAACATAAGGTTGTCCCCCTTTTCATTTGCGAAACTTTTTTATAAAGTCCCAGGTTAACTCCACGATAACACTTAAAATGCTATATTTCTACAGCGTTCGACAAACTTTCATAGGTTTAAATTGCGTCTTTTTTCCTAAACGGCAAAAACGAATGATAACCGTCCGCTAGACGGCACTTTGAAGGGAGAATGACCGCTGCTAAACTCATAGATTATGATTCAAAGAAAAGCCTTTCAATGGTAATATAGGAGTAATTAGTAGATTAATTTGGGAGGATTTCGGCCTATGAGGTTTGGGCAATCGATTAAAACGAAGCTGATCATCGGCTTTATGGGCGTTATGCTCCCTATTGTCGTATACATGCTCATCAACAATATGTATGCGAAAACAATTGTGCGGGAGAAGGTTTCGGAGACTTATCGCAATACGCTCGATATTTTTGGCGGGCAGATGGATCATAACTTGGAAGAGATCAATGAATATTTGTACCAGATGTCGGTGCTGGATTCCGATGTTGGCCTCCTCACCTCGTTTCCGATGGACAGCGACTGGTATATGCTCACCAAGGTGCAGATCGATTCTAAGCTGAACCGGGACGTTGGCGTGTACAGCCTACTGGACAGCATTTTCGTCTATCACGATCATGACATCATATTTGGCACAGACAATGCGGTGTATGAGGATGCGCGGCAAATCATTAAGCAAAATATGGTGCAGTTGACGAAGGGAGGACAAGCGCTACTCAATGATCCCGAAACGTGGGAGGTCAAATACGACGAACGTATTCCCGGGCATTATTTTCTCATTAACTTTATTGAGGTCAGAGATGGGCTTTACGTCGGCGGCATCATTCGGGTGATGGATTTGGAGCGGCTGCTGGCGATTCAATGGAGCGATGGCGACATCGGGAACAACGGCATTTATTTGCGTGAAGGCGATCAGTCCGCCCAGGCACTGACGGAGCAAGCGCCGCGGCTTCTGAATGGGCAACTGGCTCCTGGGGAGGAGTCGCTCAATTCGGTCGTCGATCCCGATACGAAGCAATCGTATTTGGTGTTGAACCGCAACAGCAGCTTGGCGAATATCTCCTATAGGGTGCTGGTTCCAGAGCAGACGCTGCTGAAAAGCCTCATTTTTTTCCAAAATGCAGCTTTGCTTGCGCCGTTTGGCTTTCTGCTGCTGCTGGGCATTTATTTGCTGTTTATGCGAAATATGCTGTTTAAGCCGCTGCGCGAGCTCATGCTCGGAATGAAAAAAATCGCCATCGGCCAGCTCGATGTCCGCCTTGCGGCGAAGCAGTCGGGGCAATCGCTGGAGTTCGCTTTTCTCGGCAACACCTTCAACAAAATGGCGGAGCAAATTACGACGCTCAAAATCGACGTTTACGAGGAGCAGCTGCGCGTCAAGCAGGGGGAGCTGCGGCAGCTTCAAGCGCAAATCAACCCGCATTTTTATATGAACAGCCTGAACATTGTTTATAATTTAGCGGCGCTTGGCGATACGGAATCGGTGAAAAAAATGTCCCTGCATCTTGCCGATTATTTCCGCTTTATTATGCGGTCAAACCGCGACATGATTTTGCTCAGCGAGGAGCTGGATCATATCGACAATTACATTACGATTCAGAAAATGCGCTTCCCGGACAAGCTGCAATTTACATATGACGTGCCGGAATTTGTGAGAAACTACAAGGTCGCGGCGCTGACGGTGCAGCCTTTTGTGGAAAATGCCATTATTCATGGGTTCAAAAACCGCCGCAAGCCATTCATCATACATATTGGGGTGGAGGCGCAAAAGGATGGCGGATTTTATTTGACGATTACCGATAACGGAACGGGCTTCTCGGAGCCGGTGCTGGACAAGCTGCAGCGCAAAATTCCGCTTATCGAAGGCGAGACGAGCAGGCTCGGCATTATGAATGTCATCCATCGGCTGCAATTAATTTATAGCGAACGGGCAGCCATTACGTTCAAAAATGTAGAAGAAGGCGGCGCTGCCGTTACCATTCGATTCCCGGTAGGGGAAGAGGAGCTAATTTCGAATGTATAATTTGCTAGTAGTAGATGATGAGGATATTGCCGTTCGCGGCATAGTGCAGGGCATTAATTGGTCGGATGTGCCGATAGGTCAGCTGTTTACCGCCTGCGATGCGGAGGAAGCCAAAGAAGTGCTGCTGCAGGAGAAGGTGCACATCGTGCTGTCGGATATTGATATGCCTGATTTGAACGGCATTCAGCTATTGGAGTGGGTCAATGAGCATTCCCCATCCTCCGTCACCGTGTTTTTGACAGGCCATGCCGATTTCAAATACGCGCAGCAGGCGGTGCAACTGGATTGCTTCGATTATTTGCTGAAGCCGGTCGATCATGAGGTGCTGAAAACCTGCATTCATAACGCGATTGAGAAGGTTGTGGAGCTGGAGGAGCTTGAAGAAATCCGCAGCACCTACAGCCATTATTATGAGCAGTGGAACAAGCAGCGGCCAGCACTTATTGAGCGTTTTTGGCAGGATATGCTGCATTACCGGGTTTCGGCTGCCCCTGTGCATCTGGATTCTTCGATGGAAACGTACGGCATACCGCTGCGTGCGGATAGTGAAATACGTGCGGTGCTGATCAGCATCGAGCATTGGCGAGAGGAATGGTCGGCGCGCGATGAGGAAATTATGACCTACGGGGTGAAAAATGCCGCGGCCGAGCTCGTGCTGGGCGGCAAGCCCGGGCATATTGTGCACGACGGAAACGGCATTTTGTACGCTCTCTTCTATAGTAATGAGGAGGACGAGCAGGCGATTGCTGCTCGCTGCAAAAATTTCATCCAGCAGGCACGGGGCTTGCTGCATTGCCAGCTGTCTTGCTATATCGGCGCCGCGACGGTGGCCCAGCAGCTTCGCGGCAGCGTGCAGCGGCTGCTTGATCTGGAGCGCAGCAATGTAAATGCGGCCTGCGCCGTTATACACGAAAGCAGCCATAGCATTCAGACTTCGAGCGTATCGACAGCTTCACAGCCGCTGCCCTTCACCGATTGGGCGATGCTGCTTGCACCGGGCAAGCGAGCGGAACTGCTGCTGCGCATTGACGAGCATTTTGATCATTTGCAGCACAACAACGGCGATTATACGCAGCTGGCTTCGTTTTATTTCGGCTTTATGAATATGGTATTCCAGTGGCTAAGCAAGCAGGGGGTCGCTATAACCGACGTATTCGCAAAGCGCGAATGGGAGGCGGGCGAGCAAGTAATGAAGTCGCTGCCGCGCATGCGCAGCTGGACGCATCAAGTATGCATGCAGCTAACGGACTATGCCGGAACGGCGGGCAAGGACGTATCGCAGGTCGTAGCCAAGGTGCAGCGTTATATGGAGGAGCATTTGGATGAGCAGTTCAGCCGCGAGCATGCGGCGGAAGCCGTCTATTTGAATCCGGCGTATTTGTCCCGGCTGTTTCGACGGGAAACGGGGCATTCGCTGACAGATTATCTCGTCAGAATGCGCATCGCCCGCGCCCGGGAAGAGCTGGAGAAGACGAATACGAAAATCAGCGATATTGCGGTCATGATCGGCTATTCGAACTTTTCCCATTTTTCCAAGCTGTTTAAGAAAGAGACGGGTCTCACCCCGCAGGAATACCGCAAAAAGGTGCAGCATATTTAAATAAGTCATTATAGCGTTAATACAGTCACGGAGCCGATAGATGAGAGGCTCCGTTTTTCATTACAATTTAAACATAGAGAGGGATGGAGAAAGGATGAAAATATGACGCTCGCTACCAACATGAGAAGATATTGGATCTTCTATGTCATGATGGCTCCCGGAGTATTGTTTTTGATTTTCAACAACTATATTCCGATGCTAGGAACCGTCATCGCATTCAAAAACGTCAATTACACTGATGGGATCATTAATAGTCCTTGGGTCTGGTTCGACAATTTCAAGTATTTGTTTAAAACATCAGACGCCTGGATTATTACGAGAAACACGCTGCTTTACAACATTTCGTTCATTATTCTGAATATGATTGTGCCGGTCGCATTTGCGATTATGCTCAATGAGATGAAAAACAAGCTGATGGCTAAGTTTCATCAAGCCGTCATTTTCCTTGCTTATTTTTTATCGATGGTCGTAGTCAGCTATTTGGTATACGGATTCCTGCATGATACGCATGGCTTCGTCAATACCTCCATTATGAAATGGCTGGGACTAGAGCCGCTTCAATGGTATTTCGAGACGAAAATATGGCCGTTCCTGCTGCCAATTATTAATACGTGGAAAAATGTCGGCTATTACACCGTGCTTTATTTGGCGGCTATTATTGGCATTGACGACGAATATTACGAAGCGGCAACGATTGACGGCGCCAGCAAATGGCAGCAAATCAAAAGTGTGACGATTCCGCTGCTTATGCCAACTATTATCGTACTAACGCTGCTGCAAATTGGACGGGTATTTTATGCGGATTTCGGTTTGTTCTTCCAAGTGCCGCGCGAGTCGGGTCCTTTGTTCCCAGTAACGAACGTTATCGACACGTACGTTTACCGCACCTTTATTGCAATGGGCGATATTGGCTTATCGTCAGCAGCGGGGCTGTATCAATCATTGGTCGGCTTCATACTCGTATTCCTGTCGAACTGGTTCGTTCGCCGAGTCGACAAGGACAGCGCATTGTTTTAGAGTATGGATAAAAATGGGAGGAAACAAACCTTATGCAAACTGAAATGAGCAAATCGGGCTCGAACCCGTTCAACGCGATTTCGCCTACAGCGAACACGATCATCAACATTGGTTTTATGCTGTATACGATCGCTTGTCTGCTGCCGATTCTTCTGATCGTCATGGTATCGCTATCGAATGAGCAGGATGTGCTGACGAAAGGCTACAGCTTCATTCCAAGTCAAATCGATTTTACCGCTTATAAGTTTCTCTTTACCGATTGGCAGCAAATTTTGCGCTCTTACGGCGTTACGATTTTCGTAACGATTGCCGGTACCATTCTCAGCCTCATTATTATGGCGCTGTATGCGTATCCGATTTCGCGGACGGACTTTCCGCACCGCAAGTTTTTCACCTTCTTTATTTTCTTCACGATGCTGTTCAACGGCGGGCTGGTGCCTTGGTATCTTGTCTACGTGAACATGCTGAATCTGAGGGACAACATTTGGGCACTTGTGCTGCCGCTGCTCGTTTCTGCGTTTTTCGTGCTCGTCATTCGCACGTTTTTCCAGTCGACGATTCCAGTAGCCATTCTCGAAGCAGCCAAAATCGACGGAGCGAGCGAGATGCTGATTTTCTTCCGTATCGTCACGCCGCTTTCACTGCCCGTGCTGGCAACCGTTGCGCTTTTCAGCACCGTCAACTACTGGAACGATTGGTTCCTCAGCCTCGTCTTTATTACCGATGACAAGACGCTGAGCATCCAATATCTCATGTACAAAATGCTGCTCAACATTCAGTTTCTGGCGAGCAACAGCAACGCGGCATCGGCCATTGCCGCAGCGGGAGGCCAAGTCTCCTTCCCGAATGAAACGGTGCGTATGGCTATGGCGATTATGGGTATTGGACCGATCGTATTCGCTTATCCGTTCTTCCAGAAGTATTTTGTAAAGGGTTTGACCGTCGGCGCTGTAAAAGGCTGACGGCAGGCTCTGCCTGCTAAGGGCTGTTACCGGATCAATGCCGGTGCAAGCATAGATTTATCATTTTGGGGAGGTCAATGGGGATATGATTAGAACAAATAAGGGAGTGCTTGGCGTTACCACCACGATGCTCACTTTTGCTTTATTGCTGAATGCTTGTTCCGGCGGCAGTGGTGCGACGAATGGAAATGCTTCACCAAGCAATGCAGGGGAAGCAGCGGCAAGCCCAGCTGCATCCGAGGCGGCAACACCAGCTGACAATGGAGCTGCGGGCCTGGAGCCGTATACGATTAAACTCGTGTACACAGGAGCACCACAGGCAGATGAAGCGAAAGTGGAAGCGAAGCTGAATGAATATTTGAAGGATAAAATCAATGCTTCCATTGATTTAATGCCCATCGATTGGGGTCCGTGGGATGATAAAATCAATCTCATGATCGCTTCGCGCCAAAAGGTTGATATTATTTTCACCGCGCAATGGAATAAGCATGCCGTTAACGTTGCAAAAGGCGCATTCCTCGATTTGGGCGATCTGCTCAAGGAAAATGGCCAAGATATTTTGAAAACGCTTGATCCTGTATTTTTGGAAGGCGCGAAAATCAACGGCAAAAACTATGGCGTTCCAACGAATAAAGAGCTTGCGGCGCAAGGCGGCATCATTTACCGCAAAGACATTGCCGATGAGCTTGGCATCGATATGACGGCAGTAAAAACGATTGCTGATCTTGACAACGTATACAAAGTTGTAAAAGAGAAGCATCCGGAATTGACTCCGCTTTATTTGAAAGACGGCGAGACGTTCAACTCGCATTATTTCGGCAATTATGACGCGCTGGGCGATACGTCGATCCCGGGCATTATTTTGAAAGATGAAGATGGCACGACGGTTAAAGCGAACTATGATGTAGCGCGTTATGTCGATACGCTTAAGCTGACTCGCGACTATTTCAAAAAAGGCTACATTAACAGCGACGCAGCAACGAACCAAACGATGAACTACGATGCTATGAAAGCAGGCAATGTATTCTCGATGACTTCGTCGCTGAAGCCAGGCAAAGATAAAGAGCTTGAGAACCAGACAGGAATGACTGGCAAGCTTGCTCAGCTGGAACTGAACACGAAGACGATTGCGACTTCGGAAACAGCTGGCTCTATGCTAGGTATTTCTTCCACTTCGGAGGATCCTGCTCGCGCTATGATGTTCATCAATTTGCTTCACTCGGACAAATATGTCAACAATCTGCTTAACTTCGGTATCGAGAATGACCATTATACGAAGGTTAGCGATGAAGTGATTAAGTCCACTGATAATACGAAAAACTACAACCCAGGCGCAGCTTGGATGTTCGGCAGCCAGTTCCTGAACTATGTATGGGAAACTGAGGACCCGAACAAGTGGGAAAAATTCAGAGAGTTTAACCAAAATGCCAAAGTTTCTCCTGGCCTTGGCTTCGTCTTTGACGGCGAGTCTCTGAAAGCGGAGATCGGCGCAGTTGTCAACGTCGACAAACAGTATTTGACGGCACTCGAAACAGGTTCGGTCGATGTGGATAAAGTACTGCCGGAATATACAGCGAAGCTGAAATCCGCAGGCATTGAGAAAATCATTGCTGAGAAGCAAAGCCAGTTTGACAAGTTTTTAGCTAGCAAATAAAGGTGAAACGGCCGAAAGCCGTCCTCTGGCGGCGCGGCGCGTTTCAATCTGAGAAATATAGAGAAAGGATAGCGTTACGATATCCTTTCCTATATTTAAAAAAATACCGGTAGACAACGTAATTCAAGCGAGCGGGCAGCCTCCTCAGGTAGAGGGGGCTGCCCGCTTGTTTTCACATAAAAAACCGCACTAAGACTGCGGTACGGCATGCCTCCCCGACCAAGGTCTAGTGCAAAAACAGCCGCAGGTCCATTTTAGAAACATGCAAAACAACCTACAATAAGTACATAAGCAACACCGCAATAAACGAAGCAAATGAAACAAGCGAAACAAAGCAAGAAGTACAAGGAACTAACAAACGATTGGGTTTGCGGCATTTCACAATTCACAACACGGAAGGCGGTGACAAACAAATGGCAAATCAAAAACTGCTTGGTGTTATCCTAGCGATAGTAGGAAGCTTCATCGTTCTCAAATTTCTCGGCGTACATCTTGGTGGATTAATCGGCTTCCTGTTCCCTTTCATTCTGATCGGCCTAGGTGTTCTTGGCTGGAGCAACAATAAGAAATGGATCGGCGGCATTCTCATAACGATCGGTGCACTCGGTGTTTTCTCAAAATTTTCAGGCTTGATCCTGCTGGTCTTGGCTGTTGGACTCGTCGTTTACGGCGTTTCGCTTCTGAAAAAAAGCAGCTATCGCGGTTACTAATCAAATATAGATGGAGATTAAGGAGGGAAGCCAATGAGCATTATGCGTAGAGTTCGCGACATCACGGTCGCCACACTAAATGAACGATTGGAAAAAGCAGAGGACCCCGTTAAGCTGATTGACCAGTTTCTCTGGTCGACAAGGGAAGATATTTTGCAGGCGGAACGCTTGTATGAGCAATATACAGGGCACACCAACCACTTGAAGATCCAATGGCTGCAAGCTGAGCAGCAGAAGGAAAAGCGTGAACAGCAAGCGATGACTGCCTTGAAGGCAGGCGAGGAGCAGCTGGCAAGGCTGGCGCTTCACGAGAAGGCAAGCAGCGAGGAGCGCGCAGCGCAATACCGCGATTTGTACGAGCAAAGCAGGTTGAATACGCTCGGCCTTGAAGAACAGCTTCGTGAAATGCGCAGTGAATACCAATCGGTTTATGATAGACGTGAATATTATGCAGCAAGAATGGAATCGCTAAGGTTGCAGCAGCGAATGAATGCAAGGTTTAGCGGAATTGGCGAGCAAGGCGCACAGCCGGGCAGCATGTTCAGAAGGCTCGAAGACAGCATCAGCAACATGGAGCTGGAAGCGAAGAGCCTGCATGATTTGCGCCGGATGGGCAGAGAGTTCGCTACTGAAGCAGGCCATTCGATTCAATCGGCAATCGAGCAAGAGTTGGAGCAGCTCAAAAGGAAGCTGCAGAAGGAGGGCTGATTGATTTGAAGAAACTATACCGTTCGTCACGAGACAGCAAACTATTCGGCTTATGCGGCGGGATTGCCGAAGCCTACAATATAGATGCAACACTGCTCAGAATTTTACTCATCGTAGTGACCATATTCTCGAGCGGAATCGTTATTTTTATCTACTTACTGGCTGGTCTGGTCGTTCCGAAAGAGCCGCCTTATTATAACAATGGCGGGTTTGGAAATGGATTCGGCAACGGTTACGGCAATGGCGGTCAAGGATCGCAAGGCAATGGCTACGGTTATGGCAGCGGCGGTGCTGGTGGAAACCAAAACTTCGGTTCGCAATTCCAAGGCTCGTTCACCAAAGGGCCACAGCAGCAATGGAACGGTCAAACTGGGCAGACGCCACCAAACCCATCCTCGTCGCAATTTGACAGCATGTTTGAGGATTTGGAGAAAAAGGCACTTCGTAAAGAAATCGATGAGTTACGCGCAAAATTAGCCAAACACGAGAAGGGAGAGTTATAATTATGGGAATCTTCAAAAGAATGAAAGATATGACGAAAGCATCGGTGAATGAGGTATTGGACAAAATGGAGGATCCGGTTGTGATGCTCAATCAGTACCTGCGTGACATGGAAGCGGAAATTCATTCGGCAGAGGTTACAGTAGCGAAGCAAATCGCCAACGAGCGCCGTATGAAGCAGCGTTTGGAGGAAGCTGTTCGCAGCACGGCTGACCGTGAGTCGAAAGCAGAAGCGGCAATCCGCAATGATCAAGAGCAGCTTGCCCGCAAATTGCTGGAAGAAAAATTGTTCTTCGATCAAAAAGTAATTGAGTACACGGATCTGTATGCTCAATCCAAATCGCAAGCAGAGGAGCTGACTCAGCAGCTGCATGCGCTGAAAGACGAGTTTTATCAGCTTCGCAACAAACGCAATGAGCTGGCATCCCGTGCTCAAGTCGCAAAAGCGCAAAAGCATATTGCTCAATTGACAACTACGAATACAATTGACAAAGGTACAGCTTCCAGAGGCTTCAACCGTATGGAAGAGAAAATTTTGCAAATGGAAGCGGAAGCGGATGTATTGCGCACACCGTATTCCTACAGCGGTACGGCTGCACCATTTAATGCAGTAGAAGCCGAAAAACAGCTTAAAGTGGATGAGCAGCTGGATGCGCTCAAAAACAAGCTGAAGCTCGATAAAGCACCACAGGAATAATACAACCCGCAGGATGAGAAGAGAGCGGACCGGGCAACCGGTCTGCTCCTTCTTGCTTGTCGTTTAAGGAGTGAGCAGGTTGGCCGAAGAGAAGCCCTTGCAAGGAGATCAGCCTATTGCGCCGCAGCAACAGGATCAAAGGCCGCCGTTACCATACCCAGGCCATCATCAACAGAAGCTGGGCGGCCAGCGCAATGGGCGGGATGCAGCCAATCGGCGCAAAAACTTAACGGAGTCGCTCCTATGGCTTCTTATTATACTTAGCCTCGCAGTCATTATGCTGCAAGGCATCGGTTATGTGAATTTATTTACGCTGCAGGCGAAATGGGCGGTTATTGGGCTCGCGATTACTGGAGCAGCAATGGCACTTGTTGCTTTGAACAATTATTTGCAAAATTCGAAGCTGCGTGAGGTCATTAAGCGGTTGACCGAGCAGCAGCGCAAACGCAGCTATCCGGTGACGATTGATTCGGCGGAGCATGATGAACACTCGGAAAGCATACAACGGGAAGAGCAGGATGATGTATGGACGGAGAAGGTTAAATTTTCTGCAGTTATTGAAGAACGCCAGCGGCTTGCGCGCGAGCTTCATGATGCGGTCAGCCAGCAGTTATTCGCAATTTCGATGACGGCGACGGCGGTCAGCCGGACGATTGAGCGCGATTGGGAACGGGCGCGCCGGCAGGTGCAGCTGATTGAAGAGATGGCCTCCGTGGCCCAGTCGGAGATGAGAGCGCTGCTGCTCCATTTGCGGCCTGTACACCTCGATGGGAAAAATCTCGCTCAAGCACTGACGCTGCTTGTTGGTGAGCTTAAGGAAAAAGTGCCGATGACGATTGATTTGTCGTTGGATGATTCCATAACGATGAAGCCAGCGGCGGAGGATCATTTGTTCCGCATTGCGCAGGAGGCATTGTCCAATACACTTAGACATGCCAAAGCGGATACAATGAACATAAAGCTTTATCGGGAGGATGGAGCCGTATGCATGCTGCTGCAAGATAGCGGTGTGGGCTTTGATCTGGAGCAGAAGAAGAAAACCTCCTATGGCTTGCTCACGATGGAGGAGCGGGTTAATGAGCTGCGCGGCAAGCTGTATATGTCATCACGCCCTGGGGAGGGCACACTGATTCATATTACGGTGCCGCTGGATATAAATGGGTAAACAGTGAAAAGGACGAAAGTGGGGGAGCCGTGTGGAGTCGATGGAACAATTAGCTGCACCCGTAAAAGTGCTGCTGGTAGATGATCACGAGATGGTGAGAATCGGCCTTGCTGCCGTATTGGATACGGAAGAAGGCATAGAAGTAGTCGGAGAAGCAAGCAACGGGTATGACGGTATTCGTATGGCCCAATCGTATAAGCCGGATGTTGTGCTGATGGATTTGGTGATGGATGGCATGGATGGCGTGGAGACAACAGCGAAGCTGCTGGAATTGTACCCGGATTGCAAGGTCATCGTTCTGACGAGCTATCTCGATGACAGCAAGCTGTATCCGGTCATTGAAGCGGGTGCGTTCAGTTATTTATTGAAAACATCTAGAGCAAACGAAATAGCGGATGCGATCCGTGCGGCCGCACGCGGGCAATCGGTACTGGAATCGCAAGTAGCGGCCAAGATGATGAGCCGCATGCGCCAGCCTAAGCAGCCCGTCGTAGCTCCGCTGCATGATGATTTGACCGACCGCGAGATGGATGTGCTGAAGCGGGTCGCACAGGGGATGTCGAATCAGGAAATCGCGGATGAGCTGTTCATTGGGGTGAAAACCGTGAAGTTTCATATTACGAACATTTTCAATAAGCTTAACGTAGATGACCGGACACAGGCTGCCATATACGCACATAAGCAAGGAATTGCCGAATAGGAGGCAATTTCCTTGCTTATTTTTTTGAAAGTTATTGGTTAGCCTTCATCGTTCAGCAGCAGGCCGCTTGGGGGAAGCGGATAATGCATTTTCATCGAGCTGTAGTAAGTGGCGTATGGCTGCGTACGCTCGGCACTATTTTTCAAGAGATCGGTTGTCCGGATTTCGTCGCCGCCGAGCGACAAGGCCTGCAGCAGCGTCGTCATTAGCCCGTAGGGGCCTAGAAGCTGGCGATACAAATGCTGGCCTGACAGCGGGTACTCGCGGTAGATGGAAGCGGCAATGGCAGGACGCAGCATCCAGCGGCTTGTGATGTCGTCCCGTATAAAGCCAACCAGCTCCGCCGCATGATGGTTCATGGCCTGCTGCGCACGATCCCACAGCGATGGCTTAATGTAGCGGGCTACCTGTACAAAAGCTTGCTGCAGGCGATTCATGACGCCCGTCAGCTTCGTCAGCTGTTCGACAAGGCAGCGCTCGTTGAAATCATTGCGGATTTTGAGTGCAATGACTTGCACCTCTTTGTGGGCTTGTCTATATTGTTCGAGCCAGACGGCCGCATGGCCGGCAGCTTCGCGATAAGGATCATTCCAGTCAAAATCATGCTCGGGAGGCCGTTGAAACTCCATGTCCCTGTAGGGATAACTGGCATAAGGCGTGATGCGCTGTATAGGCTCGAAGATGGCTCTCCGGTTCGTACGTTCGATAGGGCGGATGGACATTTCAATAACCTCCTTCAATCGGTTTCCTGTAGTTAGCATAAAGGATGACAGCTGCAAATACTGCTGAAAATCGCTGTCGAAAGCTGGCTTATTAAATGAGCAGGAACAAAAAGGCAATTAGGGCAAGGTCAATAGCGAACGCGCCGCCATACGGCCAGTTATACCCCGGGTAATTATAATAGTAGGGATCATAAGGATAAGCTTGGGTTTGAGCGACTTTTTCTTTGGCTGTTTTGCTTGCTTTGCTTGCTTTGCCTGCTTTGCCTTTGTTTTTGCCTTTGGCCTTATCGGCTTTAGGGGATTCGGCTTCGGCCAGCATCTGTGCGCCCGGTTGTTCATTTAGCGTAAGCTTGCCGCCTCGGCAGTGGCTTAACACGCCGAAATGCCTTGCGCCGTCATGGGTCACAATGCAAACGGGCATTCCGCAAAAACGCGATATGACGCCTTCTTCAAGCGGATAAATTTGTTCCATATACGAGTAACCTCCTATTGGGCTTTATGCTTTTGCAAGCAGTATATTCACCTACAGGCGGATGTGTATGGATGTTTACCCAGATGAGCGAAGAAAGCAGCCTATCTACAGTAAATTCACCTTTTTCTGCCTAATTCAAACAGCAATCGCGTTTTTAAATAAGCGGCAAGCGGAAATGTAAGGCTAGAGGCTCAAAGGAACACAAGCAAAAATAAATATATTGCTCCTGTTCTTTCATGGAATTTCATGTAAAATGGAAGCGTTATCCATGATTTGGAAGGCTATGTAGACCAAGGAGGCTGATGTGTTCGATGGCAAAGCTGAACAGGTACACGGAACCGGATAAAATAAAACGGCGCAGCCGAATCGGCGTGCTGGCAGCAGCAATGGTATTGCTTTTTGGCGCGGTATGGGCGCTCGTTAATCAGGACAAGCTGACAACGCAGGGGAAAGCGGAGGGCAGCTTGCTTCAGCATGACGTTAAGCAAATGTGGAGCTGGAGCGATGGGCTGCTGAAGTCCGGGGCGCCCGGAGCAGGCTGGACGCTGCGCTGGTATGCGAGCGGAGAGGCGGCTAAACTGCGGGAGCAGCTGTTTCCACGCTACGAGGGCGATGCGGAAGGGGAGCTGAGCACGCTGCTGCCGGAAGTAGGCGGCAAGCTGTCTATGAGCGTGACGGCGTCAGCCGGGGAAGGGAAACAGCAGATGCTGCTGCTTTTTTCCACCGAATCAAGCAAACAAGCGGATCAGCATAAGCTGCTTTCAGCTATAGATCATATCGAGTCTGCTATGAGAAGGACAAATATTTCTTATGATGGAGGAATAACCATCAGAGGCTTGACAGAATATAATAATGTTGCAGAGAGGCTTGCGCAGCTTGCAGCCGCTGAACAGGTGGAGCGGTATGATGATGCCGGGACGGTGAGCGAAAGCTTTTTTACTGGAGGGCTTAAAGCTTCTGTAAAGACTGGCGGCAAGGAGGCGAATATGCAGGTTGCCGTGCATAAAGGAACGGATACGGGACAGCTGGAGGTCGTCATTGGAATCCCGCTGATTTCGGGAGATTACAGCGCTTCGCAATAGATGAAATATTGTGATGGAATCAGGAGAAATAACGATCGTTATTAGTTTTTTTTATGGTGGATTGCGTAGCAGTTTCAGGATTAATATGTTAAACTACATACCATGCAAAGACGTATAAAAATTCATAGGAAAGAATGAGGAATATGGAGCAAAATACGAATCCCGAAACGCTATCGCCGCAAGGCGCCGTATATTATTTGTTTGGAGCAACAGGCGATTTAGCTAAGCGCAAATTGTTCCCTGCCCTGTTCAGCTTATATAAAGAAGGAAAATTGTCTGAAAAATTTGCAGTCGTAGGCCTTGCCCGCAGACCTCGCACGAACGAGCAGTTCCGTTCGGACGTTTATGATTCCATTGTGGAATTTTGCCGTTACAAGGCGGATGATGCCGAGCTATGGAATCGTTTTGCCGAGCATTTCGAATATATGTCGCTGGATATTAACACGGTGGACGGCTTCCGCGAGCTGAGCAAGCTTTCGGAGCAGCTGGAAGCGAAATTTGATATTCCAGGCAACCGCTTATTCTACTTAGCACTTGCGCCTGCGCTGTTCGGACCGGTGTCCTTCAACCTGCGCGACGGCGGGCTGCTTGAGTGCAAAGGCTGGAGCCGCGTCGTTATTGAGAAGCCTTTCGGCTACGATCTTCCATCCGCACAAAAGCTGAATGACCAGCTGAGCCAAGTGTTCAAGGAAGAGGAAATTTTCCGCATTGACCACTACTTGGGTAAAGAAATGGTGCAAAATATTCAGGTTATCCGTTTTGCTAATGCATTTTTTGAGCCGTTGTGGAATAATAATCATATCGCCAATGTGCAAATTACGCTGTCGGAAACGGTTGGCGTAGAGGATCGCGGCGGTTATTATGACAAATCCGGTGCATTAAGAGACATGGGCCAAAACCATATGCTCCAAATGCTCACGATGATTGCAATGGAGCCGCCTAGCCGTCTGCATGGCGAAGATATTCGCGATGAGAAGGTGAAAGTGCTGCGCTCGCTGCGCAACTACAAATCCAGCGATGAGGTTCGCAAAAACGTCGTTCGCGCCCAATACAGCGAAGGCTCGGCTCGCGGCAAGGAATTGGCCGGTTATCGCCAAGAGGATTCCGTTAATCCGGAATCGACGACGGAAACGTATTTCGCTGCTAAAGTAGCGGTAGACAACTTCCGTTGGGCTGGCGTTCCGTTCTATATCCGTACAGGCAAACGCCTGCCGGTGAAGACGACTGAGGTTGTTATTGAATTCAAGTCGATGCCGCAAAACGTTTTGTTCGCGCAGCGTCATGATCTTGCGCCGAATTTGCTCGTCATTCGGGTTAACCCGATGGAGGGCATTTATATTAAAGTCAATGCCAAGACACCTGGTGCCGACAATTCGGTACAGCCCGTGGCTATGGAATTTTGCCAAAGCTGCCAAATCGGCTTGAATACGCCGGAAGCGTATGAGCGTCTGATCCACGATGCGGTGCGCGGCGATTCCACTTACTTCACCCGTTGGGATGAAGTAGCGCAGGCATGGGAGTTTGTTGACAAAATCGCTCAAGCATGGGGCGAGGACAAAAAGGATCTTGGGTCTTATTCTGCTGGCTCATGGGGTCCGGAAGCGGCAGATAAGCTGCTTGCAGAGGATGGCTTCCACTGGTGGCCGGTCAATGGACAGGAC
Source organism: Paenibacillus sp. JT22N15 (assembly GCF_059383755.1). Taxonomy (NCBI): domain Bacteria; kingdom Bacillati; phylum Bacillota; class Bacilli; order Caryophanales; family Paenibacillaceae; genus Paenibacillus; species Paenibacillus sp. JT22N15. The sequence continues at coordinate 363,281 of NZ_JBXENV010000004.1, read as the reverse complement.
GAAGACAAAGTGATCTGGATTACGAACAGCGGCAAGTAAGCAGCTGCGAGGAAATTAGCGGTACTTTATTTCTTCGCAGTCTCCAAGCAGCAGGCTGGGCGTCAATTTCGCATAATTTCAAATGAAGATATTCCACAGCGCACCGCCTTTAGGCCGTGCGCTGTATGAATGAAGGGAAGGCAAGCAATGAGCAAAACGCTAAGCAATGAATTGCAGCTGGAAGTCGATAAGCGCCGCACCTTTGCGATTATCTCTCACCCGGATGCGGGAAAAACGACGCTAACCGAGAAGCTCCTCCTGTTCGGAGGAGCTATTCGTCTGGCAGGCTCCGTTAAGGCGCGGAAAGCAAGCCGCCATGCGACCTCCGACTGGATGGAAATTGAGAAGCAGCGTGGAATCTCCGTTACTTCCAGCGTCATGCAATTCGATTACGACGGCCATCGGGTCAACATTTTGGATACGCCTGGCCACCAGGATTTCAGTGAGGATACGTACCGGACGCTGACAGCAGCGGATAGCGCGGTCATGCTGATTGACGTTGCCAAAGGTGTCGAGGCCCAGACGATCAAGCTGTTCCAAGTTTGCCGTAAACGCGGCATTCCGATTTTTACCTTCATCAACAAGCTGGACCGTGAAGGACAAAGTCCGTTTGAACTGATGGAGGAGCTGGAGCGTGTGCTTGGCATCCGTTCGGTTCCAATGAACTGGCCGATTGGCATGGGCCGCGAGCTTTGCGGCGTTTATGACCGGATGAAAAACCAGGTCGAGCTGTTCCAAGGCAATGACCACAGCACGATTGAAGTTCGGAAAACGGATGATTACAACGATCCGATTATTCGCGAGATGGCAGGCGACTATTTGCATGATCAACTCGTGCAGGATCTTGAGCTTCTTGATGTAGCAGGCGATCAATTCGATATCGAGAAAGTACGCGCTGGCGAGCTGACACCGATTTTCTTCGGCAGTGCGGTTAACAATTTCGGCGTCCAAACGTTTCTGGATAACTTCCTTGAGCTGGCGCCAAAACCGACAGAGCGCATGAGCAAATCCGGCCCGGTTGAACCGACGAATGAGAAGTTTTCGGGCTATGTCTTTAAAATTCAAGCGAATATGAACCCGGCCCACCGCGACCGGATTGCCTTTTTGCGCATTTGCTCCGGGCGCTTTGAGCGTGGGATGAGCGTTCGCCATGTCCGTGCGGGCAAAGATATTAAACTGGCGCAGCCGCAGCAGTTTTTGGCGCAGGATCGCGACATAGTGGAGACGGCTTATCCGGGCGATATTATCGGCTTGTTCGATCCGGGCATTTTCCGGATTGGCGATTCGCTGTCGCAAAACTCGGAAGTCATATTTGATGAGCTGCCGACGTTCTCACCAGAGATTTTTGCTAAAGTAACGGTTAAAAATGCCTTGAAGCATAAGCAGTATCAAAAAGGCGTTGACCAGCTGACGGAGGAAGGCACGATTCAGGTGTTCCGTTCGGTTGGCGGCTTTGATGAAACGATTTTGGGCGTCGTTGGGCACTTGCAGTTTGAGGTGTTCGAATATCGGATGCGTGCGGAGTATGGCGTCGAAATCCAGTTGCACCGCATGACGTTCCAGTTTGCACGCTGGATTGTAGATGACAAAATCGATCCGGCGAAATTCCGGATTAACTCCACGCTCGTTCAAGATAAGAAGGGCAATTATGTCGTCTTGTTCGAGAATGAATATGCGATGAGGACGGCGATGGACAAAAATCCTACGTCGAAATTTCTAGAAACAGCGCCTTAATCGCGCTGGAAACGCCAGGGCAGGCAAGCGGCTCTGGCGTTTTTTTTTGAAAGATAAGCATTTATAAGTTTCTCCCTTATTAATGGCTTATATTTCTCGGACTGAAACGCGCTGCACCGCCAAAGGACGGCGACAGCCGTTTCACCTTGTGGAAAAGCATTGTCAAACCTAGTCGAATTGGAATACAATAGGAGAGTATATGAGAAGGAAGCTTGTATTTGTTTTCCTTGCATGGTGACGATTGCATCGAAGTGGGGGGTTGAAGGAAAATGAGCAATGTAAAAACGTTATTGTTGATTACAGGAATTTTTGAAATTATTATAGGAGTCCCAGTTATGGGCGGCCTGATTGTAATGGGTCTTTCTTATATTCCGTTAGTTGTAATGCTGGCTCTGCATATTGTGACCTTGGTGCTGGCTTCGCAGCATAATGCCGATAAGCATGGCAGCATTTTGGGTATTGTGACGTCCGTTATTGCGGTTATTCCGATTGTGGGCATGATCATGCATTTAATTACAGGCGTTTTGCTCCTTGTTAGTGCGTCAAAGGCAGATCGCAACCAGTCGTATTCGCCACCTCCGCCGCCGTCAAGCTTCTAAGGAAGTCATTGTAAGCAGCGGTTGAGAACAGCAAAGAAGCAAACAGCAAAGAGCAGGGCAGGCCTTCCGGGGTTCAGCACTGCTCTTTGCTGTTTATGCTTTTATTTTTAGTATTGACGAGCTTCCACTTTCATGAAATAATGTACGCGTGTACATTGATTGAATTTGCTTGAGAATCAGGAGGATGCTTGCTTTGGTTAGTAGAAAAGAAGTTGCGTCACTTGCGGGCGTATCCGAAGCCACAGTATCCAGAGTGCTTAATAAGGTTGGGCCTATCAGGGAAGAAACTCGGCTTCGAGTAGAGGATGCGGCAAAGCAGCTTGGTTATGTGCCAAGTGCGCTGGCGCAGCAGTTTGCTAGAAGCCGCAGCGGCAATTTGGGCGTTATCTTGCCATTTGTACCTAAAGTTCATTTGTTTTCCACGTATTATTTTGCAGAAATTTTGAGCGGCATTGGCGAGGCGGCTAAGCAATATGGGTATGATGTGCTGTTAATCTTTCGAGAGCCTAGCGGCTCGCGTGATTATGCCAGGCTGTTTCTGGCGCAGAAGATCGATGCCTGCATTGTGCTCGGCGCTCAAAATGTGCCGGAAGAGAAGAAAGCGCTTGCGGAGCTGCAGGAGAAGGGTTATCCGTTCTGCCTCGTTAACCAGCGATTCGCGGAGGAAGGATATTTGTCCGTCGATGCGGATCATCATGCGGGGAGCTACGAGGCCGTCAAGCATTTGATCGACGGCGGGAGCCGAAGGATTGCTTTTCTCAATGGGCCAGATGTGTTTTCAAGCAGTATGGACCGAATGACCGGCTACAAGCAGGCGCTTGCACATGCGGGACTTGCTTACGATCCGTCATTGACGCTGCTGGGCAATTACAGCCGCAAGAGTGGGGTTGAAGCTGCGGAAGCTGTCGCAGCGCTCATCCGCAGCGGCCAGGCGGATGCGGTTTTTGCCGCTAATGACCGGATGGCTATTGGCCTGATGGATGGCTTGCGCGCGTATGGAATCGAGGCTGGGATTGATGTGAAGCTCGTCGGCTATGATGATTCGGAAGGCTCGGTTATTGTGAGCCCGAAGCTGACGACGGTAGCGGTACCTTTTTACGAAATGGGAAGAAGGGCAGCTCAGCGGCTGCTCGCTCCAGAGAAGGAATTGCTGGAGCAGACGGAGGAAGGGCTGCTGCCTGTGCATTTGATTAAGCGGGAAACATCTTCATAAATCGGGAGGCGGAGATTGATATGGGGAAAGTACGTGTGGGAATGGTCGGCTATAAGTTTATGGGAAAAGCGCATAGCAATGCTTATCGGGCTTTGCCGATGTTTTTTCCGAAGACGCCAGCGCTGCCAGAGATGAAAGCGATTTGCGGGCGCAACGCCGAGGCGCTGGAGCAAGCTAGAAGCCAGTTCGGCTGGGAAAGCGCCGAGACGGATTGGCGCAAGCTGATTGAACGCAGCGACATCGATGTGATTGATATTAATGCGCCAAGCGATGCGCATAAGGAAATTGCGCTGGCGGCTGCCGCAGCTGGCAAGCATCTGTTCTGCGAAAAGCCGCTGGCACTCAATGTAGCGGATGCGAAGGAAATGCTCGATGCGGCAGAAGAGGCTGGCATCAAGCATATGGTTGGCTTTAACTATCGGTTTGCACCAGCGGTGCAGCTGGCGAAGAAGCTCGTCAGCGATGGCCGATTGGGCGAAATCTACCATTTCCGTGCGGTATTTCTTCAGGATTGGATCATTGATCCTTCATTCCCGCTCGTCTGGCGCTTGCAGAAGGAAGTCGCCGGCTCAGGCTCGCATGGCGACCTTGGCGCTCATCTGATCGACTTGGCGCGCTTCCTTGTTGGCGAGTTTGACGAGGTAATCGGCATGAGCGAAACGTTCATCAAGGAGCGCCCGCTGCCATCGGAAATGACGGGGCTTAGCGCCAAAGGGGATGCTTCTGGTGCTCGCGGCAAAGTAACGGTGGATGATGCGACGCTGTTTATGACTCGTTTTGAAAATGGTGCGCTCGGCAGCTTCGAAGCGACGCGCTTCGCGGCAGGTCACCGCTCTACCAATGCTTTCGAAATTAACGGCAGCAAGGGCAGTGTCAAATTCGATTTCGAGCGTCTGAATGAGCTGGAGGTTTATTTTACCGACGATGCTGATGACGTTCAGGGCTTCCGCCGCGTGCTGGCGACCGATCCGGCTCATGCTTATATGGATGCCTGGTGGCCGGCGGGACATACGATTGGCTATGAGCATACGTTCACGCATGAAATGCAGGAGCTGATGCTGGCGATTCACGAGGATCGTCAACCGGTGCCGAATTTCCACGATGGCCTTCGGTGCCAAGAGGTGCTAGAGGCAGTTGAGCAGTCCATTACAGAGCGCCGTTGGGTGAAGCTGGCGGAGTATAAATAGAGGAGATGCGATAAGACGATGAGCAAACCGAAGGCATTAATCGTATGGGGCGGCTGGGACGGACATCAGCCTAAAGAGGTAGCAGCTATTTTTGAAGCAGTGCTTGCAGGAGAAGGCTTTGAGGTTGAGGTTTCGGATACGCTGGAGGCTTTTGAGGATGGCGAGAAGCTGAAGGCGCTGGACCTGATCGTTCCGGTATGGACGATGGGAAAGATTACGGGCGATCAGCTGAAAAATGTGTCCGAAGCGGTTCAAAACGGCGTCGGCCTTGCCGGCTGCCACGGCGGCATGTGCGACTCCTTCCGCGAAAGCGTAGAATGGCAGTTCATGACGGGCGGCCAGTGGGTATCGCATCCCGGCAATGACGGCGTGGAATATGTGGTCAATGTGACCAACACGTCCAGCCTGCTGACCGATGGCATTGAGGATTTTACAGTAAGCAGCGAGCAGTATTATATGCATGTGGACCCAGCGGTTGAAGTGCTGGCGACGACGCGCTTCCCCGTTGCAGACGGTCCTCATGCGCTGAATAAAGCGGTTGATATGCCGGTCGCTTGGACGAAGCGCTGGGGCGTAGGCCGCGTCTACTATAATTCGCTTGGGCACCAGGCTAATATTGTAGACATTCCAGTTGTTAAAGAAATGATGAGACGCGGGTTTAACTGGTGTGCGGAAGGCAAAGCAGCTGCGGCAGGCAGAGACGGAGGCAAACATGAGTAAAGTCAAGGTTGGGATCATCGGGACAGGAAATATTAGCCGTATTTATTTGGAAAATGGTTCAAAATTCAGCTCCATGGAAATTGTCGCTTGTGCGGATCTCGATGTAGAACGCGCCAAGGAGAAAGGCGCGGAGTATGGCATTCGCGGCTGCTCGGTCGCTGAGCTGCTTGCGGACCCGGAAGTGCAGCTGGTCATTAATCTAACGATTCCAGCCGCGCATGCCCCAGTGTGCTTGCAGGCGCTGGAAGCTGGCAAGCATGTGTATGTGGAGAAGCCGCTCGCGGTTACGCGCGAGGAGGGCAAGCAAGTGCTGGAGCTGGCGGCGGCGAAAGGGCTGCTCGTAGGCAGCGCGCCCGATACGTTCCTTGGCGGCGGACTCCAGACGTGCATTAAAATTATTGAAGACGGCTGGATTGGCACGCCCATCGGCGCTACCGCTTTTATGATGTCCGGCGGACATGAGAGCTGGCATCCGGCTCCCGAGTTTTATTACCAGCAAGGCGGCGGCCCCATGTTCGATATGGGACCTTATTATTTGACGGCGCTAATTGCGATGCTAGGACCGATTGCCCGTGTAACGGGCTCGACTCGCATTACCTTCCCGGAGAGAACGATTACGAGCGCGCCGAAGCATGGGCAAAAAATTGAAGTTGAAGTGCCGACGCATGTGGCCGGCATTATGGAATTTGCCGCTGGGCCAATCGCGACGCTGCTGACTAGCTTTGATGTGAAGGGCGGCTCCACGCTGCCATTCATTGAGGTGTACGGCAGCCAAGGCACGCTTCAAGTTACGAACCCGAACAATTTCGGCGGGGAAATCAAGCTGCGCCGCGGCGGGGCTTCGGAATGGTCGACGATTCCACTTGCTTACGGCCATTCGGAAAATGGCAGAGGCATTGGCGCAGCCGACATGGCGCAAGCCATTCTGACGGGCCGCAAGCACCGGGCAAACGGCGAGCTTGCTTACCATGTGCTGGAAGCGATGCATGGCTTCCATGATGCGGCGGAGCAAGGCAAGCATTATGTGATGCAAAGCAGCTGCGAGAAGCCAATGGTATTTCCGCTCGGTTTGGCGGAATATACTCTGGACAAATAGGCTGGCAATAGACAGTTGAAGCAGGCTCGTTAATTCGCGTAAATCGCGGGTTGGCGGGCTTTTTCTTATAGATGCAGGTCGTTGGATTAGCAAGGGGGAGGTGCTATCCGGTGTTAACGCGCTATTTTTCACAAAAGGCTCTCGTTTGTCTTGCATCGTCCGCTTCCAGTTTCAGGCTCATTTGAGGTATGATAGAGCTATTGGATTTAGCAATTGGTGCATTAGATGGAGGAGGAGAGTGAAACGTGTATAACCCCTATGAGCTTAGAAAATCAAGCTTGATCGCCGAGCTTTCGGCTGCTGGAATCGAGGCTGCGCTCGTTACGTCGCCGGGCAGTATTTTTTATTTGACGGGCTTTCATAGCGACCCGCATGAGCGTTTTATGGGACTGCTCATTAACCCGAAGGAGTCGACGTATACGCTGTTTGTCCCGGCTTTGGATCAGGAGAGTGCGAGCGAGGCGGCGATGGTATCGAAGCTGGTCGCGATATCGGATACGGACAATGCCTACGAGCTGCTGGGCAAAGAGGCGGATAATAGTGCGGCTGCAATCGGCATAGAAAAGCGGCACTTGAATGTGGCAACCTATGAACAGCTGGCAGGAGTTTTTCCTAAGGCCGCATTCCGGGATGTGGAGCCGCTGCTGATGCGGTTGCGCCTTCGCAAGTCGCCGGAGGAAATCGAGCTTGTGCGCGCCGCAGTCGTAATTGCGGAGAAGGTGCTGCAGGAAGCGGCAGCCAAGGCGGCTGTTGGCGTATCGGAGCTTGAGCTGAACGCCGAGATAGAATATCGGCTTCGGGTGCTGGGCGGCGATAAGCCTGCATTTGAGACGAGTGTGCTGGGCGGCGCTCGCTCCGCATTGCCGCATGGCCGGTCGGGCGAATATCGGCTGAAGGAAAATGATTTTCTGCTCATTGATATGGGCGTGTACAAGGGCGGTTATTGCTCGGACATTACGCGCACCTTTGTGATCGGTGAAGGTACAGCCGAGCAGGCGCGTATTTATGATGCGGTGCTGGCGGCGAACCGTCAAGGGATTGCGGCAGCAGAAGCTGGCAGGACACTTGCCGCAGTCGATCGCGCTGCCCGCGAAGCCATTACCTCACGAGGCTATGGCGAATATTTCACCCACCGCGTGGGGCATGGCTTCGGCATTGATATTCATGAGCTGCCTTCCGTTCACGGGAGCAATGAATCGCTGATTGAAACGGGGCTGCTGTTCACCGTAGAGCCGGGCGTTTATGTGCCGGGGGTTGGCGGCGTCCGCATCGAAGACGATATTTATATCGTTGATGATGGCAAGCCGCAGGTGCTGACGAGCTTTCCGAAGGAGCTTCAGCATTTGTAATCTGCGATACAGCCGGAGTATGAACCGATTTATACGAACCTCCTGCCATGTTGAATGGCAGGAGGTTTTTTGTTATTTTTCACCTGGTGATTGATCTTGCAATTGATCTTGCATATGGACGGGACAACCCCTTTGTTATTGAACGCAAAAATGGTATGTTAAGCTTTAATAAAGCTTGTCTGACAGCTTAGTAGCTTCTACATAATCACTTTATATTTTTGGCAAAATTATAAAGGGGAGCGTGCAAGATGAAGACAGAGATGCGGCAATCGGTTGTGATGGTTAAAGGGAAGCTCGTGCTGCCGGATGCAGTAGCGGAAGGGGCAGTTATCGTTAGGGACGGCATCATAGAGGAAGTGCTGCTTGGCGCAGAGCAGGTACAGAGCTGGCTAGCGCAGCAAGGCGACTTTGCTGAAAATGTTGGTGAGCATGAACATGATGGACGAGGTGTAGGAAATAGCGGCTACGCAGCGCTTGAAATCATTGAAGAGGATAGCTGTTATGTGCTGCCCGGACTCATTGATATACACTGTGATGCGATTGAAAAAGAGGTGCAGCCCAGACCAAATACGCTGTTCCCGCTAAGCATGTCCCTGCTGGAATTTGAACGCAAGCTTCCGCTGCATGGCATAACGACGATGTACCATTCGTTATCGCTTGGCGTTGGGCTTAGTCTGAGGGGCGAGCATTTGCTGACGCAGATGGTGGAGCTCATTCGCAGCTACCGCGAGCGGCGCTCTGTCGTGCGCAATCTAATTCATTTGAGATACGAGATTTCGTATTTGCCGGGTTTGCCTATCGTGAAGCGCTATGTGGATGAAGGTGCCATTGATTATTTGTCCTTCATGGATCATTCGCCGGGCCAAGGGCAGTACAGGCAGCCAGGCTCGTTCGAACGTTATGTGATGAAAAATCAATCGGTCAGCATCGATGAAGTAAATGCCATCGTAGCAGAGCTGATGGAAAATAGGCGCCAAATTGATTGGGCCGGATTAGAGGAGCTTGGGAAGCTGGCCGTGCAGCGGGGCATATCGGTCGCTTCGCATGATGATGATTCAAGCGAGCGAGTCGATCAATTGAAGGGCTGTGGCATCAGTATTTCAGAATTTCCGATTACGCTGGAAACGGCTCTATATGCGGTGCAGCAGGGCTTGCATGTATGTGTAGGGGCGCCTAATATTGTGCGCGGCGGCTCGCATGATAAAAACCTATCGGCGGCTGAGGCGATTGGGGTGGGTGCGGCAGACATCATTTGCTCAGATTATCATCCGTCGGCGCTGCTGCATGCGATTTTTAAGCTGGCGGATGAAGGAATAGCCGCTTTGCCCGCAGCAGTTCGCACAGCTACGCTCGCTCCAGCTGAAGCGCTGGGTATAGCAAGTGAAGTTGGCTCGCTGGAACGGGGCAAAGCGGCAGACCTTGTTATTGTTGATCGTTATGAAGGCCATCCATGGGTCAAACGGACAATCGTTGGCGGCAAAACGGTGTATACCGCGTTGACCCGTTAAAGCATTTTAATTCGTGGCGGGCTGGGCGAATCGTGCTAGCTGCGTATGCAGCGCTGTTACCAGACGGGCTTGTTCCTGCTCGTCGATTTGCTTCCAAATCATTTCGAACAAAACGCCGAGTCCGGGAAGCGCACGCTCGTCATTGCCAATCGAGCTTTCGATCACTTCGGTTAATTCATTGAGCGGCTTATCGTGTACCCGCCTTATAATGGCTTGACGCAAATCCAGATTATCCAACCGGATTCCCTCCAAGTCGTCGTTATTACGCGCAACCGCAGTCGTCCTGCGCATGGTAAGCGAGGTCCCTTAAAACCTGCAAATTGGCGTGCTTGATTAATATGTCCGCAGCTGCACTTTTTCATTCTGCACGGGTGCGTGTGTTATAATGGTCGATAGCAGATTTTCGTACATAAAGGAAGGGAGAGTTGCGTTTTGCCGAAAAAACAATACGCCGTCATTGGCATAGGCCGCTTCGGTCTTAGCGTCGCATCATCGCTCACCGAAATGGGCTTTGAGGTGCTGGCGATTGATACGAGCGAGGATCGCGTACAGGACGCGGTCAATCATGTGACGCATGCCGTCATTGCCGACTCCACCGACGAGGAAGCGATGCGGGCGCTGGGCCTTCGCAATTTTGATGTCGTGGTCGTGGCGATCGGGCAGGATATTCAGTCGAGTATTTTGACAACCCTCATCTTGAAGGATATGGGTGTTGGCGTCATTATCGTCAAGGCGCAAAATGAGCTGCACGGCAAAGTGCTTAGCAAAATCGGCGCAGACAAGGTTGTATATCCAGAGCGGGATATGGGGCTGCGCGTGGCGCATCATTTGATCTCGCCTAACATTTTGGATTACATTGAAATTTCCGAGGATTACAGCATCATTGAAATTAAAGCGCCTGAAGCGATGATTGGCAAAAGCTTAAAGCAGCTCGACATTCGCGCCAAGTTCAAATGCAACGTTATGGCGATCAAGACGGGTTCAAATATGAACATTGCGCCATATGCGGATGATCTCATTCGCGATATCGATATTTTAGTTATTGTAGGGAAAAATTCAGACTTATCCAATTTAGAAATTGCCTATTCGGAAGGTTGACTAATAAATATGAACAATCATAGCCTTTTAACCTCGATTCAAAATGACCGTGTCAAGCAGTGGGCTTCCCTGCTGGACAAAAAATACCGCGACCGCCTCGGCAAGTTCATCATTGAAGGCGTTCATTTGGTGCAGGAAGCTTTCGCCGCTGGAGCGGCAATCGAAGCAGTCATGTACGATGCGGAGCGCGGCTTGCCGGAGGAGCTGCGGAAGATGGCGGAGCAGGGTGGCCGCGGAAGCGGATATGCGGGCAGTGCTGCGGAGAGTGCGGGAATAGGTGCCAGCGTCGAATGGATTCAGGCGGCGCGGCCGGTTATGGCAAAATGCTCGGGGACGGATACGCCGCCGCCGGTTTTTGCTGTCGTGCGCAAGCTGGAAGCAGCGGATGATGCTTTATTTTCAGCTAACGGATTGGTCGTTGTACTGGATGGGGTAAGGGACCCTGGCAATGTCGGGACGATTATTCGCAGCGCGGATGCGGTGGGAGCCAATGGCGTCGTGCTGGGCAAAGGCTGCGCTGATCTGTACAATCCGAAAACGGTGCGCTCCACGATGGGCTCGCTATTTCATTTGCCGATTATAGAGGCGGACTTGACGGAGCTGCTGCCTGCGGCGCAGGATCGCGGCTTTGCGCTGGTTGGGACGAGCCTCGAAGCGTCGCATACTTGCTATTCGTATGATTGGACTGCACCGACTTGGCTGCTGCTCGGCAATGAGTCGGAAGGGCTGTCTGCAAGCTCGCTTGAGGCAGCCGATGAGACGGTCATTATTCCGATGCACGGACGGGCGGAATCGCTGAATGTGGCGATGGCGGCAACCGTGCTGCTGCATGAGGCGATGAGGCAGAGACGGTATGCTTAAGTTTCTAGGTCATTTGTGAGTTATAACATATTTTGAGACTAATTATATGATAGTTTGAGACTTCTTATAACATCATAGTGAGACAACTTTGTGGCAGAAAAGTCCTTGATACGTAAGGGTTTTCTGCCATTTTGTTAGTGAATGATTTTGTGGATTTTGAAAATAATTGATAATAAATATCCTTTTTAGACCCTATGATTTTTTTTACTATAGATTGAGACAATCCGGGTGCTTATTTAGTTTTTGCACGATTGTTTAGGGGAACAGTAAAGAAAGGGTGAGCTTGTTATGATCGGAGAAAAAATTAGAGCTTATCGTAAATTACTTAATCAAAGCCAAGTTGAGTTTTCAGCAGCCCTCGGAATCTCACAGGGTAATTTAAGTGAGATAGAAAAAGGCATCAGTAAACCATCTGCCGATACTTTAATTGCTATCAGAACCAAATATGATTTTGACTTGAACTGGTTGTTAGTTGAAGGAACTTCACAGTCGTATGAACGACAGGAGATGAACAACATATTTTCACTTACTGCACAGGAAGGAAGTCTTTTATCTATGTATAGAAAGCTCAATATAATTGATCAAAGAAGTATATTAGATTTCATCGATTTTAAACTAATGAAGAGCAGAGAGGTGAATGATCTTAATAAATATAACAAATTGCAATTTTAATCTGCCTTGTAGACTCGGTTTTAAGACAGCTGTTAACTTCTTCAGAGGAAAATATAAGCACTACTGTTCATAAATTAATTTTTATCAATCGTCAACAACACAGTCAAGTATTCCATTAGAGGATATACTAGGAAAAAATTATTTTTCTTATATTTAAAGCATAATGAAGTTAATATAGTCTTAAGAGCAGGTTTAAATATTGCCTAACTATGCTGAACGAGGGAGTTCACTATCAAATAAATAAATTAGACATTCCAGACTTTGGGTAATGAATTCGACTATAAAGGGCTTAAAATTGTGTTTGCCGATGGAGCTGACCGTATAAACAGGAGTACCTGGGCACTTATTTCCGATACCTAGCCCGCAGATGGAAAGCCATTTAGGACCAACTCTGTCATATATTCTTCCTGCGACTGGTGACAGGATTCCCATGACAATCCCGCCGTGCATCAACATCAATCCAGATTCCAAAGCGGAATACCCCAGCATTTTTTGTGTGTAGATAGGTAGCATGGTCATGCCACCGATAAAAACAATAAAAATAATAGCGACAAGGGTCATAGCCAAAGAAAATACTTTGTATTGGAATATTCTAAACTCGAGTATGGGTCGTTCTAATATTAATTGTAGAATAATAAACCAAACTAGAACGATCAAAGCACCAATTATTGTTAGTATAAATGAGTAACTGCCCCAACCAGCCGTTCCCGCAATGCTAAACCCGTATAGCAAGCCACCGAAGCCAAGTGAAGATAAAATGATAGACAACATATCAAACTTTGGAGAAGTGCTTTCGGTTACATTCCTTAATATGAAATAAGCAGCAATCAAAACGAATAGAACAATCGGTAAAAGGATTTCAAATAGCACGTTCCATTGATAATGGTCAATAATCCAACCGGACAGGGATGGACCAATTGCCGGTGAAAATGCAATAACGAGGCCGAAAATTCCCATAGCCGTTCCCCGTTGTTCTTTTGGAAATATAACAAATAGAAGTGGCATGATAATACCCGCGCCTAAAGCTTAGACAATTCGTCCAGTCAACAAGAACGAGAAATCTGGAGCAGTCGCACAGATTAAAGTACCTAACCCAAAGAGACCCATAGCTGTAAAAAATAATGATCGCGTCGAGAATCTTTGTATTAAAAAAGCTGTTATCGGAATCATAATACCACTTACTAACATGAATGCCGTGGTTAGCCATTGCGCCGTATTCTGTGTAATATGAAAACTTTGCATGAGATGTGGCAGCGCTGTAGTCATTAACGTTTGATTGAGAGTTGCAATAAACGTTCCCAGCATGAGAACTGCCACGATGCCTATTCGATTGATTTGCTGGACAGATCGTTTATTTACCATATATGTCATGCCACCCTTGCTGTATATTATCCTTTACATTATAGACGTACAGTAGTTATGCTCCTTTGCCAGTGAGAGGCTGGTAAAGGAGCGAGTCTAGGGCTTATTAGAACTTACTTGGATTCAATTCGACCGACTGGATTGTTATCTTCTGACAAGGACTTTTTAACTGCCGACCAGCTGTCATGTTCAATATCGAGCGCATGACGAAGATAAGCCCATGTGACCCGCTGGATCAAAGCGACTTGTTCTGGGTTTTCATCCGTTGTTTCCTTAACCTCGTAACCTGAGATTCCGCCAAGTGAGTGTTCTGCACCGAAGAGGGTGAGCAGGCTCTCGGCTCCCGGGCTTAAGAAGTAAGGGTCTGCCATCCATTCCGGGCCGCGGACGGTCAGCTGATACTTTTGCGGGATGTAGTCTTGGTCCCCGATGATCACAAGGGAAGGAGTGGTCATGTGCTCGAAGCTCACGTTCAGGTGCGGCATTTTCTCGGCCGCAAACGGTGTCAGGTTGTCCCCACCTTGCCCAGCGGTGGCGAACAGCACACCCGCTTTGATGCGCGAGTCGGATAGGTCCTCTTCCTTCTTGGTCTTCGGGTTGAGAACTCGCAGACCCAAAAGATTGCCCGCCGTTTGGCCGCCGAAGGAGTGTCCGGCTGTGGCGATGCGGCTTCGGTCAAGGCGACCGCTCAGACCGGGAACAGCAGATTCTAGAAGATCAAGCTGATCGAGAATCAGCTTCATGTCTTCGACTCGGGAACGCCAGATCCCAGGTATGCGGGGATCGTCCTTAGGGAGACCCGCTGTCCTCGAGTCGAGATGGGTGGGTTGTATGACCGCGAAGCCGTGTGCAGCCCAGAAGTCAACCAAGGGGCCGTAACCATCCAACGATGAGCCAGAACCATGTGAGAAAACAATGATAGGTAAGTCTCGACCGGTCGTTGGCGCTGATACTTTTACTAACAAATCCTCGCCACGACCTAGGGATTCTAGCACTATCGACTTCACAGAGGCGATGGTAGAGGGTGCGTTCATATTGATTTTCATAATAAATATTCCTTCCCTTCTCTTCTAATCTTTAATATTTGCGAATCCGCCTTTGTTCTGCTATAGTCGGGCATAAACGGAACTGCGTTCCTATTATATACGGAATATTGTTCCGTTTACAAGAGGTTTATGAAAATTCTCTTCTGATGAAAAATAGTTACTAATTATTGAGTTTCTATTACCCATGATGTTTTTGAATATGCGACAATATTAAAAAAGTGGAGAAAGGCACTTTGTGGGTCTTCATCACTATCAAATTCGAATATATTAATATTTCTTAAACTATTTGAAGTAATGGTCATGACTGTTGCACATCAGAATATTCAGTGCAGTCAATTTAGTGTTATATTATATTTATTGGGATATAGAACTTACTAATGGGGGATATTACTTAAATGAACGATAAAACGGAAGATCGAAGTGATGGATTAGAGCCTCGACAGCAAACAACTCGATACGTGCGTGCCGACGCACAGCGCAACATTAATGCTTTGCTCCAAACAGCAATGACAGTGTTTGCAACTTCAGGGGTAGACGCTCCTGTTCGAGAGATTGCGGAAAAGGCTGGCGTTGGAGTAGGAACTGTTTACCGTCATTTTCCACAACGCTCTGATTTAATTGAAGCTGTTTTTCGTCAGGAGATTGATGCTTGCGCAGATGCTGCGATAGACTTAGCCGATAAATATAAACCTGTTGAGGCACTGGAACGATGGATGTTGCGCTATTTGGAGTTCATAGCGACTAAACGTGGACTCGCGGCAGCTCTACATTCTAACGATCCAGCATACGAAACTTTACCTATCTGTTTTGTAGAGGAATTAAGCCCTGCTCTGAAGATTTTGATTGAAAGAGCAACAACTGCTAATGAAGTACGTACTGAAATTACGCCAGACGAATTGTTGTGGGCGGTTGCGAGCCTTTGTACGTCAGTAAACAACAATGGTGATATAGAGCATGTAAAAAATATTGTTTCTCTTCTCATCGATGGGTTGCGTTTCCGTGCGAACCTTTAACACCTCGACAAGATTTTTGATTGTGTTTGCGATGAATTGATTAGTGAACCTTTACGGCCCCTGACCGGTAAAGGTTTGCTAATGCGCTCTATGAAGGGATACGGGAGTACGGACGAGCATGGGGACAAAGAGTTCGATTAAGAGTTACGCAAGCATAACGAACTTACGACGCTAGATCCTGACCATTTCCGCGTCAGATTGCGAAAATGTTTGATTTTATTGAAAAAGCACTCCACTAAGTGTCGTTCTTTGTACAAATACCAATCCACTTTCCATGGATTTCGACTATTTGATTTAGGCGGAATGATATAGGATGCCTGTCTGGCCGTAATCCAATTCCGAATCGCTTCAGAGCCATACGCTTTGTCGCCAAGAATGTGGCTTCCCGTAATATTAAATTCTTGGAGTAAATCTATCGCTGGAGTGGAATCATAGACTTGACCACCCGTCAGAAGAAAAGCGAGGGGATTTCCTAAGCCATCGACTAAAGTATGAAGTTTGGTTGTCTTTCCACCACGAATGATGCCAATGTGCTGATTTACTTCGTGTCCTTCTGCGTTTTTTTAGCACCGGCACTGTGTTGATGGGCTTTAACTGATGTAGAATCAATGCTCAAGTTTTCAAAATCCGCTTCTACTTGAAGCGCTTGGAAGATAGCAACAAGTAATCGTATCTCTCCATTTACAGAAACGACTATAGACTGTTTTCCATGAACCGTAACGTTCTTCTGGCAAATCACGCCAAGCAGCACCGCTACGAGCGATCCAAAGAATGGCATTAAACATGATGCGATTGCTTAATTTTGACGGACGTCCTGTTTGATAGGGAGGGAACATATCCTTAATTTGTTCCCATTGTTCATCGCTAAGTTCATACCGCCTTTGTATCATGATTAATGCTCCAATCGTTTTTCTCAAATCATAACACAAAGTTCTTTAGTTTTCAGACACGTCCTAGGAACGTAAATTTGTCACAACTTAGTCAGTCCCGATGTGACTTAAAGCCTTGGTACATCGGGATATTTTTATAACCAACATAATATTATTTTCAACGGACAAAAACACAACAAACAAGGAGCAAGATCCACGGTGATCTTGCTCCTTGTTCTACCTCCATGAGGAAAGAAAAAGATTCCTGACCTAGTCACATGACTCATTGTCAGATGATAAGAATATTTTCTAAATAATGTCCGTAAATCACGATCTTTTTTAGTTATACGCTCAAGTTCTTGTCATTTGGCGTTGGCTGGATCGACGACAGCATGCAACCGATTGCCGTATGCTTCACATCGCCTCGTTGAGACACTAATTTGCCTGACCATCCAGACTCCGATTTCCTCTCGTTCGTTCGCCAAAAATACCCCAAGAGACCCTCCAATATCACTTTTAGATATTACGGCATTTTTCAAAACCGACTTTACAAAAACGTCAAAAACTCGTAAGTATTGATACTGCGCGAAATTGGCTGATTTTTTCATTATTCTTTTATTAGCCTTCTTTATAATCAAATGTAGTTGCCATCCAGTTGCAGAAACCTATCCCTATCCCGCTCATCCGACAAATTTCTACTCTTCGTCATCTCACTTCAAGTTATAGTAAAGGAGAAAAACCATGAAAAAATCAGTCTTATGTCTATTAATTGCATTATTTACGTTCGGGACTTCATTCTCGCAGATTCTACCTGTTTATGCAGCTGAGAACGATTTTACTTTTACAATCGGTTCCAATGGCGCAACGGTCACGGACTACAGGGGTACGGATCTGAATGTGGTTATTCCCGCTGAGTACGCGGGTACGACGGTAACCGAAATTGGGAGATCAGCATTTGATACATACGGTACAGGCAAACCTAAAATTACGAGCGTCGTGATTCCGAACAACGTGAAGGTAATTCAAACGTATGGATTCCGTTATACTGGCCTCACTTCCATAGACCTTCCAGACAGTTTGTTAACGATCGGCGCCAGCGCATTCGAGAACAATCCGCTTACAACAGTCGTTTTTCCAGATAGTGTGACGACGATCGGCAACTATTCTTTTTATATGAATAATTTGACATCGATTAAATTATCGGAAAATTTGAAGACGATTAATGGCGGGGCTTTCGACACCAATCACATTACGAAACTTGTCATCCCGGCCAGCGTAACGAATGTCGCCAGTAGTTCATTCTATAATAACAACTTAACAAGCATAACTGTGTTAGGCAATGCAACAACTTTTGGGACAGGTGTATTTGCGGGTAATCCGGGCAATCTGAAAATATTCGGAATTGCGAATTCTCCCGTAGCCGTTTATGCGTCGAGCAACGGACATACGTTTGTGGACGGAACGGCGTTATTTCAAGCGGTCTCTAGCGCCAAGTCGTTGTTGAAAAGTTACCTGGTAGGCACCAGCGTAGGACAAGTTTCGACCAATGCCTACAACGACTTATCGGCAGACTATGACGCAGCCATGCTTTTTATCGACGGAATCGGTAATGCCTCCATCGCCTCCGACCTGGCTAACGCCGCAACTCCTCTGGCCTCTTCAATCGCGGCATTCAATGCGCAAATTGTCCAGGCCGGCAATCCCGCGGCGTTGGCAGCGGCGATCGCGGCGGCACAGCAGGCGTTGACGGATCATCCGCAAGGGGAGAACGTGGGGCAGGCGTCAGTGGGGGCGCGCACCGCACTGCAGTCCGCAACCAATGCGGCACAGCAGATTCTCAATAACGCGGGCAATTACACGCAGGATCAACTGGATACTGCTGTTAACCAATTAAATTCAGCGGTTCAAGTCTTTAATGCTGCTGTCATACAAGCGGGTTTTCCAACGGCGCTGGGGGCGGCGATCACGGCGGCGCAGCAGGCGTTGACGGATCATCCGCAAGGGGAGAACGTGGGGCAGGTGTCAGCGGGAACGCGCACCGCACTGCAGTCCGCAACCAATGCGGCGCAGCAGATTCTCGATAACGCAGGCAATTACACGCAGGATCAACTGGATACTGCTATTAACCAGTTAAATTCAGCGGTTCAAGTCTTTAATGCCGCCGTTCTTCAAACGGGCATTCAGACGGCGCTTGGCGTGGCGATCACGGTTGCGCAGCAGGCGTTGACGGATCATCCGCAAGGGGAGAACGTGGGGCAGGCGTCAGCGGGGGCGCGCACCGCACTGCAGACCGCGTCCTATGCGGCGCAGCAGATACTTGATAACGCGGGCAATTACACGCAGGATCAACTGGATACGGCAGTTAACCAGTTAAATTCAGCGGTTCAAGTCTTTAATGCCGCTGTTATACAAGCGGGCATTCCAACGGCGCTGGGGGCGGCGATCACAGCGGCGCAGCAGGCGTTGACGGATCATCCGCAAGGTACGGATGTAGGGCAGACTTCGGCAGGAACTCGCACCGCGCTCGAAACTGCGATGGATGCGGCGCAGCAGATTCTCGATAACGCAGGCAATTACACGCAGGATCAACTGGATACTGCTGTTAACCAATTAAATTCAGCGGTTCAAGTCTTTAATGCTGCTGTTATACAAGCGGGTGTTCCAACGGCGCTGGACGCGGCGATCGCGGCGGCGCAGCAGGCGTTGACGGATCATCCGCAAGGGGAGAACGTGGGGCAGGTGTCAGCGGGAACGCGCACCGCACTGCAGTCCGCAGCCAATGCGGCGCAGCAGATACTTGATAACGGAGGCAATTACACGCAGGATCAACTGGATACGGCAGTTAACCAGTTAAATTCAGCGGTTCAAGTCTTTAATGCCGCCGTTCTTCAAACGGGCATTCCGACGGCGCTGGGCGTGGCGATCACGGTTGCGCAGCAGGCGTTGACGGATCATCCGCAAGGGGAGAACGTGGGGCAGGCGTCAGCGGGGGCGCGCACCGCATTGCAGTCCGCAGCCAATGCGGCGCAGCAGATACTTGATAACGCGGGCAATTACACGCAGGATCAACTGGATACGGCAGTTAACCAGTTAAATTCAGCGGTTCAAAACTTTAATGCCGCCGTTCTTCAAACGGGCATTCCGACGGCGCTTGGCGTGGCGATCACGGCGGCGCAGCAGGCGTTGACGGATCATCCGCAAGGTACGGATGTAGGGCAGACTTCGGCAGGAACTCGCACCGCGCTCGAAACTGCGATGGATGCGGCGCAGCAGATTCTCGATAACGCGGGCAATTACACGCAGGATCAACTGGATACTGCTGTTAACCAGTTAAATTCAGCGGTTCAAGTCTTTAAAACCGCTGTTATACAAGCGGGTGCTCCAACGGCGCTGGGGGCGGCGATCACGGCGGCGCAGCAGGCGTTGACGGATCATCCAGAAGGTACGGATGTAGGGCAGACTACAGCAGGAGACCGCGCTGCCCTGCAGACCGCGATAGATGCAGCGCAGGCTATTGCCGACGATGCGGAAAATCAATCTCAGACTCGTTTGGATGAAGCTATTGTCAGTTTGAACGATGCTATGGCGGTATTTGAAGCCGCTTGGGTGGGGATGGTGCTAACCGCATCGGCCAATGATTTGTACGGAACGAGCGACACGCTTCGCTTTACGGTATTTTACGGATATGAAGTAACCGTGATAGGGACACCGGTCGTTCCGATCATAGTTGGAGACAATTCCGCCACTCAGACGGTATATGCCCCATATATGGGAGTGCGCGGCGAGGCAGTGACAAAACTTACTTTCGAATTCGAAGTTCCTGCTGGGCTCGCGGATGTTGACGGAATTAAAGTTGCTGCATCATTGGAGCTCCCGAACGGTGCAAGCATCGTTCGCACCTCCAGCGGACGCCCGGCTTCGCTAACTTACGTAGCACCGGACGCGAACGGAATACGTATCGTGGCGATACCGCCCGAAGTTGCCCTGACGGTTGCGCCGAACGGATCGGAACGTAAAGCGATCAGTGTGATGGCAAGCGTGTACGGCGGAGCTGCGGGAAATGAGCTGACACAGCTCCGTTGGCTGCCTGGAAGTCTTAGTGGGGTTGATTTTGCCGGCGGAACGAAAGGAACCGATATTTTGGCCATACCTCAATTCACCACTACTGCCAACGGCGACTATACCGTTTATGCCCTAGACGAAGCAGGCAATGAAGTAGTGAAAACCATCACTGTTACTGGGATATCCACCCCGTCTTCGTCGGATAACGGCAATCGACCGGTCACATCGGGGACGACTGTGAAGTTAGATCCGAATGGCGGGATTACAATTCTTGTCGATCTATCCGACATCAAACAAGTCAAGCGTTCGGACGGCACGGTGATCGAGCAAGTCATCCTCCCCGAACGGACGAGGGAGCAAGTGCTGGAACTCCTGAAAGATGCGATGGAACCGTTTGTCAGCATTACAATCGGCAATCGGGAGCAAGCGGTACAGGCACAGTTTCAGGGTGACTGGATCGCGGATATGGTCAAAGCTAATCCTAATACAATTATTGAGGTGAGGTTGAAGGATTCTAGCTACCAATTGCGGTTAAGCGCGATCGATCTGATCGGCTTGTCGGAGCGTCTTGACGCGGAAATATCGAATTTGACCGTAAACATCATACAGGTGCTGGCTGGCGAGCATATTCGACAAGAGATCGATCGGATCGGCGTTTCCCAAGGTTTTTCTGTTTTCGCCGACGTCATTGACTACAAGGTGATGGTCGAAGCAAACGGGCAAATGTTGGAGGTGAGCGACTATGGCGGATCGTACTCGATCCGGACCATTAAGTTGGACCGAGAGATCACAAACCGTAACCTGGTTGCCGTTCAGTATATCCCGGAAAACGGAACCGTCGTTTTTGTTCCGGCAAAGATGGGAACCGGTCCAGACGGCACTAACGAAGCGATTCTGAACGTGCCACATAACAGCTTGTACACAGTCGTAAATGTGCAAGCCCGAACGTTCGCCGATTTAACCGGACACTGGGCGAAAGCGGATGTGGAGCATCTGGCGTCCAAGCTGCTGGTGAACGGTGTGGCAGCCGACCGTTTTGACTCAGAGGGAACCATTACACGAGCGGAATTCTCAGCCTTGCTCGTTCGTGCGCTAGGGCTATCCGTGAAGGAGAGCGAGGGCGGTGATCGTTTTGCGGATGTCCTTGCATCCGCATGGTATGCATCTGCAGTAAATGCGGCGGTGGATAGCGGGCTGATTAGCGGCATCGGTGCCGGCCGTTTTGCGCCTAACGACCCAATTACCCGCGAGCAAATGGCCGTAGTGATTGCTGGCGCCTTAACCTTCACCAGCCATGGAACCGGTAGCGAAGGGCAAGAGGGAGGCCATCTGGATGCTTTCACGGACCGAGACTCCATTTCTTCATGGGCGCAAGCTGCGGTAGTCCGAGCATCGGAAGACGGCATTATGAAAGGGATGGTAGACGGACGCTTTGCCCCAAGGGAGTATGTAACGAGGGCGCAGGCAGCGGTTATACTGAAAAGGTTCCTGCAATATGTGCATTTTATCGATTAAATCAAGCAAAGTAATCAATCCACAATTAATCGAGATACTCAAGAAAATGGTCTAAATGAAATCCACGAAATCTTCGGGCTGTTGTAGTTTCGGAGCAAGTTCTTGTTATTTTGCGATGACCAGAACTTGATCCGTTCCAAACAAGCGGGAGTTTAGTTCCAATTAATAGTATGATAAGTCGAGTGCAGTAGAGATAGCTCAAACTGAAAAGCGCGAGGAGATTATGGTGCAAAGTTTTATCAAGATTGTATGATGCATTCCATAAATAACGGTGGCTTACCAAGTTTTTATATTGCGATTGAATCATGCTCTAAATGAGACTCACCTCAACATCAGCTCAGTTTCATTCGTCAGTACAGATATGATGATTGCCTCTACAAGAAACCCGTACCTTTCGATTTTGAAGTATTTAACGGAGACAATCTGCTCTGTCTTATCGAGTATCACGGTAGGCAGCTTTACGAAAAAGTTCAAAGCATTTGGTAGAACAGCGGGGCATGAGGAGAGAGATAAAGGAGCAATTCTCTACGTTAGATCCTTGGAGTCGCAGAGCCATGCTTATGGCATGTGGGATTTTACCACATGATGAAAAAAACAGTATTTAACACACATAGAGGAAACACATTCACTTTCTTTATCTGAACAGTACGTACTCGATTGGTCTTTAAATAAGACAATTACAAGAGAATTTGCTTCTGACAGCCAACAAAAAAACTTATAATTTAGGAGGTGTAAGCTTTTTTCACCAATATTGTGCCGAAATTAATTACAGAGAATAACGCTTTGTGCCAAAAATGATTAAATTTTGTGTCAAATGAAGGTTACAGAATGCCGTTTAAAGCTAGTAGTTTAGTGCCAAAGTGAGTTACAACTCACAAAAGGGGCATGACCTTCATGGTTATAGCTTAAATCTATATCCAAGTATAATTTATTGGTATCATGCTATATTCTATTCTTATAGGCAGTTTACGATGTAAGGAAGTTATGAAAAGTACTCGATCTAGTGGGGAGTAAATATCAAAATTTTCTGCTGTATCAGAGATAGTTTGCTAAATTTTGGATTAAAGGAGTATTCCAATGACCTTGCAGCAATTAAAATATATTTTGACCATCGTTAGAAGCGGTTCCATAAGCGAAGCGGCAAAGAGGCTGTTTATTTCGCAGCCGAGCTTGTCCAACGCGGTGAAAGAAATTGAGATGGAAGCCGGTATTGAGATTTTCCTTCGATCGTCCAAGGGAATCGTACTATCAAGTGACGGAGCGGAGTTTTTATCCTACGCTAGGCAAGTCGTGGAGCAAGCCGAGCTTCTCGAGCAGCGGTACATGAATCGTAAGCCTTCGAAGAAGCTGTTCTCGATCTCAACACAGCATTACGCCTTCTCTGTGCAGGCTTTCGTCGGACTGCTGAAGGAGCTTAATGTGGACGAGTACGAGTGCACGTTACGCGAAACACGCACTCACGAGATTATCGAAGACGTACGGAATATGAGAAGTGAGCTCGGAATCATCTATATGAGCGACTTCAACCGAAAGGTGATTCAGAAGATATTAAAGGACAACGAGCTGCGATTTCATCCGCTGTTCCAAGCGGAAGCGCACGTATTCATTAGTGAGGAGCATCCACTTGCCTCCAAGGAGCTGCTGGACATCGAAGATTTGGATGACTTCCCGTGTTTGGCCTTTGAGCAAGGCGAATATAATTCCTTTTACTTCGCGGAAGAAATACTCAGCACCCGAACGTACAAGAAGAAAATACTGGTCAGCGACCGCGCCACGCTATTCAACCTGCTGATCGGACTCAATGGCTATACCATTAGCTCGGGCGTACTGAATAAGGATCTTAACGGGGAGCAAATCAAATCCGTAAGGCTTCGTACGGACGAGAGCATACAGGTAGGTTATATCGTGAATCAGAAGGCGAGTTTGAGCCAGCTGGCCGCCGCCTACGTTCTGAAGCTCAAAACGGTCATTACGGATTTCGGCTATCCGATCATTAAACAAGAGGATGAGCTCGCTTGAGCCCATCCTCTTGTATGTTATTACAATGTTGCTCTTACTTCTTTGGCTGCTTGGACAAGGTTCTTCAAGCTGGCCCACGTTTCAGTGACACCGCGAGTTTTAAGTCCGCAGTCCGGGTTAACCCATAGCTTGGAGACCTCTATCTTGTCAAGCATGCGATCGAGTCCTTGTTTAAGCTCTTCGACGCTTGGGATCCGAGGCGAATGGATGTCGTATACGCCTGGGCCGACTTCCGTACGGAAGCCGCACTCTTTGATTGCGTCGATGATGGCCAAGTCTGAGCGCGACGCTTCGAACGTAATGACGTCGGCGTCCATAGCATCGATATCGCGAATGATATCGTTGAACTGGCTGTAGCACATATGAGTATGAATTTGCGTTTCGGCTTTGACGCCGCTATGCACGAGTCTGAAGGCAGGAATCGCCCAGCTCAAGTACTCGCTCTGCCAGTCGGAATGACGTAACGGAAGCTTCTCTCTTAATGCGGCTTCGTCGATCTGGATAATTTCGATGTCGTTGGCTTCGAGATCGAGTACTTCGTCACGAATCGCAAGACCGATCTGAAGAGCGCTTTCCTTCAGGCTGATATCTTCGCGAGGGAACGACCAATTCAGGATCGTTACCGGACCCGTCAGCATGCCTTTGACCAGCTTGTTGGTACGGCTCTTAGCGAACGCCGAGTATTCTACAGTAATCGGCTTGCTGCGGCTAATGTCGCCCCATACAACCGGGGGTTTTACGCAGCGTGTTCCGTAAGACTGCACCCAAGCGTTCTCAGTGAAGATAAAGCCATCCAAGCATTCGCCAAAGTATTCGACCATGTCGTTTCGCTCGTATTCGCCATGAACAATGACATCGATTCCGATTTCTTCCTGCTGCACGATGCATTCTGCGATTCGGTCAAAGTTGAATTGCTTATACTGTTGCTCGGTGATGTTGCCTTTCTTGAAGGCTGCGCGGTTCGCGCGGACGTCAGCCGTCTGAGGGAACGAACCAATCGTCGTCGTAGGTAACGGCGGTAGATTGAATTTCGCTTTCTGAATCGTTTCCCGCTCGGCGAAAGCAGGAAGTCTCGTGAAGTCAGCGTCCGTCAATTCCGCCACTCTCTTTTGTACCGAGTTGTCGTTCGTGAGGCGCGATGCACGGAACAGCTCCTCATTCTCCGTATAAAAAGCGGATGCTTCATGGCTCGCTTGCTCCAGGATCGACTTGAGTTCTGCAAGCTCGCGCAGCTTTTCTTCCGCGAACGCGAAATATTGCTTATTCGCCGCCGTCAGCTTCGTTTCGTGCTTAATCGTGTATGGGACATGAAGCAGCGAGCATGAAGTGCCGAGCACGACTTGGCTTGCATGCTTGCCGATCTCGTGAACGAGGGCAATTGTCTGCTTATATTGGTTTTTCCAGATGTTTTTGCCGTTGATTACGCCGGCGAACAGCACCTTGTCATTTGCGAAGCCATGCTTGCGCACGAGGTCCAAAGACTGCTTGCCCTCGACGAAGTCGATCCCGATCCCGTCAAACGGCAGCGCTTGAAGATCCTGATAGCAGTCGCGAATGTCTCCAAAATACGTTTGCGCGACAACTTTTACGCTACCTTTAGCGGACAGGATACCGTTATAAAGCTCTGTGAACAGCGCGATATCTTCCGCAGTCAAATCCGATACCAGTGCAGGTTCATCCAGTTGAAGCCATGCTGCGCCAAGAGTGTTCAATTGGTTAAGGACAGCCGTATAAGCTTCGATAATCGCAGGCACGAAATCCTTCGCTTTCTTCGAGCCGGTGAATCTCGCGAGCTTGAGCAGGGTGAATGCTCCGATTAGCACAGGCTTGGTTGCGATGTCGAGCTGTTTTGCTTCCGTAAATTCGTCGAACAGCTTCGATCCGGCTAAACGGATGCTGGTCGTGTTATCGATTTCGGGAACCATATAGTGATAGTTCGTGTTGAACCATTTTTTCATTGCCAGCGCTTTAACGTCGCCTTTTTCGCCTTGATAGCCTCTCGCCATTGCGAAATACGTCTCCAGCGGGCTTAGGCCGAGTTCTTGGTATCTTTGCGGAACGATCCCAAGCAAGCAAGCCGTGTCGAGCAGTCCGTCGTAGAAGGAAAAATCGTTGGACGGAATGAAATCGACGCCGTTCTCCTGCTGAAGCTTCCAGTTTGCCGATCTAAGCTGAGCCGCCGTTTGTTGCAGTTCTTCGACGGGAAGTACGCCTTTGAAGTATTTTTCGGATGCGAATTTAAGCTCTCTGAGCGCGCCGACACGTGGATAACCGATAATGGATGTTTTCAATTGTAACAGCTCCTTGAGTAAATGTTGGCTTTAGTATAGAGCGCGGAAGCTGCTATCGGGAAACACAAAAAAACTATGCCTTGGCATAGTTTTTGACTATGGCTAAAACGAAAAGTTTGTTAAATCAATATATTGATTAAAAAGTAAAAAAAGTCCAATAAACAAACTATATCGGCCATAAGGTGTTCGGCGGAGGCGGCGATGTGATCGCGCGGCAGTTGAAAGTCCCGCTCGTGCACAAGATCGACTTGCGCACGAGCGGAAGAATATGAGGCCAAAACAGCATTCCTTAATGGATACTGTTTTTATGAAATATTGAGATGTGCAAGTAAAACTCGAAAAGGAAAGAAGACGACAGATTGAAAAGGTAATCCTATTTGAAAACATCAGGTTAAAACTATTTGACTATGAAACAAGATATGATGATTAAATCTCATTTAATGATGCTAATACAAAGAGATACATGAATAAGCTTGGAAAGACAATCTTCAAAATAAATAATAGAAAGAAAAAATAATTAGAAATAAGATTTTCAATCTGTCTTTTAGAGAGAATAAGTATTGTCTCAGAAATTCATATAAAATTAAGTGGTTAATCTCAACGAACGATATAAACTGTCTCAAGTTTATGATATAAAAACAGCCTTAAACGGGCTGTTTTTGTTTCAAAAGATGTTATAACTCACAATATGCCCGGATAGGATCAAGAACATTGATCTATCAGGGTTTTTCGCGTTTACAATCAAATGATAATTTATAATCGGCAGCTTGGTTATTTGAATAATAAGATCAAATTCCTGTTATTCTTTATTCATCCTGTTTATTTGGTTGCTGTGCCATGATTGTAGATATTGCGTGTTTGTAGACCACACTCTGGACCCCGTTGTATGCACGAATTAAAACAACATAATTATCAAATAATTGAATTTCCCCTTTAAGATGTACGCCATTCTTTGTGATGATCATGCATTCGAGCTCATTTTTCACAAAGTGATCAAGATGCCAATCTTGACTGCATTCAGTATGCACAGACGCTTTATTCATAAATAATTCCTCTCTCTCTTTATATAGAATTCATTACTTTTGAACGTTGATTGTTTTAATATAGCACACTCCTGTCAAGTACCAGCATGAGTAGAGGGTGAAAATCAAGTATTTTATTTTTTTAGAATTTTGTTAAGGATTGAAACATTTTTTTGCCGCTGATGCAGGGCTATGCTTTAAAGAACTAACGGCAAAATTATAGTTCAAAATCGTAAGCTCAATTGATTTAAGTTTCATGATTCATTGGGCTATATACGCAACGATATGTGAATGGAGTCTTTATTTTACCTCGAATCCGTATTTGGATTCGACGGGGATAGTTCGAGCATGAGTTGTAGGGAAATAACGATTTTATTCTTATTTTTGTACAACTAGGACTGAAGTATGTTTTTATCTTTATACTCACTAACAAAAGAAGGTGGAGCAGTATTGGATAAGCCAGTGAAAGGGGTAACTCAGCGTGTTTAACTGACAAATCTCTCTTGCTTCTTTGAGCCAAGGAAGCAATAACCTTAGCTTTGCTGTACAGAACATCTCCAGGATGTTGAAGCTGGGCGGACCATTGGATCAAAATTCAGCAAGTTGACATCATGCTTTCGTCCACTCCATATCATCTCTCATCTCATAATCTATAGTATGTTGAATAAGGAGATGATAGATTATGAGAAAAGTACCTTTGAGAAACAAAAAGGTAGCATTAAAGTCGGGGAAGAAGATCTTAAGCCGTAAAAGTCTCGTTGTAAGTATTAAAAAAGCCGTTCGAATTACGCAGCTTGGCGATGGTTTTGCGCGGTTTACCTTTGCACCAGTGACAATTCCTGCATTTAGTTCTAGAAACTATACGGTTAATGGAAACAGCTACAACATTATTAGTGGTTCTTGGTTTTTAACTGGCACACAACAAGGTTATTTGCTCAATAACTATTCCTCGGGAGAAAGCACATGGTTCTTCACTGCATGGAATCCATCGAACGTAGCCAGATCTGCTTATTACGTTGTTATTGCGAAGCTAAAACCATAATGTTCATTGGCTGTTGAGTATGTTCTATATGACAACCCCCTACCACGCAAATCTACGCGCAGCTCCGCGTTGAGCGTCGGGGAGAATTTTATCGACGATTTTTTTTGTGCCTATTGGCGGCGGGACCCGAGGACAACTTAATAACTAACCTGAACAGTCCCGATGAGCAGCAATATTTAATCGGGACTGTTTTTTATATTGACTACTTTACACGATAGAATGCCGCTGTGTTGTGCAGCTAACGTTCTCTGTTAGCTTAAGTATATGAGTTCACGTCCTTATTCTCTAAACCATGGCATTTAAAGTTATGATTAGGATTTTTCCTAACCTCTTCTTTCTGAAGTTCATACATGGCTATCTTATAGTTTATTTCCTCCAAGCACCTCAAGTCTTCTTCCATTTTCTTCTGCAATTCCAATTTATGCTTCACCAACATTTCTTGTCTTTCCAAGAAAGTAGCATTTCCTGCTCCATAAAGATCCTTATATTCTTTTATCTTAGCAAGAGACATTCCTGTCTCTCTGAGACAACGAATAAAAGAAACCCAATCTAGATGTTGTTCGGAATAAACTCTGCGGCCGTTCTCATTGCGAGATACATTGGGCAGTATTCCTTGCTCTTCATAAAATCTAAGTGTCTTTGCCGTTATATTTAATTTCTCCACTACATATTTCATTGAATACATCATTTATCTGTCCCACCTTTAGCTACAGTTACTGTAACTAGAAAGATATCATAAAGAATTCTGAAAATCCAAAAATCTTGTTTTAATCATATGAAAATTTATTCTTGACTTGCCCTAACGTCAATAGAATACACTGAGTCAGAACTTATGACAGGAGGCGATGGACCAGAAAGGTAGGAAAGCAACTAGACAAAGCCGCTGTCGAAAAATATTGAATGGAGAGGTTATTAAAATGAATCAAAAATACAGTAAGCTATTTGAATCCTTCACGTTCAGAAACGGAATTACAATCAAGAATAGAGTCGTTATGGCACCTATGACAACTTGGTCAAGTAATGACGACCTTACCATTTCAGATGAAGAGGTGAAATATTACAAACAGAGAGTAAATGGAGTAGGGCTTGTCATTACTGGCTGTACTCATGTTTCACCTAATGGGCAAGGTTTTACGAATGAATTTGCTGGATACAACGATGAATTTATTCCAAGTTTACGAAAATTAGCGGATGCAGCCAAAAGTGGAGGTTCCCCTGCTTTGCTGCAGATTTTTCATGCAGGGGATAAAGCCTTGCCGGGATTGGATGCAGTCAGTGCGAGTGTCTATCAGCCGGAGGCTACTCCTTTTGGCCCAAGTGCAGAAACAAGAGAGCTATCACATGAGGAAATCCTGTCGACTATACGTGCTTTTGGCGATACAACGAGAAGAGCAATTGAAGCTGGCTTTGATGGCGTCGAAATTCATGGGGCTCATGGATTTTTAATTCAAAACTTCTGGTCTCCTGCAACCAATCAAAGGACAGACCAATGGGGAGGAACCATTGAAAATCGATTGCGTTTTCCATTGGCAATTATCGAAGAAATTAAAAAGGTCATTGAAAAGCATGCTACAAAACCGTTTATGTTAGGCTATCGTTTGTCCCCTGAAGAATCCTCTAAAGTGGACGGATTACGTATGGAGGACACGTATAAATTAATTGATTTCCTTGTTGAACAAAATTTAGATTATATACATGCTTCATTAGATCATGTGTTTTCCAAGCCTATAGATAGTCAAGATGAGAAAACAAAGCTTGAATTGATTCTTGAAAGAGTAAACGGTAAGGTGCCTGTGTTGGCGGCCGGTTCCATAATCTCACCAGATGATGCTCTTAAAACAATGGAATTAGGATTACCGTTATTCGCTATTGGGCATGCGTTAATTATGAACCCCGATTGGATTGAAAAGGTTGAAAATGGACGTGAAGCTGAGGTCGATTCCGTACTAAGCGTTTCAAAACTCGACCAGCTTCATATTCCAGAAAAACTTGGGAATGTTATTCAAGCAGCGCCAGGATGGTTTAATATCGTTGAGTAGAAAAGTGGCCCCATAGGGGCTGCTTTTCTTATTTATCTTGAGCTAATCTATCCGTTAGCTTCTTTTACTTAATTTCTTAAATACCGAGTATTCCTTATTGGACTTAATAAAACTTAATATCTTTTCGGCACATTCTATTGGATTCATTTCTTCTGTATTTACTTCGAGGTCATATTCATTAATGCAATATACTTTGCTGAACTGTGAAGCTGCTAGTCCTATATTTCTATCTCCTCTTGCTTGCTCTCTTCTTATGAGTTCTTCTTTCGAGCATATTACACCTATAAATAACGTAGGCTGGTCGAAAAATAGATCAAGAGACTCATTAAACCGCTTGTCATTGTCGATTACAGTATCTACTATTACATTCAAGCCCATTTCTGAAAACAATTTAATTGTCGAATAGTACATTGAGAGTAAGGGATCAAACATGATTTGTGCGATAACTTGCTCATCTACTTCTCTTGCAGGTTCAATATCTGAAAATTTATTTCGAAAAAAATCCTTGATAAAATCATCTATTGATAAATGATGAAAAAGAATCTCTTTCTGATTCATCAGTTCAATAGAAATACTAGTCTTTCCTGAACTTGAAGTTCCGTTCATCAATACAATGATTCCTTGCTTCAAACGAATCACCCTCACATATAAGATTTGCGTATTTTTCAGATAATGTTATATTCACAAAGCACATTGCTCCCGCGCCATCGCTTAGGCTACGACCTCATTATATTCCATTTCCGATCACTGATAAAAGAACGTATACGCCATTTGAAAGTTGGTATTTCTCCAAAGAGACCTTTCTCCTTCCGATTTTACAGCCCAATCCACAAAAATACCCCTGCATAAAACTAAAAATGCCCCTTTGATTAATTGCGATTTTTAACGTATATTTTCGTGTAATTGGATATAAAGCTGTTCCAGTTTTTGTTCAGGTGCTCTTCGGTAGCGTCTATGCACCGCGGCATGTACAATAGTTAGACGAGGTGTTTGACATGGAAGGGCTAGGGGATGGAGCATATGAGATGGATGCGAAGGGCAAGGTTAAAAGTAAAAAACATGAGGTTTCAATACAAATTATTAATGGGCTATTTGCTGGCCTGTGTTATTCCTTTAGTATTTGTAAGCGTTATCATATTTCGTCAATCGGCGGGGGCGCTGGAGGATTCCTCTCAAGAATTTGCTTCTCTTTATACGTCGCAGCTCAAGACGACATTGAACGAATTTCTGGGGGAATATGACAAGGTCACCAAGTCGGTATTGGTTGACAATGAATTGATCTACAGAATTGGAGATAAGCGAAGCTTGCCAATGGATGAATTAATCGTTCAAAAAATGGAGGTTCAGCGGCTATTAATGCGAGTGGCCTTGCTCAAACCAGAAATTAGTACCGTGATGCTAATCAGCCGGGATACTAACGTGTATCAATATACGACTACAACTAGCAGAGTGGTAGAGGATATTTTGTTGTCCCGTGAATGGTATAAACAGCTCAGCAGCACAAAGGATACTTTTTTTATTACCGGGCTGCATGATCGTTCTTATTACGAGGATAAGGGGGCAGGAGCTGTAGTAACGGTCGGACGGGTATTGTTCAGCTCGGACGGAGCCTATGCAGGCCTTCTTCTCATAGATTTGGACCCGTTTACTTTGCTGCGGCTTGATCATGAATTTGTTTTGGCTCGGGACAAATACGGCATGAGCGTCATCATAAGCAATAGTCAAAATGAAATCGTCTATCATTCCGATGCGGCCAGCGGCCGCTTATCCTGGCAGCAAGTACTTGAATCCGGTACAGAGCTTCTGCAGGATAATGGCAGCGATGACAGCATTATTTTAACGGGCAGCACCACGCAGGGTAATTTGCTTATTAGAACCGAAATTCCCCGCTCGAAGCTGCTCCACAACATCAATCAAATCAAGGGAGTGACGGTGTCGGTCATTTTGATGAGCTGTCTCGTCATCACTCTTATATCGTTTAGTTTGAGCTATAAGATTACGAAGCCTATTAAAGCCCTCCGCAGAAGCATGAAGCAGGCAGAGGTAGGCCAATATTTGCCCATAGAGAAAGAGCAGGCTAACGATGAGATTGGCAGCTTGGTGCACAGCTACAACAAAATGATTATAACGATTCGAACCTTAATTAATGATGTGTATATTGCGGAGATCAAGCAGCGACAGGCCAAATTCATGGCTCTCCAGAATCAGATCAATCCCCACATCCTTTATAATACGTTGGAATCTATCCGTATGAAGGCGCTCGTTAAAGGGGACGAGGAAACCTCGAATATGATTAAAATTTTGGCGCGCATGTTTCGGCTGGCTTTAAGCAAAGAAGGCAAGCACCACTGCGTGAAGCATGAATTGGAATATACCACTAACTATATAGAGCTGCAAAATATCCGATTCGATAATAGGTTCAGACTGGATATCAGAATGCCCGAAGAGATGCTGAATTGCAGCATCATTCCCCTCATTTTTCAGCCCATTGTTGAAAATAGCATTAATCATGGATTTGAGGACTACAGCCGGATAATCAATATCGAGATTGAAGGCATCTGGACGGACGAAGGAGAAATGCTCATTCGGTTAATGGATGATGCAGCCGGTATTTCATTGGAGAAACAAGAAGAGCTGCGTGCCTTGTTGGAGTATGCTGAATCGGACAAATATAAATTAGGTGGAGCTGATGAATCGGAGGGTAACGGGATAGGCCTCAAAAATATAGCTGAGCGTATTAAACTCCATTATGGCGCTGATTATTATTTAACGATTCGCCAGAGACTTGATCGGGGAACGATCGTCGAAATATTAATTCCTAAACGGTAGGATATTGTTCGGCAGCAAAATAGAAGGAGAGGGGTTTTGGCATGAAGCTGGTGTTGGTTGATGACGAGAAAGGCATTGTGGATGGCATCAAACTCTTAATAAACCGGTATATCCCGGAATGTGAAGTGGTCGGCGTAGCCTATAATGGCTTGGAAGGTGGAAGCTTAATTCAGGAATTGCAGCCGGACATTGTGATTACGGATATTCGGATGCCTCAAGTTAGCGGCCTCGACATGATTAAAGGGCTGAAAGACAAGGGCAGCCAGACTACATTTATTCTCTTAAGCGGATATGCTGAATTTGAATATGCACGGAGAGGTATGCAATTAGGCGTACAAGCCTATATCAATAAACCGGTCGAGGAAGAGGAGCTTCAAAGCTGCGTTCATCAAGCCATGAAAGCGATTCGTGCGGATCGGGCTAAGCGGCAGGAAGTAGCTGACTTGAAGCAGGAGGTCCATCATCTTATTCAAGAGAACGCTCTGCGGGATATCCTAGATGTCGGCAGCGATAATACGGAGCTTATGGAAGAGTGGCTTGAAATGGCGCAAATCCCGACAAAGGGAAACGGGTTCGTGGGGTTTGTACTTGAATTTGATCGTAAATTCGATGCTCTAAAGGAAGTCGGTCTACAGCAGGTGCTCTGTCAAATAGATCTGGCTCTTGAGCAGTATGACGGAGTGTATCGGTTTCGTTATACAAGTGCGCAGGTTGCCGTGGTAGTTGCTCACGGAGGGCCTATCCGCTATACGGAGCTGCTTCGTGCGGTGCAGCGTCTCCAAGAGGAAGTAAACCTAAAGCTGGGGCTTTCTATGACCATCGGTGTTGGAACGATTCAGGAAAGGGCCGCTGGCATCAGCCAGTCTTTTGAAGAAGCCCGCTATGCGCTAAGCTATAAAGTCGTCAAGGGAGCGAACACGGTAATATCATTCACTGATATTACAAATCTGTCAGGAAGGATTCAATCTGTTCCAGAAGAGAGCATCGCCAAGCTGGAAGCGGCCCTTGAGAACATGGATGAAAAGGAATGTGTAAGCATCATACACGATATTTTTCGCTTGATGGATTCCGAACCAAGCATGACCCCCGCTGATTTACAGATGCATTGTGTGAACATACTGTTAGCGAGCATTCGGAAAATGTCCTTTCAGCAGCTGCAGCAAAATGATTTTTTGGGCCGTCATATTTTGTCATTGGACGGTATATCCCGATTTCGGACCTTAGAATGCTTGGAGGAATGGATGGTTCAAGCCATTAGAAAAATAATCGAGTTCAAGCTGGAGCATAACATACCTAAGAAGAAGGATATTATTGCAGAGGTGAAGGAATATGTATCTGCCCATTATAATGAACCGATTACACTTGCGGATTTGTCTGCGCGTTTTTTTATCAGCCCTTATTATTTAAGCCAGTTTTTCAAACAAAAGACGGGAGAAACCTATGTAAGCTTTTTGAGCCGAATTCGCATCGGTAAAGCAAAGGAGCTTCTTGAAAGAACCGATTTAAAGGTGTACGAAATTTGCCAAAGGGTAGGTTACTCGGATACGCAGCATTTTGCACGGCTTTTTGAAAAACTAACGGGCTGCAAACCAAGCGAATATCGCAAGCGGCTGCCAAGCAGCTAGCCTTATTTAGCCACTCCCTGAAGGAGTGGTTTTCTATTTTCCTTAAAAATGCCCTTGTTTATCCTTAAAAATGCCCAATTGAGAGACACAACCCCTAGTTGTATATTATTCATGTAAGCGAATACAACAACGAGATATTGGGGGTGATCAGTTGAAAGAAGTTGCATTTTATCGAATGAAGGTGTATTGGCCGTTGTATGTGATGGCGATTCCGGGAATCGTTTTTCTCATTATATTTAAATATATTCCACTGGCTGGTGCTGTAATCGCCTTCAAGGACTATTCGGTGTTTCAAGGGCTGATGGATAGTCCTTGGGTAGGCTTCAAGCACTTTGAGACTTTGCTGGAGCATCCTGACTTTGCCCGAGTGTTCGGAAACACGCTGATATTAGGTTTTCTCAAGCTCACACTGGTTTTCCCGGTGCCGGTTCTTCTGGCGCTGATGATCAATGAAATTCGAAAATCGGCGCTCAAGAAAGGAATACAGACCGCTTTGTATATTCCGCATTTTTTATCTTGGGTTATCGTTGCCGGTATCGTTTTCGATTTTTTTTCATTAAGCGGATTGTTTAACATCGTTATCGGCTGGTTCGGCTTTGAACCTCTGCTGGCGATGCAGGAAAGCGAATACTTCCGGCCCATTTACGTGCTTTCATCCATGTGGAGGGATGCTGGCTGGGGAACCGTTGTGTATATAGCGGCGATCAGTGCGATTGACCCTCAACTGTACGAATCCGCGATGATGGATGGGGCGTCCAAATTCCGACAAATTCGCCATATTACATTCCCGCTGCTGCTGCCTACCGTACTGGTATTGTTCCTGCTTGAAATCGGCAACTTTTTGGATCTTGGCTTTGATCAGGTCTATAATCTAATCACCCCGATGACCTACAACGTAGGAGATATTCTGGATACGTACGTGTTCCGGACCGGCATTCAGCAAGCGCAGTACAGCTTCGCTACGGCGGTTGGATTATTCCAGTCGATTATTGGACTGATACTGGTGTATATATTCAATCGAATGTCGAAGAAAGTATCGGATGGGGGGCTCTGGTAGACATGTTCGAATCGAGAAGCGAAAAAATATTTGTATCAGGCATTACGATCGTTCTCATCCTCCTGTCCGTCATAGCTCTCATCCCGCTGTTGTCTGTCATATCTACCTCGCTTAGCTCCAAAAACGCTGTGGATATGAATTTGGTCACCTTATGGCCGAAGCAGTTTACCTTCGACTCGTGGAGTTATATTATCGATCGTCCTGACTTATGGAAATCGTTTTTTCTAACTCTGGTCACGACGTTGATTGGAACGGTTTTGGCGCTGCTGATGACCGCGCTGCTTGCTTACCCGCTTTCGAAGTCGGAGTTCCGCTGGGGGCCCGTAATCATGATCAGCGTCGTAATCGCCATGATCTTCAAAGCCCCTATCGTACCTTACTTCCTGACGATTCGCGGCATAGGACTTTATGATAATCCGTTGGTGCTCATCATACCGCATATTCTGAATCCTTTTAATTTGATTATCATGAGAACGTTTTTTAAACAATTTTCGAAGGAGCTGGAGGAAGCGGCCTTGCTTGAAGGCTGTGGATATTTCCGGATGCTGTTTCAATTGGTGCTTCCACTGTCCAAAGCAGTCCTTGCGACACTGGCTTTGTTCTACGGCGTGGTGTTATGGAATCAGTTCCAGCATCCGCTCCTTTTCCTGCAAAATACCGACTGGTTTCCGCTGCAAATCAAGATTCGGCAGTTTATTACAGACGATAACGTCATTATGGCGGGCGCTGCATCAACGGTTGATCTGAACTACAACGAGCGAACCTTAAGAGCGGCCACGGTTATCTTCGCTATCCTTCCGATCATTATGGTGTATCCTTTCTTACAGAAGTATTTTGTTAAAGGGGCAATGATCGGTTCGGTAAAAGGCTAGTCATCCTTTTAGGTTTTTAGGCGAACAGCCTTAAACATATTACGGAAAGATATGGGGGAAAACAAATGAACGTTAAAAAAATGGGATTAACGATAGCGGCGGGAATTTTGGCTGTTACGGTTATAAACGGCTGCGGCGGCAACACGAACACTTCGAATGATGCTGCCCAGAGTCAAACGAGCAGTACAGATGGGGTAGTCGATATTGAAGTATGGGGCACCAACATCGGTTACAAGCCGATCACCAAAGGCAGCCAGCTGTATGAATTTTATAAGGAAAAGCTTGGCGTAGGCGTCATCCATCCTTATGTGGAATGGAACGGTGGAACGAATTACCTGAATCAGCTGAACTTGAAGATTGCGGCGAACGAAATGCCAGATTTGTTTACTCCCCAACAGGGCATGGAAGACAGCTTGGCCAAAAATGGCGCAATTGCCGACCTGACAGAGCTATTGCCGAAATATGCCCCGAATCTTTGGGAAACGATACCAACTGAAATGTGGGATGTTGTCAAGGCCAATGATCCAACCGGTCAGGGGAAAATCTATTACATCCCTGGCTCGGTCGATTACGGAAGATATGCGGGAATGATTCGTCAGGATTGGCTCGACAAGCTGAACCTGCCGATGCCAACAACGCAAGACGAGTACGTCAAAGTACTTGAGGCGTTCCGGGATCAGGACCCTAACGGCAACGGTCAGAAGGATGAGATTCCAACTGGCGGCCGTCAAGATGCTCGCTGGATGGACCACTTGTTCGCGATGTACGGTGTGGCCATGTTTGAAGGGTACCCGGAGTGGGATCTGTACGATGGCGAGCTTACTTATTCAGCCGTAACACCGAATATGAAAGCCGCTTTAGAGTTCATCGCCAAGCTGTATAAGGACGGCTTATTGGATAAGGAGACGCTTCTGAACGACAAGGCAAAGTGGGATGGGAAAATTACGTCCAATAAGGCCGGGAACTACTTCCACTGGGTGGAGCAGCTCAATCTCAATTTGGAAAACCTGCAAAAAAATACGGGTGTGAAAGCAGAATTTTCCGTGCTCCCTGTACCTAAAGTTGAAGGTTATGAGGGCTTTTACACCGGGAAAAGATTTGCTCCCCCGCAATGGGTCGTGAAGAACAATAAAGATGAAGAGAAACTGATGGCTACCTTAAAGCTGCTGAACAATATGTATGACAAAAATAATTTTAAAGCGCTATACCTCGGTGTGGAAGGCATGCACTATACAATGAAGGACGGCAAAGCCGTCAAGCTTCCGGACGATAAGAGTACACAGGAAAATCTAGTTCTTAATCCATATTCAAGCTCGTCGACACTTGACTTTACCATTGATCTTTTTGAAAGCACCGCATCGGAAGAGAGTAAGTGGATCGTCGATCAGGTGACTAGCAATATGCAGGAAGCTCAAAAATATGCCAAGGTCATCGCCGGCGATGGCATGTCTGCCAGTGTATACGAGGGCTATCCGGATATTAACAATCGGACGCTGTTCGTGGAATATGCAGCCAAAATTATACTTGGACAATACCCAATCAGCAAATTCGATGAATTCGTAGACAAGTGGAACAAATCGGGTGGAGAAGAAGTGACGAAGCGTGCCAGAGACTGGTATGCCAAAGTAAAGAAGTAATCCAGTAAAAAATTAATCCACTAAAGATAAAGGCTTTGAATCAGGAGGGAGGCTAGGATGAGCAATCTTTTGAAGGAAGTGCTTGAGGGTCGAGAACATAATTATATCCTTCCCTTTCTCTGGCAGCATGGCGAGGAGGAGCAAGCGATTCGCGAAGAGATGGCACGTATTCATGAGGCTGGAATCGGTGCTGTTTGTGTAGAGGCACGGCCTCATCCGGATTTCCTTGGGCCGAAGTGGTGGGCGGACATGGACATCATTATGGATGAAGCTCGAAAGCGCGACATGAAGGTGTGGATGCTCGATGACGACCATTTTCCAACCGGACATGCGGCAGGCAAAGTGAAGGAGGCTCCAGAGGAGCTTCATCGCAAGTTCCTGGGTGAACGTTTTATCGATACCATCGGTCCTGCCAAAGGCACCTCTCTGCTGCTGGATACATTACTGATGAGCGGACTTCGGCCCACCATTTCGCAGAGCCAATACGCGACCGGCAAAAACAAGCTCACCTCCGTAGTCGCTGTGCGTCGAGCATCAACCAATGAAACGTTAACCAGTGAATGCATAGACTTAACTGAGCTAGTGCATGACGGCATTCTGTACTGGGATATTCCTGAAGGCTATTGGCGGGTATTCATCGTTTCAGAAAACAAGGATGGCGGCAGCAAGGCGCAGGAGGATTATCTAAACCCGCTCGTTCGGAATTCGGTTCGTATTTTGCTTGATACGGTTTATGAGGCTTTTTACAATAGGTATCACGCAGATTTTGGAAATACCTTTGCTGGATTTTTTTCAGATGAACCCGGGTTCTACAACGATAAGACGACCTTTGATTTCAATTCGAAGCTGGGAAAACAAGGCGTTTCCCTGCCTTGGAGCGATGAAATGCCGGCCCTGCTTGAACAGGCGTTGGGGGAGGATTACCGTAAGCAGCTGCATCTCCTCTGGCATGAGGCGGGGGAAAAGTCGAGCATGGTTCGGTATGCTTATATGAATATCGTCAGCAAGCTTTACGGGGAAAGCTTCTGCAGCCAGATCGGAGAGTGGTGCAGAGCCCACGGGGTAGAATACATTGGACATGTGCTGGAAGATAACAACGTTCATGCAAGGCTTGGCTCCGGCGCAGGCCACTTCTTCCGCTCGCTTTGGGGACAGGACATGTCGGGTCTCGATGTGGTGCTGTGGCAGATCGTTCCAGGCTTTGATGAAATGTCTTTTCGCTGGCCGGCAGGGGAGACAGACAGTGAATTTTTCCACTATGGCCTCGCAAAGCTAGGTGTGTCGCTGGGGCATATCGATCCGAAAAAAAAGGGAAGGACGATGTGCGAATTGTATGGAGCCTATGGATGGGCAGAAGGGCTAAAGCTGATGAAATGGCTCACTGACCATATGCTCGTTCGTGGCGTCAATTATTTTGTTCCACATGCATTCAGTCAAAAAACGTTTCCGGATCCAGATTGCCCGCCGCATCTGTATGCAGGTGGGGAAAATCCGCAATACCGCTATTATAAGCATCTGAATCATTATATGAATCGGATGAGTCACCTGATTTCAGGCGGGCGGCATGTGGCGACCGCAGCAGTCGTTTATCATGCTGAGGCCGAATGGTCGGGGGAGGCGATGTATTTTCATAAGCCAGTCAAGCAATTGATGCAAAATCAGATCGACTGTGATGTTGTTCCCGTTGATATTCTTGTGGAGGCGGCGAGTGTAAAGGATAGCAGGCTGCTGATTAATCAGGAAGATTATCGTTGCCTCATCGTGCCTTATGCAGAGGCGCTGCCAGCGGCAATGATCCGGAGTTTGGTCCAGTTCGCCGATCAAGGTGTTGCCGTCCGCTTTATTGATGACTGGCCTGCACGCTCGAGCGAAGGCAGTGACGTGTCTGCCGAGCTAACCAGTCTTGCTCATCATCGGAACGTAAAGCTTGTCGCATTAGACCAACTAGCCCAACAATTAATGGCTGATGGGTATTACGATATGAAAGCTGCTAGTTACGAGCCATATCTACGGAATTATCATTATGTTCATGAAAATTTGGCTGTATTCATGTTTTTTAACGAGCACCCGCATCAACGCATTTTTACGGAAGTTGTGTTGCCTGTCCAAGGCGAAATATATGCCTATGATGCTTTTCTGAATCGGTTGATTCAATGCAAGGCTAACAGGGAGACTGGAGCGGTGCAGCTGGAGCTTCATCCCTATGAATCGATTGTTCTTCTCCATGGGGCTGATCTTGGAGACTTCACCGTGCTTCCAGAGCAGCGGACCGTAACAGGAATGGATATAGCAGGTGAATGGACGATTTCCACCGCTGATGCTGAGCACTATCCTTCGTTCAATGAATGGGGGAGAATGACGGCTTTAACAAACATGAGCAAGCCAGATTATTTACCGCGATTTTCCGGCACCTTTCGTTATGAAACGGTGTTTGAATGTACGCAGCATTGGAATCAAGCCTTATTAAATCTTGGGGAAGTCTATGAAACGGCAGAAGTATGGGTAAACGAAGAGCAAGCTGGCGTGCGTATATGTCCACCCTACCAGCTAGAAATCGGCGGTCTGCTGAAAAAAGGAAAAAATAAGCTTGTCATTGAAGTTACGAATACGCTCGTGAAGGACCAGCGCGACTACTTGTCGGCTTTCTCGCAGCAGGAACCGAGCGGGCTCATTGGGCCTGTACGGGTGGATGTGTCAGAAGATTAACTTATTTAATGAAGGAATCCATATTTTTGCAGCAGGAGTCGCCTGGCATAACAGGCGGCTTCTGCTTTTTTGTCGCGAATAAATCAATTTTGAACCGGGGTCCCTTTTCATTGGTTTTGAGATTCATAAAGTATGGATTCAGCAATCGTTATGCCGGTACGGTGTTAACTTAATTTAGTGTATATGCTCAGGGTGACACTAACCTTTAACACAGTACCTGTACTAAAAGTGCGTACTTACATATTTATAGTGCAATCTTTATACTCAGAGCATGAAATAAATAATTTCTATACGCCTGGAAATATTGAAATTAAGAAAGAGGGATAATTTTATGTCAAATGTCTGGAAAATTTATTTATTAGCTGCTGTTAGCTTTTTGGTTGGAACATCCGAGTATATCATAGCAGGGATTCTCGACACAGTTGCAAGAGACGTTAATGTCTCCGTCGCTGCTGCTGGTCAGCTCATTACTGTTTTTTCACTCGCCTATGCTTTTGGAACACCTTTCCTTATCGCATTTACAGCACGAATGGAGCAGCGCAAGCTTTTAGTTTATTCACTTGGCGTATTTGTGATTGGAAATATTATCGCCGTGGTTTTACCTGGCTTTGGATTTCTTATAGTCTCACGCGTTATTCTTGCACTAAGCATGGGAGTATTCGTTGTAACCTCCTTTACTGTCGCTACCAAGATGACTCCACCTGATAAACAAGGAAGTGCAATTGCAACGCTCCTTATGGGCTTTAGCACCTCGTTGATTATCGGTGTTCCGCTAGGCAGAGTTATTGCTTCCGTTTATGATTGGAGATTAATCTTCGGGGGAATCGGTGCACTTAGTATTCTTGCGATGATCGTTATACTCTTAGTCATCCCACGCTCAAATGGCGATGAATCGGTTCCCTTGCGCAAACAGCTTGCTTTAATTAAGCAACCGAAAATAATGGCAGCCCTAATGATCACTTTCTTATGGATTTCTGGTTATTCTATTGTCTACACCTACATTTCTCCCTTCCTGCTGTCGGTTACAGGGATGAACAGTAAAACAGTCATCATTGCTTTATTCGCTTTCGGGATTGCCAGCTTATTCGGCTCAAAGTTTGGCGGCTATAGTACAGATAAATGGGGATTCCCTCGTACTTTATTTGTCAGTATGGTACTGCATGCAGTAGCCTTAGTTCTACTGTCATTATCAGGCCAATGGCCTGCTATCGCTTTCCTTGTACTCATATTTTGGGCTCTCTCCGCTTGGTCAACAAGTCCAACTCAGCAATATCACTTAATGACGCTTGCTCCGGCTGCTTCAGGCATTATGGTGAGTATGAATACTTCAGTTTTACAGCTTGCTATGGGTGCTGGTGCAGGAATTGGAGGCGTTGTCGTGGAACAAGCTTCCTTAGCTTTGATTAGTTGGATTGGAGCTGCAGTTATTGCCATCGCTGCAACAACCGTTATGGTATATTTAAGAGTAACCCGCTCTAAAACTCCATCAGAACTTAGAAAGATATAGAAAAAAACTAATATCTAAAAGAGGGGTGCTTAACCAACTGCAAGACTGCTATAAAAAAGAAGTATTTCCCTGTTCAGGAGATACTTCTTTGTCATATAAACAAAACAACTATGCCTACCGCTGTACAGCCTCCAGAGCAGGCGAACTGTTTTTCTCCCCCCACTCGCACATCATATTTAACAATGGAATGAGAGAAAGACCACTTTCAGATAATGAATATTCAACTTTTGGAGGTATTTGGGGATATTCCTTGCGTATGATAAGCCCATCTGCCTCCAGCTCTTTTAACATGATGCTTTGCGTTTTAAAGGAAATGGTACCGATAGATCGTTGCAGCTCATTAAACCGCATTACCTTATTTTCAG
This sequence comes from Paenibacillus sp. JT22N15, assembly GCF_059383755.1. NCBI lineage: Bacteria > Bacillati > Bacillota > Bacilli > Caryophanales > Paenibacillaceae > Paenibacillus > Paenibacillus sp. JT22N15. The sequence goes on along the minus strand of NZ_JBXENV010000004.1, from coordinate 320,327 downwards.
ACAGCCAATACATAATGATCATTTTATATTTACCGCCTATTAAGGACAACGTGTATCCAAAGCCAGTTTCTTTTAGATTCACGCCAGTTGGAATATAGGTTTCGCTCACAAGCTACACTCTCCTTTTGGTAAGTATATGATATAAATATGCATACTTTATAATACATCATTATGCATTCTTATTGAAAGGATCATGCTGCTTACCACATGATACCCTGCCCCTGTTACTACCACCTCAAACCCACCCCGTAAATTCCAATATCGACGCCTTTGCTGATTGTGCTTCGGATTTCGCCCCTTTGCGCCATTCTTTTGGAGATGCTCCCATAAGCTTGGAGAAGCAGCGATTGAAGCTGGAAATGGAATGAAAGCCGACCTGCTCGGAGATCGAAAGGATCGAAAAATCTGAGCTTTTCAACAGCTTGCAGGCCTCTTCGATCCGGGTGCTGTTCAGAAAATCAAGAGGAGCGCTGCCCATGATTTCATGGAATTTTCTGCGGAAATGGGTGGTGCTTAAGTGGCATAGATCGGCCAGAAAATCGATGGTAATAGGGGTCATATAGTTTGTCGTGATATATTCCAGTGCTGGAGAGATGACAAAATCCCACTTCAGACCTTGCTCCGTTTCTTGTTCGGCCAGCATTTCATTCGTGGAATGAATTCTAATGAGCTCTATGTAAAGGGATAACAATAAGCCGTAGGCACTTTCCTGATAGTACGGATTTTGCTGCTTCAATTCCTCTACAACCGACGTGGCAAGGGAATAGATTTTGGGATACTGCTCCTTATTTAAAATACAGTGCTTTCCCTGGACCCTCCACAGGTTCGGCTCGAAGCTGCTGTAAGCACTCTTAAAGGTTTGCTGAAACAGATCCTCCGGTGAAAAAAAGAGATAGGACCATAGACTAGCTTCATTAGGCGAGCTATACGTGGTGTGGGGAAGATATCTGGGAAGGAAGGTCACATCGCCTGCCTTGAAAGGTACCGTTTCTCCTTTGATCTCCATGCTGCCGCTATCCGAATGGCAAATACCGATCTCCAAGTGGTTATGGAAATGAAGATGCTCGCTTTTGATATCCGAAATTCGCCAGCGTTCCCCGCTTAACAGCAGAACAGGGAAGTTGATCGGCAAGCTGTAGTGGCGGTATTCGATGACGGGCTTCTTTTTTCTAGGCATATTCCACACTCTCGTTCCCATTACGTTAATTTGAGTTGATTATAGGTGAAAGCACTGCCGAATTCAATGAGCGCACAAAAATAAATGATCGAAATTGCACATTTTTTCTACGAATATGCTTAGATGTAGACTATTTTAATGCTTACAATAGAGATTATAAAGCGTTTACAATAACTCGGATGGCTCTCAGGCGCCTTTGGGAGACATGTGCGAAGGAGAGGGGTATTTAATATGCTTCAAATTACTTATGACAGGGAAGAGATTTTAAGCGTTATAGACAAAGTTACGAGAAAAACACTAGCTATGGATTTAACATGGGACTGGCCTTGCGGAGTAGCTTATTATGGTGTATCCAGAGCTTACCAGGCAACAGGAAATAAAGAGTATTTGGATGCGCTTATCAGTTGGGCGGATGAATATATTGAGCTGGGCTTGCCGAGCTGGACGGTCAACACCTGTGCGATGGGCCATGTGCTGATTACGTTGTATGAAGAAACCGGCAACCAGAAATATTGGGATATTGTGATGAGCAAGGTGGATTATCTCCAAAATAGTGCGCTGCGGTTCGGAGATCATGTGCTGCAGCATACGGTGTCCGTGTCCAACGATTTTCCGGAGCAGGCTTGGGCGGACACGCTGTTTATGGCGGCATTTTTCCTGCTGCGGGTAGGCAGCAAGCTGCAAGATCAGGCGATGATTCAGGATGCCCTGAATCAATATTACTGGCATATTAAATACCTGCAAAACCCTAGCACCGGCCTCTGGTACCATGGCTACAATAATGTGAAGCAGGATCATATGTCTGGGTTCTACTGGGCGAGAGCAAATGCCTGGGGTGCTTATACGATGTCGCAGGTTAAGCCGCTGCTAAAGGAATGGTATTTGTATCCGCAGTGTATGGACGTGGAGTGCTCGCTCCGGGATCAGTTGGCCGCACTGAAGCTAGTGCAGACGGAGAACGGCTTGTGGCGGACCTTGCTCGATGACGTGGAATCCTATGAGGAGGTATCTGCGTCCAGCGGAATTGCGGCGGCGATGATCAATAACGGCAACCCGCTGCACACTAAATATGTGCAGAAGGCCCTCAAAGGCATCATGGAAAACATTAGTGAGGATGGACGGGTACTTTCTGTATCTGGCGGAACGGCAGTCATGAAGGACCGGGAAGGGTACCGCAACATCCCAAAAGATTGGACACAGGGCTGGGGACAAGGCTTAGCACTCGCTTTTCTATCCGATATGCTCAAATAGGAGGGAATCCATTTGTCGAAAAAAACGACGGGGGCCTTTACCCTCCCGGGTGAGGCTGGTTATGAGGCACTGACTCTGGAATTAGCAGAGCGCTGGGGCGCCGATGTCATTCGTGACAGTGACGGCACGAAGTTGTCCGATGAGATTATTAACGCAGGGTACGGTATCTATTCGACGATCTGTATCGTAAGAGACCATAATGAGTGGGCGTCGCAAAATCTGGATAAGCTGCAGCAGTGTTTTTTAATAACGAATCCGAAGGTAGCGGTGCAGGATTATTTATCCGTTTATTTGATGGAGGACTTTTTCGCTGAGCAGTTCAGAGTAAATGATTCCAAAGAGGCGTTTAAATATTGGCAAATTGTTGACCGGACGACTGGGGAAGAGGTTCCGAGAGAGCAGTGGAATTATGACCGCGAATCGGGGAATGTGGTGCTTACCGGAATTGTGCCTTGGCATAAATACACGGTCAGCTTCATGGCCTACCGGATCTGGGAAGAGATCTCCATGTACAATCACACCACGAATAACTGGGACAAAGAGCATCTAATGCAGATTGATCCGATGTATCTGGAAACGCAGCAGTATATGCTCGACTGGATGGAAAACTGGTGCGCCCAGCATAAGGAAACAACGGTAGTCCGGTTCACCTCCTTATTTTATAATTTTGCCTGGATCTGGGGCAGCAGCGAGCGCAATCGCCATCTGTTCTCGGATTGGGGCTCCTATGATTTCACGGTGAGTGCCAAAGCGCTTGATCTGTTCGCCAAAAAGTATGGTTATTCGCTGACGGCCGAGGATTTTGTAAATGGCGGCAAATACCGCGTCAGTCATATTCCGGCGGAGCAGCGCAAGCTCGACTGGATGGCATTTATTAATGATTTTGTCATTGGCTTCAGCAAACAGCTGATTGATATTGTGCATAAGCATGGCAAGCTGGCTTACGTCTTCTATGATGACAGCTGGGTGGGCATGGAGCCATATAATGATCGTTTTCCGGAGTTTGGCTTCGACGGCATGATCAAATGCGTATTCTCGGGTTATGAAGCACGGATGTGTTCAGGGGTAAAGGTGGACACGCATGAAATCCGGCTGCATCCATATTTGTTCCCGGTCGGATTAGGCGGACTGCCTACCTTTATGGAGGGCGGCGATCCTACGCTGGATGCCAAGAAGTACTGGATTAATATCCGTCGCGCCCTGCTAAGAGAGCCAATTGATCGGATCGGATTGGGCGGATATTTGCATTTGGTGGAGCCTTACCCGGAATTCTGCGATTATATTGAGAAGATTGCCAATGAATTCAGGGAGATCAAAGAGCTGCACCAGCAAGGCAAGCCGTATCAGATCAAGACGAAGGTTGCGATTTTGCACAGCTGGGGCAAGCTCCGATCGTGGACCTTGTCCGGCCATTTCCATGAGACCTACATGCATGATCTGATTCATATCAATGAGGCGTTATCTGGCTTGCCGGTTGAGGTCGGATTCATCGATTTTGAGGATATCCGCCAGGGAAAACTACAGGACTATGATGTGGTGATTAATGCCGGCTCGGCCGGTTCAGCATGGAGCGGTGGAAAGCACTGGAACGACAGCAAATGCGTGGACATGCTGACCAAATGGGTATATGAGGGTGGTACGTTTATCGGGGTTAACCAGCCTTCGGCGGTTGAAGGGTATGACAGCTTTTTCAGAATGGCCCATATTCTCGGTCTGGATGAGGATACCGGCGCCAGAGTCGTTCATGGCAAATGGACTTACGAGGCTCGTGACGAGCACGGACTGGTGCCTGTTGGGGCTAGCATTGCAGCTAAGAAGGGCATCTATCTTACCGACGGGTCAGCTGCGGTTGCGCATGAAACGGACGGACAAATCACGCTGTCTACGCATGCTTTTGGCAAAGGCAAGGGAATCTACCTTCCTTCGTTCGAATTCAGCTTGGAAAATACCCGATTGCTGCTGAACCTGATCCGCTATGCCGGCAATGAGCTGAATGAAACGAAATACATGACGGATAACTTATATACGGAGTGTGCATATTATCCGGAAAGTAAAATACTCGTTGTAATTAACAACAGCGATCAGCTTCAAAGCACGACAATTGATACGGAATATGGACAACAGACGCTTGAATTAGCTCCATATGACACGACGATCATGACGATTGGCGGTTTATAAACATAGAATATTAATTAATGAATCCGCAAGGCTGTCAAAGGTTATCAAATGCAGAAAGCCGCTCTCTAATGGAGCGGCTTTCTGCTTCCTATACACGTCTCATGAGTAGCACGACTGTAATGCGGGCAAGAGGGAAACGAATTAATCAATCTCTAGCCATGCTTCGAAAAAATTACGTAGTTCTTGTCCTTCTTCCTTGGTTGAAACAAGATATTTGCAAATAATCTGACCTGGCTTGTACCCCAAACGTTGTGAAGTGCTCCAAAATTCCTCTGCATTCATTTGTTTGTCGCGGTTCATCCAGAGCAATCCATGCAAATAATTTCTTTCTTCATCGTCACCTTCGCGTATAATATTTTTCACCTCTGAATCTACAAACATGCCGCAGACCATTGAATCATTAAAAGGGCCAGCAAGTATATCTGCCGATAGACCAGGGTCATCCAAATACAACTGCACCATTTCTTTATCCTGAAAATTAAAAGAGCGGACTGGTGATAGCTTGGCTTTTATTACGCGTAGTGGTTGATCTTGCATATGCTGGTATTTTTCGAGCTTTTTTTCTCTTGCTTCGATTCGTTCGGTCACTTGCTGCAAATAGGCGATTTTCTGTTCCAATTCAGTCTTTGTTTCTCTCAATAATAAGTTTAAATCATCGGCACTCTTGGTATTGATGATTTTGATTGTAGATAGGGGGAGCTCAAGACTTCTGAAAAAAATAATATCACAAATATCGAGCATCGTTTGGTATGAAAAATTCCGGTAGTTGTTATCGTCGTTGCGTTCAAAGCGAATCAGGCCCTCTTTATCCCAAAACCTCAAAGTTGATGTAGGCACACCGAGAGCTTCCGAAACATCGCTGATCTTTATTAATGGTTCCATGTATTATTTCCTTTACTTAAGTTATTGACTTTAAAGTTGCTTTAAAGTTTATAATTTTTGATTGTAGCATATTAGAAAGGCGAATAGAACTAAACTTTCATATGCGCATTTACTTAGAGAACTTGTAAAGCATCGATAAAGAGGAAACACAGGGGGAGAGCAACGATGGTTACGTTACTGCTAATTATTATTTATCTCGCATTTATAGGTCTTGGATTGCCAGACGCCTTGCTAGGCAGTGCTTGGTCAGTTATGAAACTCGATATTGGCGCCAGAACAGAAATGGCAGGTTATATATCGTTAGTGATCTCATTTTGTACGGTTATATCCAGTTTATTTGCAAGCAGATTGTTGCATAGATTTGGCACAGGTAAGGTAACTTTATTCAGCATCCTATCAACAACGATCGCCTTATTTGGATTTTCTTTATCAAACGAGTTTTTATTCTTTATATTCCTTGCAATTCCTTTGGGCTTAGGCGCCGGTTCTGTAGATGCAGCATTAAGTAACTATGTAGCGCTGCATTTCAAAGCCAAGCATATGAGCTGGCTGCATTGCTTCTGGGGAGTTGGAGCCATGTCGGGACCTATTGTTATGTCATTTTCGCTTGATAATGGAGGTGACTGGCGTGCAGGATACGTTACGATAGCGATATTACTTACTGTTATAGTGGTAATATTATTGGCATCGCTGTCTTTGTGGAGAATATTGGATAATAAAAAGCTAGGAAATGACGACGAAAAGAAAGCAGTCAGTAACAGAGAGGCTTTGCGAATCCGTGGTGTTAAAATGTCCATGGTTTCGATGCTTTGTTACAATGGCTCGGAAACAGCCGCAGGTCTATGGATGGCGTCCTTTTTTATAGCTAGTAAAGGGATTTCTCCTGGGAAAGCAGCGGCTCTGTCCTCCTTATTTTATATTGGCATCATAATAGGACGTATCTTTTCAGGATTTCTCTCGACTTATGTATCAAGTAAAAGCCTTATAAGATATGGTGGATTAGTTGGCTGCGCGGGACTGCTGGTTCTTATTTTACCGGTTCCATACGGGGTTGCTGCAGGAGCCTTGTTTGTAGTAGGGCTAGGTGGCGCACCCATCTATCCTAGTATTGTTCATGCAACACCGGAACGATTTGGGGAAAAAGCTTCTCCGAGTGTAATTGGACTTGAAATGGCAAGCGCTTATACGGGTTCAACTCTGATTCCATTATTAATGGGGATTATTGCAAGCCAATTCGGTATGTTCATGGTACCCATTATTTTGCTGATCCTGTTTAGTATTATGTTTGCATCTTCAGAAATGGTTAATAGAGTTCACAAGCATAAGCTTGTATAACGCAGTACTAATTCAGCAAATATCATCATCCTACATAGTTTTCTTTAAAATTCATGGCTGATCTGGCCTCAAGTTCATCCCTCTGCTTGTTCCTTCTCTTATCTGTGCATGATATCATCATTATTATTCGTAGTTTTGGAATCGAGCAAGCAGGGGGGCAAGGAATCAATGTGGGGGATAAAGCAATTCGTGCAGCAGCGCAAGTTGTTGTTAAAAATGATCTTCTCTTATTTAATCGTCAGTTTTATATTAATCGGTATTTTTTCATTTCTTGTCGTCGATAAAGTGACCGGGAATTTGACCGATGATATTTTCGACTCGGTGGAGACGATGAACAATCAATCCTTTAATACGGCGAATGTGCTGCTTTCATCGACCTATCATTATTTTTCATCCGTCTATATTGGCAATGAGCATATCATTAACGGGTTGTACGGGGAACAATTCTCCGTTTTGGATACGTACCGAATTAATCAATATTTAATTGATTTAAAGGCAGCCAACCCCTTAATTGAATCGATATATATTTATAATTTTGAAAATGATGCCGTTTTCTCATCGGAGACGATGCTGCAAACCGTAGACGATTTTTATGATCAAGATATGACCCAAATTATTAAAAATACGAATACGTCCAAGCTGGGCATTTTTATACCGCGCCATTTGGTCGCCTTAAAATCGGATCTGAAAATAGATAAAAACCTGATCTCGCTCGTTTATTCCAAATATGCGACCAAAGAAATCGTGGACAGTACGTTTGTTGTAAATCTGGACCAGCAGACGCTGCAAAATCTAGTCACCAAGGGCATCGGCAATGAATCCCTTCAATCGATGATCATTAACGAGGAAGGAACCGTTATCTCTCATTCTGATTCCAGCCTGATCAACCAAAATTGGGGGAGCGAGGCGCATATTAAGAAAGTGATTCAATCGAAATTCGACAAAGGCGAATTGAGGGAAGAGATTGATGGCAAAAGCTATCTGATTTCATATATGAAAGCGGATTCTTTGGGCTGGAGCTTCATTGGCATGGCGGAAATAAACAGCCTGCTCACAAAGGTAGATAAATTAAAGCAATTTATTGTATGGCTGACCTTTATTTTTATCGCGATTGCGGCGCTGACGGTGCTGTTCTCTATTCGCTTAATCTACACCCCGATACATCGGCTGATTAAACGAGTGGGCTCCTCTCTCGGAGAGCTGCGTGATGGCGCACAGCTTAATGAATATGAGTTTTTAACAAAATCCTTTCAGCATTTGGAAAGCAAAGTGAGCGATTTGCAGCATAATATTTCGGGTTATAAGCCTGCGAGAAGGAAGGAGCTGCTGACCTTTGTCGTGAAAGGCGGGTACGTTCCGCATGTGCATGACAAGCAGCTTTCAGAGCTGGGCATTCGTTTTAAAGGTGACCGGTTTCAGGTGTGCATGCTGCGCTTGGATGGTTTCGAGCAGCATTTTGGACGGATGGATTTAATGGATGTGTCCTTAATTAAGTATGCTGCGGCGAATATTGCCGAGGAAATTATTGCAGGCCAGCTTCAAGCAGCTGTGTTTGACGATCAGGATGATGGCATCGTTATGCTGCTGCATTGGTCATCCGAGAGCGAGATTACGCAGCATGCTATTTTGAAAATGATTCAGGATGTGCAGGCTAGCATTTCCTCTTATTTGAAAATCAGTGTGACGGCTGCGGTAGGCAGCGTCGTTCATACGATAGAAGAAATTCCGCATTCCTGGAATTTGACCTATCATGCGTCCCGTTATCGTTTGATTTACGGCCATCATGCTTTCATCACGTCTGAAGCTATTCGCGCTAATGAGCAGCAGGAGCATGAATACCCTGTCGCGTTCGAGAAAGCGATAACGGACAGTCTGAAGATGGGGGAGCGGGAGAAGCTCCAGCAGGCGATTGGCGATTTTTTTCATGAATTAAAGGGTTATCCGTACGATGAAATTATGTTTTTCCTGTCCCAGCTATGCGGAAGCATGATCCGAATTTTCAAAGGCATGCTGAACGAAGAGGATTTAATGTACAATGGCATCTCTGCCCTGCCGGAGAAAATAAGAAAGCAGGAAACGATTGAACAAATGGAAGTCGAATTTCAGGCGGTATGTGGGCAAATCATGGAGCGGAGAGATCAAAATTCATCGCAGAAAAACGTGAAGGTCGTTTTGATCATTACGGATCTCATTCAGCAGGAATATACTAATCCGAATTTGTCAGTGGAAGGATTGGCGGAGCAAGTAGGCTTATCTACCAATTATGCCCGCAAAATATTTAAAGATCACACAGGCAAATCCATTACCCAATATGTGACCGATTATCGATTTGAGAAGGCGAAGCAGCTGTTGCTGGAAACGGATCATTTGGCAGGAACGATATGTGAAATGATCGGCTTGACTAGTAAAAATCATTTTTATGCCGCGTTTAAAAAGTATACCGGAAAGTCGCCGATTCATTTTCGCAAGGAATACCAATTAATCGATAAATTGAAGGATATCCAAACGCAAGAGGGCTGATGCAGCCATTTATTTCGCGTGGAATGGGGGGATTAGCCGTGAAGGCAAGTCACTTATCAAATTATAGATTAGGTCTTATACTCGTGTTGGCCTGTCTTCTTCTTGCAGCGGGCTGCCAAGGAAGCTCTGCCAAAAGCCTAAAGAATGCAACAGCAAAGCAAGGAGAGAAAGCGGGTGATCCCGTCACCTTAAAGGTGATGTTCTTTGGGAGCGAGCCAGCCGATATGGACAAAATTTTGGCGGAATTCGAGCGTTTAACGAAAGATACCCTTCACATCAAGCTGGACATTTCATGGGATATGGCCGATACCTATAATCAGAAAATGAAATTGAAAATGGCGGCAGGCGAGCAGATTGATATGCTGTTCGATGCTTCGTGGATGAATTTGGAGCAAAACATTGGACAAGGCTACTACCAGCCCTTGGATGATTACTTTCAGAATGAGAAGTACCCGGGCTTGAAGCAGGCGTTCCCGCAAGCGGTTTTGGATGCTAATCGGATCAATGGCCGCCTGTATACGATTCCTTTGACGAGCAATTATGCGGATTTTGGCACGATTTTCATTCGGAAGGATTTGAGGGAGAAATACGGGCTGCCCCAGATTGAAAACATGGAGCAGTTCAAAGTGTTTTTGGAAAAGGTTGAGCAAAACAATCCGGAAATCATTCCGTTTGGAATTGGCAATCGCGGATTTTTTGATATGTTTTATAATTTTAATGACAAGCAAACCCGGTTTCGAGCGGTGCCTCATGTGATTTATGGGACGGGCGTTGAATTTAACTTAGTTTTGTCTGACGACGGCAAGCATGTTTTAGGCGCAACAACAATAGGGGATCCAGACGCGGACTACGCCAAGCTGCCTGCGCCGTTTAATCAATCCGATTATTTCTACAGCCACAATGATAAGAGAGTAGAATTCAGCCGTTTCATTCCGAGGGATGTGCTGAGCAATGTAGAGGATCTGGTCGTTACGGGGAAAGCGGCTGCGGGAGAAGGGGCCATAAGCGGCATTTCAAAAATCAAGCAGCGGCTGAAGGCAGCCGTGCCGGAAGCGGATCTAGAGGTTTTTGTTTATAATGATGCGGCTCGCACGATGCAGCCGAAGGCGATAGGAACCTCCTATAAAGCGTGGAATAATATCGTCATCCCGATCTTTTCCAGGCATAAGGAGGAGTCGATGAAATTTATGAATTGGCTGTACGAGAGTGAGGCCAATCATGATCTATTCGAGCTAGGTATTGAAGGGCTGCACTGGAACCAGAAGGGCGACCATATGTATGAGATGACGCCGTATGCGAAGGATTATTTGTTTCCCGCCTACGAATTGACGCTTAACCCGTTATTATCCCGTCTGAATGCTGATCATGACGAGCAGACGCTGCAATATTTGCAATATCAGGCGAGCGAGGATTCTTATTATCGGGTAGCCTTAAGCGGCTTTACCTTTAATCCCGAGCCGGTGAAAATTGAAATCGCGAAAGTGCAGCCGCGCTACGATGCTTTTAATCTCATTACGCAGGCCGGGCTTGAGCCGAGCTGGCGAGAAGAGGCAAGCAAGCTGAATGCCGAGCTTCGCAGGCTGGGACTGGAGAAGATCCGGGCAGAGTTTATAAAACAGGTACAGGCATATATCGATAGCGGTGGCCACTAGATAAGGGCTAGCCCACAAAGTCATTTCATGACGGCGGGGGCGGCCCTTTTTTGTGCGTTTTAGGTAGAAAAAGTGAGATTAGATAGTTCATAAATGGTAATAAACATGGTTTTCCCTAGATTGAATTCTAGCCTCGAACAGCCCGAAACGAAATAATAAAGGAGCCAGTTGGAGCTTACATAGTCAACAATCAGATAAAGGAGGTTCAGCATGGAAAATTCCATAGCGCATCAAGACCAAGCAATAAAGCGGATCACACTGAACAAGAAGCCCTCTTTTTTTAAGGAGATTCGAAAAAATCATTTGCTGTATTTGTTAACACTGCCCGGCATTCTGCTGTTGTTTGTCTTTTCCTATTTGCCGATGTTCGGGATTGTCATTGCCTTTCAAAATTACAATCCGGTAAAGGGGATTTTGAAAAGCGAATTCGTTGGCTTTAAAAACTTTCAGTTTTTTCTGGAATCCAGCGATGTGTATCGTGTTGTCTTTAATACGCTGTTTCTAAATTTCCTATTTATCGGCTTCGGCACCCTTGCTTCATTAATCATCGCCATCATCTTCTCGGAGCTGAAAGGAAAATATTTTAAACGGATCGCACAAACGATTGTAACCCTGCCGAACTTTTTGTCCTGGACGGTGGTCGCGACCTTTGCTACCTCATTCCTCTTGTACAAAGAGGGGCTGATTAATCAAATTCTGAGGGATTTTGGTTTAGAAGGCTTGGCCTTCTATAACACAGCTGCGTATTGGCCGCTTATTCTCGTCATCATCAAGCTGTGGCATGCCGCAGGCTTTGGCTCAATCGTGTATCTGGCTACGATATCGGGCATTAATCCGGAAATTTATGAAGCGGCTTCCATGGACGGAGCCACGCGCTGGGGCAAAATCCGCCATATTACGCTGCCGATGGTGAAGCCAACGGTCATGCTGCTGCTGCTGCTTGCCATGGGGAACATTTTCTACGGGGATTTCGGCATGATTTATGCGATCGTAGGAAAAAATGCGCTGCTCTATCCGACAACCGACGTCATCGACACCTATGTGTATCGGGCACTGGTGGATTTGGGCAATGTGAGCATGGCCGCCTCCGTCGGTCTCATTCAATCCATCGTCGGCTTCGTGCTGGTCGTAACGGTAAACCAATTGGCACGGAAATTTTCGCCTGATTCGGCGCTCTTCTAATAAAACTATCAGTAAAGGTGTGGCGTAGCATGATAAAAGAAAGCGCTGGAGACCGGCTGCTCCTATCGCTCATGTATGTCGGAATAACGGTATTTGCTCTCGTATGCCTGATTCCGTTTATGACCGTCATTAGCGGTTCATTATCCACGGAGGGCTCCATCATTAGAAACGGATTTACGCTGCTTCCGAAGGAATTTTCCCTAGAAGCTTATAAGCTTTTGCTTAAGGACAGCACAATTTATAAATCCTATGGCGTTACGATTTTTGTGACGGTCGTTGGTACCGTATTGGCGATGATTGTGACCTGTGCGCTTGCTTACCCGTTGTCTGTCAAATCGCTCAGATATCGCAATTCGATTAACTTTTATGTCTTTTTTACGATGCTGTTTCATGGCGGTCTGGTAGCTACATACCTGCTCATTTCCAAATATTTAGGGCTTAAGGATACGATCTGGGTGCTGATTATTCCCGCCCTTATTAACCCATGGAATATGTTCCTCATGCGTAATTTCTTCAATTCCATTGATGAATCGATTGGCGAATCGGCCAAAATTGACGGGGCCAATGATGTTTATATTATGTTCCGCATTATGATTCCGATCTCCTTGCCCGCTATTGCGACGATCAGCCTGTTCTACGCGCTCGCCTTTTGGAACAAATGGTTTGAGGCGATGCTTTACATTTCGAATGAAGATTTGTTTCCGCTGCAATATTTGATTAAACGAATTTTGGATAATGCGGCATTTGCCAACAATCTTGCATCAGGCGTAACGGCTCCGGGCTATATTGTCCCTACTTTGACCTCAAGGCTCGCAACGACAGTCGTGACGATCGGCCCGATCATATTCCTCTATCCGTTCTTGCAAAAATATTTTGTAAAAGGGCTGCTCGTTGGCTCAGTCAAAGGCTAATCTCATCGCAGGATGATTTTAGATAGATGCAGATAGATTCAGCAGCACAAAAAAGGGAGGAAAAACAATGAAAGCAAAAATGTTTATGGCGGCAACGCTGGTTATGGTGCTATTTTTAATGGCGGCATGCAGTGGAAACAACGGCAGCACCGGAACTAACGGCAATGCGAGCGGGAAGCCTTCCCCAAGCAGCAGCGAGACGGCAGGTACGAGTAACCCAGATGCGGCAGCACCGGATCCGGTGACCTTGAAGTTCATGCTATTCGGCGATAAGCCTGCGGATTTGGATAAGGTTCTCGCTAAGTTTGAAGAAGTGAGCAAGGATTCGCTTAATACGAAGCTTGAATTTGAATACAACACGCCTCAGGATCATCGGCAAAAAATGCAATTGAAGATGTCGACAGGCGAAGCCGTTGACGTCATGTTTGATGCGGGGTGGATGAATTTGTACAATCATGTCAGCCTCGGCTATTATGCAGAGCTTGATCAATATTTTAACAATGATGAATATCCAGGGCTGAAAGCGGCATTCCCTGCGGAGTTCGTTGAAGCGAACAAAATTAATGGCCATCTTTATACGATTCCGCTTACTTACTACTATACAGATCTTAACGTCATCAGTATCCGCAAAGATATTCGCGAGGAATTGGGACTCGGCCCGATTACAACGTTGGAGGAATTAGAAGTTTATCTTCAGCAGGTTCAAGAAAAGAAGCCGGACTATACGCCACTCGCCTTAGGAGGCCGAGGCTTTCATAAGCTGTTCACGCCATCCGAAAATGGGCGGACCGATATTCGCCTAGCCGCGATTGGAAGCGATTCCTTTACCGGAGGCATTCCATTCAGTGTCGCGCTGTCGGAGGATGGCAAGAAGGTTATCGGCGCCGCAACATTGGGTGATCCGGATTCGGAATTTGCGAGCTTCCCTGCGCCGTTCAATACGCATGCTTCGATTTACGGCCACTTCCAGAAGCGGGTGGACTGGAGCAAGTACATTAACAAGGATGCTCTAGCTCCAGCAACGGGTGTTGTCTCAGATAAGGGCGGCGCTGGAGAAGGCACGATTGGCGGCATTTCAAGAGATCGTCAAAAGCTGCAAGAAGCATACGGTACAGGGCTGGATATCGAGCCGTTCGTGTATGAGAGCGACGATGTCCGCAATATGAAGCCAGGCGCTATTCGTACGGATTTCCGCGCGAACAACAGCGTCGTTATTCCGGCAAGCTCCAAAAATATTGATCGCACAATGAAGTTTTTTGATTGGCTGTTCAGCAGCAAGGCCAATCATGATTTATTCGAGCTTGGCATTGAGGGCGAGCATTGGGTAGCCGATGGCGACAATGGCTACAAAACAACGGCAAATACGACGAAATATCAATTCCAGCCGTATGAGCTAACCTGGAATCCGAGCTTATCGAGGCTGAATTCAGATCAGGACCCGGCTACGATGAACTATTTGCAGTATGCGCTTGATAACAAAAACTACTTCCAAATTGCGCTTTCGGGCTTTATCTTCGATTCCAAGCCGGTGGCGACAGAGCTTGCCAAAATCAAGCCGAAATTTGATGAGGTCGAGCAAATTCTCAAGGTAGGATACGAGAAAAACTGGCTGGAAATGGCGCAAAGCTTAAACAAACAAATGCGCGATTCCGGACTAGAAACGGTACGTGCGGAAGTGCTCAAGCAAGTGCAGGCTTATTTGGATGCAGGCGGTAAATAAGTAAAGGGAACAATGTTGCGTATAGCGGCAACATGTTCGATGTAACGGGAAATGCAGCACAAATAACAGCCCCTTCCGTCATTTGGTGACGAAGGGGCTGTTTCCTATTAATCGGACAAAAACGTAATGTTCTTGGCAAATGCATTGATGCGAAAATGGCCCTTAGAAGCATCACTAATCCATTGGTTATTGATGCGGAGGTTAACAAAAGTAATATTTTCGACAGGTCTTTGTTCATCAAAACCGTAAATCCGATTGGGATTGCTATTCTCTCCACTATAGGCGACATTGCGGAACGTAATATTTTCGATACGGTTGCCAGGTACAGGATTATAATCAGCATTGTGCACGACCCGAATGTCAATCAGCTGTCCTTGCTCGAATGGCTCGACGCGGATATTATCGTACAGCACTTGGCGAACAATATTTTTATCTCCTGCATTAATGGCCAGCGCTCCCCAATAATTTTCTTGAGGCTCGTGATGCTCAAGGATGTCCAAATTCATAAAGGTAATATCCTCAATCGTATCTCCGTCATGATGGTGATCGCCATGGGTCCCAATCATTAGCGGGTGAGCGACGTCCGCCCACAGCACTGAATTGCGGACACGCACGCGGCGCGTATTTCCTTTATAATCCCAGCGAGTGCCATAAATAGCGATGCAATCATCGGATGTCCGCAGAAAAACATCATCAATGTCAATATCGGAGCTAGCCATCATATCGATGCCATCTGACCAGCCTCTTGTGCTGAACGATTTGAAGTTGCTAATGCTTATATGAGAGGACTTTCCAATATAAATGCTGTAATGGGGCGGATCGAGCAAAATAAGCCCCTCAACCTGAATCTTTTGCGAGAATACAATACGTACGCCACGGAAAGCCGAATAGCGATGGAAATCGGACAGGTCCAAGATGCCTCTTCCTCTAATGGTTACATTCTCAACATGCTCGCAGACGAGCGAGCCGACAACGATGGCACCCCCGGCAATATAAACTGTTTTGCCTGAAGGAATGCGGAGTATTGTTTCTTCTAAATAATGCATACCGGGAGCGAAATAAATGACATCGGGCGCGTGCCCCGTCTCAGCTGTCGGGGTCTCGGCTAATTTTAAAATATCCTCTGTTCGGTGAATGGCGGGCTTCCCGGCTCTCTCCAGCACGAGCACGCCTGGATCTCCGGGCCTAGGTGCCTCCAGCTCAGGCTTACCGGCAAATAGATGCAAATTGCGGAAGCGCTCGTCATTAACCTCAATTGATAACTTTTCAGGTCGATCCAATGTGAAGCGAATGGAATGGCTGCTATATTCAGTCTGAATGCCTGTCGATAGGGGGCGTACGATGACGCTGCTTATAGGCGTGAAGCAGCAGTCGATTTCTACCTCAACCGTGCCCTCCATATCAAAATAAGCCATGGAAGCTTTGCGAACGTTATGCATATCCACCTTGACTTCGTACACGAACAGCTCTTGCCAGTCGCCTCCAATTTCCCGTACGCGAACGCGATAGTTATCTGAACCAATGGCACCTTCCGGTGCTGGATAAATGATCGTCTGACTCATATGTACCTCCCAAATACGAAATAGTCATTGCCTGTATTCAGGTTAATATAATGGGGCGGCCGCTAACAATTGCATAAGTTAATGATAGCAATGAATTTTAATCATTTTGGGTTTTATTATTTATAGGATGAGTTGAACAGTGGATGGGGATGTTTATATATAAGAGTATGTAAGAGCGCTTGTATGAACAAGCACTCCACAAGCTTAGCAATGATTTTTCTTTGTCCAATGCTTCTTACCGATAATAAGAACTTTTTGACCAGGTTTAACAAAAATTACTTTAACCTTTTTCTTTTTGTCATATCCGTATCCCATTCAAATCATCTCCTTTCCAGCTAGTAATCTATTATATACATGGATTAATGGATTCGATTGGGCTATTTGATAAATTGGATAAAATTGGGTGTTTAGTTAGGCTTACGAATCAACATGAATAGTGGAGTTCATAATGTTGAATAGGGTGATTTATGGATGGACTGAGTAGCAAGCTTCAGCATGTAAATAATATTGGTGAAGGAGGGGGGAAGTGCGAACATATATGGAATTAAGAAAACCATTAATTGACTATATGAAAAAATGAAAGGAATTAAGAATCTTTATATCTACCGTTTTTTGATTTGAATGATGATACATATGAGGTGTTTATTTTAGAAGAATTAATGAGACAGCTAAATATAAGTTTCGATATAACGGAATTATATAACCAATATTTATTATGACTTCACTGATCAGCATAACATGGTGAAACTAGGAGTCCGTTGTGAAATTAAACATGAAAAGAAAATAAGGAATATATTATATAACATGTACTCAAGGGCAGAGATAAAAAGTAAAATAAAAGAGAGTAATGATGATTTACTGAAGTTGGAAATCAGCAGCATATGTAACCAATGCACACCATAATGTTCAGTTATTATAGAGGGGTATTATATGAAAAAATTCCGTGGTTTACGTCGGCATTATCGAAAGATAGAAAAACTGATTTTTACCCATCAATTTCATTTTGATGATGAAACGTGGTATAACCACTGGCATATGCACCTTGACTGGAAAGGAATAACGGATGAAAGTATCAGGCATAGAAGGAGACATTTTAAATATTACTTAAATATGTTAGACCAAATTGAAGAACAATCAGACGGGAATGAAATCGACTTTCAAGCTTGGATATATATTGATCCTGAATTTGGTTCGAGTGATGCAGTATTTATGCATACAAAAAATCCGTATAGTAAGTTTCCAGTACAACTATTAGAAATCGAATGGGATATTGAAGTACCTGAACTTTTAAAGAAATTGATCATGAGTAATGATTATGTAATAGGAAGAACGAAGCATGAAGCTTCTTATAGTTATTATATTTATAAAATAGGGATTGGAATTTCATTGAAGTAACGCAGGGAGGTTGAGCGATGGGCACCGAGTGGTACGACATGATCGCTAGAAGAAATGGCGGTTATAAAAACAATGCGATATTTACCATTGAAGGAATTTCAGCGGAACAGATCTTTGAAGAGAGACTGAGGGGCATGTTGCCAAATTTTAATTCAGTTTTAGATGCTGGGTGCGGACATGGGGATTTCACACTAAAGATGTCGAGACATGCTAAATCAATCATTGGATTTGACAACTCTGTTGAAATGGTAAAGATTGCTGAGACAATTTCAGAAGAAAGTAAAGTGAATAATGTAAGGTTTGTATATGCTACGACCAAAACTGACTTACCTTTTAAGGATGAACAATTTGATTTAATTTATGACAGAAGAGGGCCAACTTCTATATTAAATCATAGTAGAATCCTTCTTTCTGGAGGTGCGATATTCGGAATTCACTCGGGAGCATTAGACACAGTTAAAAACAGATTAAACAGTAATGGATTCATAAACATTGAAATCGAAGAGTTTAATAGCGCGATTATCTTTTTCCCTAATGAGATTGAATTTGCTAAGTTTATTTCAGGAATACCCGGCAATCCAGATTATACAAAGCCTGAATTACAGAAGGAACTAGAATTGAAGATTCAACAGAATATAATTAACGGAAAACTTGGATTGCGAGATTATAAATACATATGGAAAGCAAACAAACCTTAATGTTGTAAGTTACTTGAAGAAGATGGCGACATTTTCTAAAACCATAGACTATTAGGTTCATAAAAATAATCATGTTAAATGCAAGAGGTCGAAAGTTTATCAAAGTGGGTGATTTCATTGGGAAATTGGATAGAACTCGATTCGGAACTTTATCGAGTTGTTTGGGATAAGTTCTCTAAGGATTTCAATTTTAAGCCTGGTGGCCTTAAAGAAAATTCACCAACATTTATTACACCACGCCCGTTTGTTATTTATGATATTTCGCATCTTTATGGTAATGGTTTTGAATTTCGCTATAAGGATTTAGAAAAGTGTATTGTCAATGCCATGTTAGAATGCACGGATGAGTATGAATATATATATGTACTTGATTGGCAACATGATTCTTATCTATTTAACCCTCATTTAGAGAGTACAAAAAATGAATGGGGTGAATGGCCTATACCACTTTATCCAAATGGTGACTATTATTTTTTCCTAAACAAGACTATGACATGGGGGTATTTAGGCCACCCATGGGAGAATTCCATTTGTATCTTTGGCAATGAATTTTTAAAGGCCGTAGAAAGAATTAAACCTAAATTATTTAATAAAGTTATCAGACAAGGTTGAAAACAGGAGAGTTATAATAGATTTTCAAGGAAGCGGGTTCAACCTGATAATCTGCAAGACTAATCTCGCTTCTGAAATCGGTATGCTGGATAGCTATGTAGATTCGAACAATCCCCTAAGTTTTTCGATGTGGCGAATCTCAGAAAATTATATGCAATCGTGGTGAACAATTTAGGAGGTAATTTCATGGGGTAATTTTTACTGCTTTAATTCAATTTCCTCAAAATATAGATTTTAAGACCCTTTACCAAGATATTAAAAATAAAGATAGCTTTGTTTACTTAAATCTTTTAAATGACTTTGAAACAAAGGAAAGAGAAACTAGTGGAGAAATTAATGTGTTCATGGAGAAATATATTGAAATAGACTATGGATTAATAGATCTTACATTTAATAAAGATATGGTTTGTTGTGTTAGGGCAAATCGATACTGGGATCATTTTTTAACCCATTTAGAGACGAGAGATACTTTGAGAAAGATATGTATCGAGTTTGCAAAATATTTTAGAGAAGAAAAAATTGTGTATTTGCCAGATCATTTCGGTCTGGATTATGTATTTAGTGATATGGATTTAAACAATATTTTAGAGTCACTTGAATCTCGTCTTGGAAAAGATGCTCCAAGCATTGAATCCATATATAAAGAATTTGATGAGCATGTAGAAAGTGATGGATATTATATAGAAAGGTTATGATTTTGAATGCTATTTAGTTCCTTAAATCTATTGGAGTCGTAACTACACGAACGCTATCAGAAACTATCAAATAAATAATTTACTCATGAGGGTAACTACAATGAAGCTATTTAGATTACATGAATTAGAAAATTTAAATTACATTGAACTATTTCCTAGACGATACACTGGTGGTGGTTATCTGAAGCCAGAGTCAGTATACTTAACCGATGATGCTTTCAGTTTTATAGTCGTAGCAGTAAAGAGGGGCTTCGAAGGATATGAACCGTTCAACTGTTTTGTTTTAGAAAGAAGTCAATGGAAATTAATTATGAATGAAGTTAAGAAGCAAAATGAATTCTTAATCAAATATCAAGATGAAAAGTTAGAAGAGTACATTTCAATATTCTATAAAGAAAGAACTCTAAGAGCATGCAAAATAGAAGAGTTTCAAATGATTAGGCATGAGATAATTTCATTGCTTAAAGATTTTCTTGATTGGATCGAATCTCAGCTTGAAATCAATGAATTTATTACTTTAATAGGGATTTAATCAGTGCTAGCTTATGAAGAGGTCAACAGCATAAGCTAACAAAGTATTCACGCTGTGGACATTCGCTCTTGGTCTGGTAGCGTCTTTTGGCATGGAAGTTGAATCAACCAGGGTTTAAACTAGTACGTTTGGTGAAAAAGGGCTGACACTGATTAAAAAGTATCAAGAAATATACCCCAAAAGGCGTTGATTGTTTAAATGGAACTGACTATCGATCAATTTAAAGAATTACTTGAAGCTGGTCAAAAGACTTTTTCAGGGATAGAGGTAGAAGAAGGGAGCCTTCAAAACTATAATCTGAGTGGATGCTCATTTATAGAGTGCATATTTGCCCTTGATTTTTCAAATGCAAGTTTAAAAAACAGCAAATTTATAAATTCGAATCTGAAGACCTGTAATTTTACGGAAGCGGATCTGACAGAATCGGAATGAACAGGAAATATGTTATGTTCGGCTGTGTTTAATAAGGCAAAGAGAGATAGCATACGATTCGTTGGAAATTACTATCATTCCGTGATTCTTGAAATAAAAGATTTAGAAAAAATGATATAGGCTAAATACGGGGGAGGGTTATGATGGACAGGGAAGATATTTTATTAGAACGCTTCGGGTTAGAACCAGAGCTAAAAAATTTACAAGAAATTAGGTCGTTACTAATCGAAGAAACGAATGATTCTAATACAGAAGAACATGAGTATTTGAAAACGCTCTGTATTTTGCTTTTTACCTTTGGTTATCCCGAGGACACTCTCCTAATCTGGAATGCTAAGATGAAAGATTTTGATGCAGGCTGCTATATTGACGGAGAATTGCTAATGGGTGCAGGACTTAATGAGACTATTCATTTTTTGAAAGAATTAAATACGACAAAAGCTAAAGAGATATTGGAATACATAGAGCAATATGAAACAAATGATGATTACATGACTAGAGAAAAAGTAATTGATTTTTACAGTAAGTATTACAAGTTAACATAAAAGAAAGATGTGTATGTTGGTAAGCATAAGGGAAGAAACGATCATTAATAATGGCGGAATACCAGACACCCATCTATCAATTTTCCTCGCTCGCTACGATCTGACCACTATTTTGACGCGGTTTTGCTCTGTTATTTTATTGAATGGGCTAAGTAGATTCATTTTTTAGAATATGGCGCTACCCCCTTTGTATATAGGTTTTCCACTAACTCGAAAAATTCTTCTGGCGATAAATCCTTTTGTCGCTGGAGCCAAAGACGAAATAAAGAAAGTGATGTTGATATGTGAAACTCAATCAAGTATGGCGTTATGGCGTTGTTTTGCGGAAGGTTTAATGCCAAGCTATCAAGGGTGATTTCTCTTTTCAAGCGTTCTAAAAAACGAATACTGCCATAATCGCCCAAGAGGGCTTTGAGAATCGAGAGATACTCCCTTTTCTCCATGCAATGAAACGGATTTTGAACAGCAGTATGTGTAGAAAGCTCATTATTAGCCAATTCTTCTTTTATGTAGTTCAATAAATCATTTTCAACAAAGTCTAACAAATCGTAAATATCAGTAAAGTATTGATAAAATGTGCTGCGGTTATATCCCGATTTATTCGCAATCTCTTGAATCGAGATTTTTTCAATAGGCTTTTGACTATATAACTCACAAAAAACATCTATAAACACTTGTCTTGTTTTTTCCGTTATTTGGGGCTGCTTTTTCATTTTTTTTAGTCTCCTATTGGGAACAAGAATATCATCCGACAAATCATAAAAAACTGATGTTTGATGAAGGCATCATAAAGATTTATGATTATATCATACAACATGTTGTCTGATATTCAAGAAAAAATGGTTAAAAAATAGGGGTGATTTTTATGTCAGTAAAACAAAATAGAATTTTAATTTTTGGTGCAGGTGTTATAGGGAGCATATACGCAATTAAATTCATTGAAGCAGGGCTTGACGTTACTATGTTAGCACGTTCTAATCGATTTAATACATTGAAAGAAAATGGCCTGAAATATAATGAAAAAGGTGTGGTCAAATCTATAAAAGTAAATGTCATTGATGAGCTTGAAAATGGTGATATTTATGATTTTATTTTCGTTACCGTTCGTTACGATCGATCCGAATCAGCGTTGTTAGCACTAAAAGACAATCAAAGCAAAAATATTGTTACAATGATTAGTAATCCAATTGGATTTTCTTCATGGATGGATATTGTAGGGGATAGACTTTTACCAGGCTTCCCCGGCGTTGGGGGACAGATTAAAGATGGAATATTGTACGCTCGAATTCCACCAAAGTTATTAGCGGCTACGAGGTTCGGAGAAATTAATGGCGCAGTGACAGAACGTATAGAAAAACTCGCAAGATTATTCAGAATAGCAAAACTTCCTTACGAAATAAATAAGGATATAAGTGCGTATTTAATAACTCATGCCGTAACGGATATTGCAATGCTTAGTTTTTTGAAAAGTGATAATAAGATCATTGACCCCAAAACAGCTAGAACCAGAAAAACGGCACATCAAATAACATACACGCTGAAAGCGAATTTAAGGGCTGTACAAAAAGCTGGTGTTACGTTTGATCCGTCTAAAATTAAAATTTTGCTTAGATGTCCGGATTGGATTTTGGATTTTTTCTTTATGATATGGTTACGGACGAACATGGTAAAGGATATGATGTTGCCGGATTATGCGAGTAATGCAAACAACGAAATTGTACAGTTGAATAACGACTTAATGAAGTTTTTAAGTCAAAATGAATCCACACCATATGAACGATAACAGATATTGGATTGTCAAATTTGACCATTCCCTAATAGATCGCATGATCAGCCTCTGGGCTGTGCATGCGGTCTTCTTTTTATTTGTGAAATCATTAATTATTATTTTCAACAATTCTGATCAACAATACAGCAATATAGTCCTGATTCTATTTAAATGACTATGATACAATTCAATATAAAGCGCTATCATTTTTAATTATTGATCAATATTGCTGATTCTATTCATAGAAGGGAGATAGTTATTGGTGCTATCCATCCACACCCCGACGAATGTTGCTTTGGAGGAAAATGAAGTTTATGTGCGGTCAGAAGCGGATAATTTTCAGGATGAATGGCCTATTCATACTCATAACGGTTATGAAATTCATTATTTTATACAGGGGGATGCGACCTTCTTAATCGGAGATCGAATCTATAAGCCTTCGCCTGGGGATATGTTTGTATTCAGAGGGGCGGTGCCGCACCGGATTAATCCCTCAAGAGAAATCGTATACAAGCGAAGCTTCGTCAATTTTACAGAATTGTTGCTTTTGGACATGCTCAGCGTTAGCCAACTCGAAAATCTGATGTCTATCTTTCGTCATCCTAATGGATTGTTGGTGCACTGGTCCTTGGAGGAGCGTGAACAGATCAAAAGCATTTTCAAAGGAATCAAGGAGGAGATGGAAGCCAGAAATACAGGATATAAAATGATGGTCAAAATGAGCCTGACTCAATTGCTGCTGCGTATCTACCGGAAAATGAAAATGGAGCAGTCGGTGAATGAGATTCCATCTTCTACTCAGAAGCAAACAAGCGTGAGCCGGGTTCTTAACTATTTGAACCAAAATTATACAGAAAATGTTTCTTTGGATGAGCTGTCCAAGATGCTTCATTTGAATAAATATTACATTTGCCACTCTTTTAAAGAGACGACGGGATACACAGTGAGCAATTACGTGATACGAAAACGGGTGGCTGAGGCCAAAAAGCTGCTGCTGTCTACGGATGAGCCGATTTTGTCCATATCAGAAACGCTGGGCTTCAACACACCAGAATATTTTAGTAGAGCTTTTAAACAATATGTTGGTGCATCGCCACAGCTATTCCGAAAAAATAAAGTGCTTAACTAAAGCGAAATTCATTAATCATTTCAAAGGAGATGTTTGTATGAAACGAAGAACGAACTTCAAGCTCAGCTTTAGCCTGGTTTTGATTATGTCACTCATTATGCTATCTGCTTGCGGCAATACCGATAATAGCACGGTCAATACCGATAGCACCGGAGGGGCCAAGCAGGCTACTCTAGATTTCTTGTGGTTCTCTGATGGGAACGAAGGAGAAGTCATCAAGGGGATTATTAAAGAATACGAGCAGTCCAATACCAATGTCAAAATCAATCTGATTGAAGTCGGCTTCAAGGATCTTCAAACAAAATTGAAAACGATGATATCTGGCGGCAAGCCGCCTGCTCTGAGTCGGATCACGGATACGGGATCGTTCGCTAATCAGGCAGTGGATCTTGCCCCTTACGTGGAAAGTGCCGATCAGTTCGAGGGTCAATTTATTGATTCGCTTAAGCCTTATTATGTGATTAACGACAAGCTGATCGCTGCCCCGATGGATGTAACAGCGAATGGGCTGATTTATAACAAAACCTTATTTGATAAAGCGGGCGTCAAAGTACCGACTTCCCCAGAGGAAGTGTGGACGTGGGATGAGTATATCGCTGCACTGAAAGAGGTTATGGCCAAAGGCGGAGCAAGATATGGCATGGTTTGGGATGTCACACCGCATAGATGGTCTACCCTTCTGTATCAGAACGGCGGAAGCATTGTGACCGAAGATGGCAGCGCAGCAGCGATTAATAGTGAAGCCGGAGTTCGCAGTATGGAGCTCTTTAAGCAGCTTCATAAGGATGGGATCATGCCGGAATCCGTATGGCTCGGCGGGGAGAATCCTAACAATTTGTTCCGTTCCGGGACGGTAGCTGCCCACTGGGCTGGCAACTGGATGATTAGCAATTACAAGGACATTACTGATTTTGAATGGGGAGTTACCTATATGCCGAAAGGAACACAACGTTCCTCGGTGCCAGGCGGGAAATTCCTTATGGCTTTCAAAGGCAGTGGCAATGAGCAGGAGGCAGCAGCCTTTATTAACTATTTGACGTCCAAAGAAGTGAATTCTAAATATAATCAAGAGTCACTGTTTATGAGTCCTCGCAAGGACAGCTCTGTGCTGGATTATGAGTTTGGCAAGGAAATGTATGAGGTCTTCTCGGATGAACTCAAAAATACTTCGCCGCTTGCAGCCAATGACTGGTCCAGACAGACGCTTATCTCCAAAATTTCGACGGACTTAAAAAATAATATTATTGACGTTCTGTCGGATAAAGCAACTGCTCAGGAAGCAATGGACAAGACAGCCAAGCTGATTAACGAGGCTATTGGAAGCCAGTAGGCGAGCCTAAGGCTACAAATCGTATTACTAAAGGGGTGGCGGACCGATTTCTGTCAGGCCGCCCTTTCATTTTATTCATATGGAAGGGGCAAGCAGATGAGCGGAGGTCAAAGTTTAAACCGTAAAAAGCAGACAGGACAGACGAGGAAGCTCGCCATTGCTCCTTATCTGTTTATTCTTCCCAACCTCCTGATATTTGGTGTTTTTATCGTAATTCCCTCCTTATTGGGCTTGTTTTATTCTTTCCATGTTTATGATGGCTTGAATCCAATGAAGTTCAATGGACTCGGCAACTATATCAAAATTATTGGGGATAAGGAATTTTGGTCGACGATAGGACGAACGGGGATTTATGCGGCGATTGTTGTTCCGCTCATTTATGCAGTGGCATTAGGCATTGCGATGCTGCTTGCGCGTGAGATTAAAATGCGCGGCTTGTTCAGAGCCATATTTTATTGGCCGACGATGATTTCTTTTATCATAGTAGGTTTGACCTGGAAGTGGATTTTTGGAGATTCATTTGGCATTTTGAACCACATGCTTACTCTGATCGGAGTGGAGCCGGTCGGCTTTTTAACCTCGCCATTCTGGGCCAATGCGGCTGTTATTATCGCGACGGTATGGTCACGGGCCGGCTTTTTCATGGTCATTTTCATAGCGGGCTTGCAGGCGATACCTACGGATTATTATGAGGCTGCTCGATTGGACGGGGCAACGGGACTAAAGGTGTTCCGCCATATTACACTCCCGCTCTTGAAGCCAACTAGTTTGCTCGTATTCATGCTGTCTCTGATTGATGCGTTCAAAGCGTTCCCGCTTATGTTTGCGCTTACAGGCGGCGGGCCGGGCAAAGAAACGACCTATATTGTTCAATACATTTATGAGATTGGCTTTACGAAGCAGGAGCTTGGCTTGGCTAGTGCGATGTCCGTGATGTTATTTGTCATTATCGGCGGGTTTTCTGCCCTGCAATTCCGTATTTCCAAAGGGGGTGCTGTCTAATGGAGCTTAGGCCTCTAACCAAAATCGCCATCTACAGTCTGTTAAGTGTAGCAGCATTATTTTGGCTGCTGCCGGTATTATGGGTCGTCATTTCTGCTCTAAAAACGAATAGCGATTTGTACAGTTATCCTCCAAAACTATGGCCGCAGCCGGTAACCTTCGAGCATTTCAAGGAGGCGTTCAGCAAAGGCGATTTTGGCTTGTATTTCAAAAATAGTACGATCGTGACGCTCACTTCAACGCTGCTCCTGCTGCTGATCAATTCCATGGCAGGCTTTGCATTGGCCAAGTACCGCTTTCGCGGGAGCTCTATCATTTTGATCGGTTTTATCTCCACCCTGATGATTCCAATCGAGGTCATTATGATTCCGATATTCAAGGTGCTGAGCGCACTTGGCATGTATAACAGCATGCTTGCGATTATTATCCCGCCTGCGGCTACCCCGACAGGGGTGTTCCTGATGCGGCAGTATTTGCTGACGGTACCGGATGAGCTGCTGGAAGCTGCACGGATGGATGGAGCAGGAGAGTGGAAAATTTACTGGAGCATTATTCTTCCCATGGCTAAGCCTATTCTTGCCGTGCTGGCGATCTTCTCCTTTATGTGGAGATGGGATGATTTCCTATGGCCGCTCATTGCAATTAGTGATCCAGCTAAATACACGATCCAGCTGGCACTGTCTAATTTTATAGGAGAATACAGCGTGGATTGGGGAAGCTTGCTTGCCATGTCCGTCATCACGATGATTCCAGTGCTTGTCGTTTTTATCGTTTTCCAGCGCTATTTTGTTAGCGGCATGATTACTTCAGGTATGAAAGGATGATTAGAATGTCTGACACCATAATTGGCGGAATTGACGCCTTGTATTATAAGCCCATGAAATTAGGGCAAAATCAAATGATTAATCATTGGTTGATTAGCGGAATTTACACGAAGCCTGTTAAATTTGTTCCAACAACGATGGAGGGGGATATTAATGATTGGCTCATAGAGGGTTTTGCCATTCATGAAAATCCTTGCCGCAAGGAATTTGTAGACAATCGGAGAATACAGCCCCCGGGTCGCTTCTTCGATCAATGGAGCAAGTTTCCAATGCCAGGAGACAGACTGCAGGGAATAGAGGGTGAGAGGTCTTGGGAGCTGTATTCGCCATGGAATAATCCGAGGGTGGAGAAATCAGGATTTTGGTTCGTCCCGACCCATCTTCGCAGCTATGCGGCTACACGGCTTGTATCGCCTGCTAGCCATACTGCCTCGTTACGGGTGAGAACCTACGGCAGCTTGGCGCTGTGGATTAATGGACAGCTGGTGGCAGACTTTGCCCCGCTCACCCGGAACAAGGAGCAGGAAATCGTCGTTGAAGCAGAGCTTGTGGCCGGAATCAATGAAATTTATGCCTGCTGGGAGGATCTTGCCGAACGGGATACGATGTATGCTTTCGCAGTGGAATATCAAGGCGGCGAGGAATTGGCTATTTCCTTGCCTATCGCTCCCGATCTGGTGCAGCTTGTGCAATCGGCAGAGCAAGCTCTTGAACAGGCTTATTTTCCTTCGGATATTTTTAAAGGGGAGGAGATCAAGCTGCGGCTCCCGCTCCCCTTTCCTGACATCGTTACAGAGGCAGATATACTGTATGGCAATTTTTTTGATGGGACGGAAAATAAAACGATACGCATTGCTGAAGGTGCAGCTGATCTGACCTTGGCACATACGAATGAAATCGGCCATCATTACGTTTATTTCACATTAACCATTTCCGTTTCAAACGTTGTACTGACGAAGAAATTTGGTTGTCAATCCTATGATACTGCCTATGACGAGGCTGCTCAGAAGGCTGCGGATATAGAAGCTCGAAAATCTCTCGCTCTGCGCTGTATGGCCGAGAAGGGGAGTCCTAATATACATAAGGCCATCGCCATGCTGAAAACAGGAGGCGATCTCCAGACAGCAGAGAAGATTTTGCTGGATGGGGTGGAAGGGATAGAACAGCGGAAGGATTGCAGTGACTTCTACCTGGTCGGGCTATTCCGCCTCTGGAGAGATGAGCGAAATAGCGGTTTGTTTACCGAATCGTTCTGGGATCGGGTAAAAGCAAGCATTCTGGGTTATCGCTATTGGATTGATGAGCCGGGCGATGATGTGATGTGGTTTTTCAGTGAAAACCATGCCCTATTGTTTCATACCAATGAGCTGCTGGCGGGCCAGCTGTTCGAGGAAGAAACGTTTGG
Source organism: Paenibacillus sp. JT22N15 (assembly GCF_059383755.1). Classification (NCBI taxonomy): domain Bacteria; kingdom Bacillati; phylum Bacillota; class Bacilli; order Caryophanales; family Paenibacillaceae; genus Paenibacillus; species Paenibacillus sp. JT22N15. Next base: position 291,590 of record NZ_JBXENV010000004.1, on the reverse strand, counting down.
CAACAGCGGGGAATCCGGTGAAGTGCACCGCCAAAAAGCAGAGCAGAGGCTTGCGTTATGGTTCGAGCGCTTTTTTGACGAAGGACTGGCAGAATGGAATTCCAGCGCCTATATTCCTATTGATGCGGTAGGGCTGCTGCATATTTATGAATTTGCCCATAGTGACCGGCTCCGGGAACAAGCGAAACAGGCAATGGACCTCTTATTCTATTATATTACCGTCCAAATGCATCGAGGAGTGATGACGACAACCTTCGGCCGCAGCTATGAGAAGGAATTGTTGGGCCATTATGCAGCGGGAACGACCTCCATGTGCTGGATTGGATATGGAGTCGGCAATGTAAACAATTATTCAATTAGCAATGTCGCCTTGTGTTTATCGGATTATATGCCACCGGCAGCGTACCAGGAGCATCTGCTGCTCGGGGAAAATCAGCAATTAGTGTTCACCAATCAGCAGGGCAAGGGCGGTTATGCCCAGCTCTATCACTATCGCACTGCGGAGTACACTTTATCTTCCATTATTCGGTTTCGTCCAGGCAAACAAGGCTATCAGGAGCATGTCAATCATTTATCATTGTCTCCTGAGGCGCAAATTTGGGTGAATCATCCGGCAGAAATCTATAAGCATGGAGACGGCAGGCCTTGTTTTTGGGCAGGCAATGGAATATTGCCCGACGTCGTTCAGCATGAGAGCATAGCGCTCATGATTTTTGACATTCCGACTAATCGAAGCTCAGATTGGACACATGCTTATTTTCCTTCCTATTCCTTTACGGAATGGACAAGGGAGGGGAACTGGCATTTTGCCCGTCTGGATAAAGGATATGCAGCCATCTATGCGGCAAATGGGGCAGCTATGGAGACAGCTGGGGTGACGAAAGAGCGTGAGCTCATTTCGCACGGCTTGCGCAACGCCTGGATTATAAGGGCAGGCAGCGAGCAGCAGTTCGGTAGTTTCAGCCATTTCAAAAACCAAATGTTAGCTGCAAGCCCGCAATTCGACAGTCAAACCTTATCGCTTACCCTAGCAGACCCGATATATGGTCAAATGCAATGGGGGATGGATAAGCCTTTCCTTATAGAAGGAGAGGAAATCATACACGGCGGTTATGGCGTGAGAGGACAATTGCAGCTGCTGGACATGGGGAACTGAGCCTGGGGCAACAAAGCAAAGGAGCGAATACGAACATGCTGAACAGAACGATGCTGCTGGAGAAAATAAGCAAGGTATCCCATGCGATGGAGTCCATGGAAAACACGGCAATGGATGAGCAGTTTCCAATCGGACTGATTGATATTCACTTATGGGAATGGCCGCAAGGTGTCGGTCTATATGGCTTTCTTCAGCTTTATGAGGCAACGAAGGATGCCAAGGTGCTGGAATTTCTGGAGTCATGGTACAATGCCAGGCTGATGGAAGGATTGCCAGAAAAAAATGTGAATACATGTGCCCCGCTCCTTACGCTGATTTCGCTCTGTGAGATTACCGGGAACAAGGAATATGAACGTGTTTGTGAGGAATGGAGCGGCTGGATTATGAAGGGGCTGCTTCGCACGGGAGATGGTGCATTTCAGCATATGATAACTGGAGATGCCAATGATGGCCAAATTTTAATAGATACCCTTTTCATGACGGTTCTATTTTTGGCGAAGGCAGGGGTTTACTTTAACAAACCTGAGTTTGTAGAAGAAGCCAAGCGACAGTTCCTTGTGCATATCAAATATTTGTATAATAAGAAAACCGGATTATTCTATCACGGTTGGGATTTTAACGAAAATCATAATTATGGTGCTGTCCATTGGGGCAGAGGCAATGCGTGGTACACGGCGGGAGTTATTGATTTCCTTAATATTGTGCCGCTAGAAGAAGGGCTGAAAGCCTATTTGCTGGATACGGCGACCGCTCAAATCAGAGCACTGAGCAAGCTTCAGGAAGCGGATGGCATGTGGCACACTGTACTGGATGATCCGGACTCTTACAAAGAAGCCTCGGCTACAGCAGCGTTTGGCTACGGCATTCTCAAGGGAATCCGGTATGGCTACGTGGATGAGGCCTATCGTCAGACAGGCTTGAAGGCACTTGAAGCTGTATTGCGGCACATTGATGAAAAAGGAATTGTACAGCAGGTGTCCTACGGAACTCCTGTCGGCACGAATGCCCAGTTCTATAAGGACATTCCACTTAGCCCGATGGGCTATGGACAGGCGCTTGCTTTGTTCATCCTGATAGAGGGATTGAACGCTGCTGGTGCCGAATAATAGCAAGGCCTCTTGTGGGGAGGATATGGGAATGAAAGTTCCTGTATTCTCCCCTTTTGTGTGATTTTATAGTAATATTATTCCAAGTCATGGGGACGAAATTTCATATATGACTTATTGCCCAGGTGATTAAAAAATGAATAAGAATCCAAAGAAGAATAAATCAAAAGAATACCTAATTGATTTTTTAGAGCTACGAGAAATAATAAACAGCTACGATCCCTTGGGACTTATTAAGGGTGGGGCCCCTGAAGATGAACATGATAATTTAACAAGTGAATTGCAAAATTTACTTTGTGGAAATAAATTGAATGAAATCCGTCCTCTATTAATTAATTGCTATGAATGGTATGGGTCTGATCCCAATGAAATAAAAGATGAATATGTTGAGAGATTTCAGAAGAAAGTTGATGAAACTCTTAATAGGATTATGGAATGGTATAAACACAAAAATGACAATGAATGAAATAGGTGATTAAAATATGAGAGAAAATCAATTTTGGTTTTTTATTAAAAAGGAATTAAATGATATAACGGAGTTACTTCAAACTGCTCTAGCGTTACCTGAATATTACCGGGATTATGAAGATACATGGGAGTGGTGTGAATCCCAAACGGATCAAAATACGAAATATTATTTTAATATTGCAAGAGAACATAATTGGGAACAAGGAGAATATGAATGTCCGGTGATCCTTGCAATAAAGAATACAAATAAATCAATTGATGAAATAGGAACAATAATTTCAGAAAAACTGGAAGTAAGAGTTTATTATGGCCAAGTTCAATATGAGCGTTCTTTAAAGTATTCATATAACAGGATTAGTGAATGGAGTATTAATTAATTTTCGTAAATAACAAGAACGTAATCGCAATTGATTAAAATTCATGAGTATTGGAGGTATTCGATGAAGCTGAATTGCGATTAGATAATTCGGGAAACAATAAGCTTGATTCCTATGTTCACTTCATGTTATCAAGTTCATGAATAAAAGAAAATTATATATAAATCTATCACCTAGGAAGTGACTTTGTGCCTGCATATTTTTCGGTGTATTATTCTTTTCCTTATTCATCTTTTTCAATTGATTTTGTAGAAGAAGTTTATAATTCATTTTATAATTACTTCCCTTTTAAATCGGGCTATTGGGAGTCAGAAAACAATACACATGATGAAATAATTTCTTGGAATACGAACTTATTATCTAAGAAATTCAAATTGGCTTATGATCAGCATGTTAAACATGGTTATAAACAATTATTGTTAGACTCTGAGCAGTTTAGTCATATTAGATTGTTTTGGATGTATCAACCTAATGAAATTATACTACATATGATAATACCTGAAGATGAGATAGTCATTGGAGATGGTACATGGATATTTAGTGGCCAGCAGCTTTCTCCTCTTATTAATCTTTCAATTGATTTATGGAACCAACATGATTTAAATAATATTCAGACCTATAGGGAATTTGGCGCTCCGATTAATTCAAGGGAAATTGTGAGTGGTGAACAACCATCTATAGATCCATTTTGCATAGTAGATAGTGAATCTTTCATACAAATTGAGGGTTCCTTGGATAATGTAAACTGTGTGAAACTTATAAATAATGGAGTCATGATAATTGAACGTGAGTATGTGAGTTTAATCGGAAAAGAGAGATGACTTCACTGAACACCATATTAGCGCGGCAGGCATATGTCCGTTGTTTTTACTCTATTAAGTCGATGGGATATCGTGAATACGAAAGCGTTAGATGAAAGAACAAGAAGTCTTATTTTGGAGGAACTCATATGGAGGTATTTATTAAAGAGAATGGTGCAGCTCATGAAGATTTAATCGTAAGCTTTAAAGAAATGGACTTATTAGTCATTGCTGATACCTATTATTTTGAGATAGAGGATACGATACAACCTGAAAAGGATGGCTTTTGTAAGATAGCTGCATCGTTAAAAAGTCTATTATCATACTGGATTGAAAACATAATTAACCTCGGTAGTAAAGAAGAACGCTACTTACCAATTGATTTCTCAGATCAATATATAGGATGTTTTAGAATCAGAAGAGTTAGTAATCAGCAAATAGAAATTTCTTATGATTATTCTTTAAGGGAGGGATGGAGCGTCTGTCCATCAGATCCCAAAGAATATGCTACATCAATCCATGATTATAAAGAAACCTCGAATAAGTTATTAATAGGACAGGATGAATTAATAGAGCAAATAGTACGATCTCAAGAACGGTTGTGAGTAGTTAATCATATCCACAGCCGCCCATTGAGCTTAAGGTGGCATGGCGCACAAAATACAGAAACGTTTTCTGAAAGGTACGAAAGGCAGGTTGAAAAAAATGAGGAAAGAATTTAATTCGACAACCATCGAATTGATGAATGGGGACATTACAAAATCTGAAGTAGATTGTATTGTCAATGCTGCAAACACTAGTTTGCTTGGCGGTGGGGGCGTAGATGGTGCCATTCACCGAGCCGGTGGAAGTGAAATACTGGAACAATGCAAACAAATAAGAGCCAGACAAGGTGGTTGTGCTGTAGGAGAAGCAGTTATAACGACTGCTGGTAAGTTGAGTGCGAAATATGTCATACATACTGTAGGGCCGGTATGGAATGACGGAAAAAATAATGAGGAAGAAAAACTGCAGAGTTGCTATATAAATAGCTTAGAACTTGCATGTAAGCATAATATAAGAAGCATAGCTTTTCCTAACATAAGTACAGGGATATATCGATTTCCCAAGATCGTTGCAGCTCAAATCGCGCTGAAGTCAGTCAAAAATTATATTGAACTGCATTCAGCTATAGATAGAATACAATTCGTTTGTTTTGATGAAGAAAACTATCAGATCTATCAGAAGATGCTTGAAGAATCGGGTATGTAAGTTCAAACAGCAATCTCAAGAAGGTAGAAACATCAGATAACATCGTATACAAATACCAGAACTCTAAGCATAATTACTGCAAATTTTTTAAGGGGAGTTGATCAAGAAGTGGATCATATTCGGTTTCCTATAGGTCAGTTTAAACCAGTAATCAATCCAACAAATGAAGAACGTGTTTTCTTCATCAATCAAATACCAGAAATTACAAAGACATTAAGGACTATTTTGAATGATTTGGAGCCTGCTCAAATTAACATTCCATACCGCAAAGATGGCTGGACAATAAAGCAAATCGTTCATCACCTTGCTGATAATGATATGAATGCTTACTTAAGATTTAAGAGGGCGCTAACTGAAGATGAACCGATGGGAAACTCTTATCGGGAAGATTTATGGGCACAATTAAGCGACTATAAAAATATACCTATTGAAGACTCTATATTACTAATTGAAATACTTCATAGACGATTTCTGGTCTTGCTTAACCATTTAAAAACGGAAGATTTCAGGCGAATTTTGAAAACTCAAGTTTTAGGAGAAATAACATTGGATATAGCACTTCAAAGATTTGTATGGCATAACCATCATCACATAGCTCAAATCCAATCTTCTGTTAAAGTGAATAACTGGCCAGTTTGGGCCACAGAACCAGTTGAGATTAAGATTCCTGATTCCACTTGGTTAGTGAAGGGGACACAAGAAGTTGATCGTTTAAGAGAAAATCTTTATCCTTTCGGGGTGAGGGATATAGAACATATTGGTAGTACGTCAATTCCCAATCTTCCAGCCAAACCAATTATTGATATGATGGCAAAAATCAAGACCTATAATGATTTAGAAGAGATTATTGAAAGTTTGAAAACTGATAATTGGAATTATGTTCCACTGGAACTGGACGGGCATGAGTGGAGAAGATTTTTTGTCAAAGTTAAAAATGATAGAAGAGATTGTCATCTTCATCTGATGTTAGAGGATGAAGAACGTTGGGAAAAACAAATTAAATTCAGAAATAAACTTCGTGAACAGCCTAATTTGGCTGAGCAATATGCCGAACTAAAAAGAAAGTTAGCGGAAGAAAACAGAGAAGACAGAGAAGCTTATACAGAGGCAAAAACTGATTTTATAAAAAACATATTAGAATCGGAATAATATTTGTGAGTTTCTCAGGGTATGCCAATCCCTAAGATAACATTACATTCCTACGTCGTCGCTTAGGGCTCTCTGATTGGTGAATACAGTACCGTTATCAGACATGGATTTTTTGGGGATTAAAAGAAAAAACTAAAGGAATGATATTAATGAATGCAGCCAGAGCAAAAGAAATTATTACTTTGCTTTCCGATGGTATTGACCCGATCACAGGTGAAATCTATCACAATGACAGTCCTTATCAACAACCGGAAGTAATAAGAGCGTTATATACTGCATTAAAAGGAATTGAATTACTAGAGAAGCGCGAGAATAAAGAATTAATTGTACCTTCAAAATCAGGGAAGTCATGGAGTGAAGAAGAGGATGAAAAACTAGTAAGTGATTTTGATCAAGGAGAATCAATAAAGAACTTATCAATAATAAATGAGAGGACTGAAGGGGCAATAAAATCAAGATTAACAAGACTAGGAAGGCTTCAAGTCAAACTATAAAAATGTATGTATATCAAGAAGAAAGCCCCATCAGATAAAAGCATATTCACACTGCGGGCATACACCATTGGTCCGGGAGAAGTAGAGAAACAGGGAAGCAGAAAAAGTCGGACACCTCTGCAAGACTAACCTCGCTTCGCGGACCGATATGGTTGAGGGCTTTGCCGATCCGAACAGTCCCTTAAGTCTTTCGAAGTCGTGAATACCAGAACGTAAGATGAAATGCCTGTAAGAGCATAACAAACATTGGGGGCATATGAAGATTGGTTTTATTCTCTTTAACGGGATCACGTTTTTAGATTTTAATTCTATGATGTTATCAATCGCTTGAAAATGTTTGAAGAAACAAAAGATATAACATGGGATATTTGTGGACTAACAGAAGAGATTTCCGATGAATCGGGATAAAGAAGCTTAGATCTGATGATGAATTTATTTCGTGGTTGCGACAAGCCGAGAAAGTTAATTACATCGTGTCTGTTTGTACAGGCTCACTATTACTGGGTGTTGCAGGTTTATTAAAGAATAAGAAAGCAACAACCCATCCTAATGCTTATGAATTATTAGAACCCTATTGCAAAGAAGTTATTAAATCCAGAATTGTTAAAGATGGAAACCTTATAACAGCTGAGGCGAATAATCGATTTCCATTAAAATATAGAGGAGAAGGAATTGGTAAGGCCGTAGCCAAAGAAATATTTAATTTACATAAGGGGGATTGGGAAGTTTATCAATTAGAAAGTAACAAACCGGCACAGATGTTTTGGAATAAGGTCATTAGTGAATACACTAAAGGTAAATTTAAAGATCGATTAGAGAATGGTAGAAAGATACAAGATTTTGTTAGCTAATAGAGAAGGAGAGGTATACTGGATGAAAGCATATATACAGACAGATAAAAATGGAGAGTTCTACAATGTGAATGCTTTTATTGCTAACGATGGTTTCACGTCGTTAGGGTGGGAGACCATTAAGTTTAATGATATAGCAGAAATCAAAGAAAAAAATCCCGAAGATTTAGTAGTTGGCGGAATTGGTAACGTGAGAAAGCGTCTTGAAATTTTAGGGATTGAAAGGAGTCAAGGAGAAATTGATTATCCGAATTCCTTGTCTCATTATTTTGGCAGAAAAATATGGACGACTACTACTCAAGAGCTTTTTGAAAATAAACAGAACTGGAACGTTTTTATAAAGCCTAAAGACATAACGAAAAAGTTTGCTGGAACGGTTGTGAAGGAATATAAAGATTTTATAGGTTTAATTGCAGAAAATGAGGATACGAATATTTGGTGTTCTGAAGTTGTTGATTTTACAACGGAATGGCGTTGTTTTATACGATACGGACAAATACTTGATATCAGATATTATAAGGGTGCTTGGGATTCGAAATTGGATTTAAATATAATAAAAAGTGCGGTTAGGGATTTTATTGATGCGCCAGCTGCATATGGTATGGATTTTGGTATTGATCAAAAAGGAAATATGAAGCTGGTAGAAATAAACGATGGTCATTCGCTAGGGAGTTATGGAATCAGTCCTTTGAACTATGCGAAATTTCTCTCAGCTAGATGGTCAGAATTAACAGGAACTACGGATTATTTAAGAAGCTTATAGGTTTCAGACATCATGCGACCCGACCTAAGATAAGAGTTATCTAAGGCCGGGTCATGTCTTAGATGGAGAACGTTATATGAAAGGAAAGTGAAAAATGAAATTTATATTTGAGAACTTTTCATGTGATGTTGATGTTTTTTATAAAGAGAATGACATTTTATTAAGATTTTATGATAGTTCAAGAGAACAAGAGGAAGAAGAGATTATCAACTTAGTTATAGTAGACCCTGGGTATGGGTATCTTTGTTTAAAAGTTAAGGGGGAGGCAGCCTTGCTGAGCGGAAATTTAGATGAAAGTGTTTTTCAAACTAATGAAATTGTAGAAGCCGCTATCACTTTTATAGAAAATCTATCCCCACATACAAGGAATAGTTATATTCCAAGCCATGTAGCACGATTTAGACGAACAAGTTTTATTGAATATAATGGCGAGTATTAAATTCAGACTACCCAACCATACAAAGAAATACATCAAATGGCAGCATATTCATGCATAGTATCAATCCATAAATTCAGTTTTTCAGGGGGCAAAGTATGTTCAAATCAGTCATAGATCAGGATTCCTACATTTCATTTTTAGAAAATAGACATGTGGAAGAATTATTTGAGTTAATGGATAATAGTCGAGACAGCATTAGAGAATGGCTTGATTTTCCTAATCATACACACGAAATAAACGATACAAGGAAATTTATTGAACGAACATTAAGTTCATTTGCAGCTAATAATGGATACTGGATTGGGATTTGGCATAAAGGAAGAATTGCAGGATCAATTGGCTATTTATATTTTGATTGGCATAGCAAGAAGACGGAAATCGGATATTGGTTATCTAAAGATTTTGAAGGATTTGGTTTAGTTACTAAGGCGTGTTCATTATTTATGAAATATGCTTTTGAAGAGCTTAAATTAAACAAAGTTGAAATATGCACGGCTACCAGCAATAGTAGAAGTAGAGCTGTTCCAGAGCGCCTAGGGTTTAAGGAAGAGGGAACCGTTCGATGCTTCGAATTTCTAAACGGCAAATATTTAGATCGAGTAACTTACGGAATGATTGGGGAAGAGTGGAGTGGAAATTCCAAAGCCTCAAAAAATTAAAGGAGAATTAAATGGATAAAAGCCAAATCGGTAATGTTATATTAAGCGTCGTGATTGCTCTAGTCTTTTATTTAAGCGGATTCTTACTAAAGAAATATCCTCCAAAAGAAATCAATGTAACATATGGTTATAGAACATCAAGATCATTGAAAAATATTGATCTATGGAAAGAAGCAAACAAATATAGTGCGGAAATAATGAAGCAGTATGGGATCATATTTTTGATACTTGGATGTGTAATAAGTCTATTGTTTAAAGGGATATCCATAACGATGATATTAATAGGATTAATGATTTTATTTTTCGTTTTAATGTTTATAAGAGTAGAAAAAAGGCTTAAAGGAATGGAATTGAATAAGATAGACTAATGTTGCATGTAACTCTTAGGGTGCAAACGTCATCTAACATCGTATTCTAGTTGCGGGTCATGTGGCTCTTGGTATGGTCGAAATCGAGGAGCAGGAAGCGGATTCAACTGGACAATAACTATGAGCTGCGATCTGTTCTCTACATGTAAGACTCTCGGGTTTGTGAATACAAGAGCGTTAAGTAAAGGAACATATAACATTTTAAAAACAGAAGGGCTGACAATCAATGTCTAATGAAGAAAATAAAATTCCAGATCATCATAGTCCCCTTCGGCATATATTAAGCGAAGCACATGGAATATCTCATCATTCTATTGAATCTCTAGAAGAGGCTAAGAACTATGAAAATGCATATCTAATAATGGAGGGTGATTATGGGGGCGAAATATATGTAGTATGCCCTGTGAAAATAATAAGATGCAACTGGCAAACACTTAGTAAGCTTTTAGAAGATATAGATAATTTATATTGGAAAGATGAATATGGAAGAGGTATCTATTTTGAGTTCTTTAATAACGGAGATATAGTTTCTGGCGGTATGGGAGGGGGAGTGGCGACTAATAGGCTTTGGGTGAATGAAGGATTACTCAACATACAAAATGAAATTTCTAAAGTCATATATGGAAAGAAAATAAGAATTAGTGTTAGTACTACATAGAAGAGTAGTATGTCATCTAACATTGAATTCACGTTACGGGTAATCTCCCTTGATCTGGAAGAAGTTCTAGGAACGGAAGTGTAATCAATTAGATAAACGCTGCGAGTCTAAGTCTGGCTACCCGTTTGAGTTGATCACTTGAGCTTCTCAGGTTCGTCATTACAAAAATTTCATTGGAAAGCAATGAAAATCAATTTTTTAAAACACATTATAGCTACAAGAAGGAATGATTACATGATGCAGATACAGAGAATCAAGGAAATCTCAGATCAAGAGGTATATCAATTCCTTTCTTACTGTATGAGTCCGAAACCGGAGCGAATTATTCATGAATGCAAAAACTATAAAACGCTAAAAAATCGAGATTTATATGGCGTTTATTTTGAAAATGAACTGACAGGAATTATCGGTTTGATCCATCATACATTGGAAACAGAGTTAAAACATATAGCCGTACATCCCAATCACAGAAATAAAGGGCTTGGCAGCAAATTGTTGGGTGAAATAAAGAGACTTTCGACATCAGCAGTGAGAAGTACCCTGGGGGAGAGCGATTTAAATGTATATATAATTTTATGGAAGCATAACATCCACAGCATAATTTGGGAGGATCACTTGACTTCTTGTAAATTATTCCGATTCCACGGATAAGGGACTTTGGAAGTCTCTTGCAAGCTGCTCTGCCAACATATACAAGCGTTCTTTATTTGACTGTTCTGTCCTAATATCTTCTTCCCACTTCTCCTGCCATTGTTTAGCATCCCCCTCAATGACATGAAAGAACAATACTTATTCCAGCCTTCTCCATAATCAATTGTTTTGTCTCTCCGCGAAATGAACGCATTTTGTTCATCGCTTACCCTCCTCGAGACCCGACCGGTCGATCCAATTACGCTATGATTTCACTTGAATTTCAATGTAATAAAAATGAGGGACATGGTGCACAGGAAGTTCACTAGGATGTTCTATTGAAAACTGTGCTTTAGTGATATATAATGTACTGCAATGATAAGTACATTGTTGGGAAGTGAGCTTGATTGGAAATTATTATCAGCAGCAACTCGAGTAAGCCTATCTATGAACAAATCACAACACAAATCAAAGCGATGGTGATGCAAGGAGAATTAAAAACAGGCGATCCGATTCCGTCTATGCGCTCGCTCGCCAAGACGATTCATGTAAGTGTAATTACAGTGCAAAAGGCATATGAAGATTTGCAACGAGATGGGTTTATTGAAACGACAGTTGGACGAGGCAGTTTTATATCTGCACAGAACAGGGATTTTATACAAGAAGAACAGCAGAAAAAAATTGAAGAGTATTTAATGCTGGCTGCGGAAACCGCACGAACAAGCGGGATAAAATTAGAAAAGCTTACGGAGCTTTTAAGCATGTTCTACAAGGGGGACTAGTCGATGAATTATTGTTTGGAAGTTAAAAATCTGTCGACGGCCTATGCCGGATCTCATTTTCATTTGGATAATGTTTCTTTTTCTGTTCCTCAAGGAAGTATCATGGGGTTTGTGGGTGAGAATGGAGCAGGCAAGACAACGACGTTTAGTTCAATTCTGAATACAATCAGGAGAGACAGCGGGAAGATCGAAATTTTTGGGGAGGAAATGACAGATGAACAACCGGACATCCGCAATCATATCGGGGTTGTTTTTGATGCCATTAATTTCCCGGGGGATCTCACTGCCGATAAGTTAGCTGCAGTGTTCAAAGATATTTATCAAAAATGGGACGATGATCTCTTTCAGAATCTAATTCGCAGACTTCAGGTGCCTGCTCACATCAAAGTAAAAGACTTGTCGCGTGGCATGACGATGAAGTTGGCCACGGCAGTGGCTATGTCGCATGGAGCAAAACTGTTGCTGTTGGACGAGGCGACTTCCGGACTTGACCCTGTTGTCAGAGAAGAGATGCTGGATTTATTTTTAGAGTTTGTGGAAGATGAAGAACATTCTATTCTCATGTCTTCCCACATCACCAGTGACTTGGAAAAAATTGCAGATTATATCACATTTATTCACAATGGAAGAATCATTTTAACAGAGAAAAAAGATACGCTTTTATACAATTACGGGATTGCTCGTTGCAAATCGGAGCAGTTTCAGATTATTGACAAGTTGGAGTATCTCGCATACAGGAAAAGAGGACTGCAGATCGAAATGTTGATCTCTGACAAAGCTAAGTTTGCCAAAAAGCATCGTGAAATCATCATTGATGATATAACCATTGATGAAATTATGTTGTTATTAGTTAAGGGGGATCAATAAATGAGGGGACTACTCCGCAACAATTTTTATTCCATGGCAAGCAATATCCGACTTTCCTTAATAATGGCTGGATTTTTATCATTGGTTCCTTTGGTTCTTAAGGAGTCGGCCGCGATTCCCATGATTTTGTCCATACAAATATTCCTGTTTGTTGTCAATACCGGTGCCTCGCTGCGAGTGGATGAAACTTCTAAATGGAACAAGTTTGAACTGACGCTGCCAATCAGGCGTCGTACGATTATTGGGGCGAAGTATGTATCATTTACCTTACTAATCCTCCTTGGTGTGATGATGAGCTTGCTCACGCTTGGTTTTGTGTACGTTGCGGGTTTTGAACTCGATCCGAAGATTGTGATTTATAGTTATGGATTCGGGTTGACGTTGTCGATCACATTAGTGTCTTTGATGTATCCGATCATGTTGAAGATTGGCACGGAAAAAAATGAACTTGTCGTATTTTTCTCGGGCTTTGCTGCGATAGGGATGATGCTGGTACTTGCCGCGTTACTGGCCCCTGTTACAGGAGGCATGCAGCTTCGTCACCCGCTGGTTGGTATGATTTCTTCGTGTATGGCAACAATCCTGTTTGTCATATCCTACTTTGTGTCAGTCCACATTCATCGGAAGAAAGAGTTTAAGTAATGTAAGAGTAGCGCTGCCACTACTTCACGCGGAATCGTAGCTATAAGCAGGCATTCTTATTGAATGCAACCTACATCGGATGTTGGTAATTAGGGAGGAGAAATAATGAAGCCAATATCTATTATCGTAATTATTTTAACGGTAGGAGTATTCATTTTTTTAAAGATTTTTCAAGATTCAATTCCTAAAATTAATGAGCCAATAACTAATCTATTCGTATTTGTAGGCTTCGTAATTTTTGCTGTTATATATGGTGTTTCACGAATTAGAAAAAAATAGGCTCTTCACCGTTGGCAATGCAACGAGCAGGATATCATCATATGCAAGTCAGGTTTAGATGATAGACGCTAATTTAAAGATGGCTGCAACTATATAATAACCCGAAGGAAGTTGATTCATATATTTGAAAAGATGTATGCAAAAAACGTAATGAATTCCTTGCACTATCTTTTTATCTTCATTAGGTCTGAACCATTAAATCCTGTATTGAATCAAATACTTCATACCTATCAAGATTGGTTAGAGAAGGACATGAAAATGAACTATCGTTCAATCCAAAAACTTATAAACAATCTAAGAGCATCCAAAGAAGCTAATCCCTATAAAGAATCTATAGTTTCTATTCTTAAGAGGTTTAGACCTTTTGCAAGAGCTAAAAATATCGAACGTGTTTATTTAAGCATTGCACCTATTCAGTACATTATAAGCAGCTTAATAGAATTAATTCGATTGAATGAGATGGAGAAAATAAGTACGATGGCAAGTTCAATTCATAACTATCCGTCATTCATCCTTGGAGAGTACTATTGTAAATCTATTGATTTTTGGAATGAGCATATTGATTTCTATAATAGGACTTTTGAAAGTGATTTCATGATTGAGTGGAAGCATTTATTTATTGAAATTTATCCGAAAACAGGTAATGAAATTAAAGGAGGATACTTTTAAAGACTCTAGAACTCGTTTCATTAAAAAATCCCGGTGATTGGCATGTATATTGGAATCATTTTTATGTGAAGATCTTAGGCATAGCCTATAATGTAACTCCGGTTGCGGACAGACTTGACCGCCGACGTGTGACCGAGCACCGCGTGCCGGGATGGCTTTGATGTGTGGGAGAATCATGATTGCGAGCTGGTATTCTGACAGGCGTGAAAATATATATAAACTTAATAGGAGGTGACCCTCATATGTTCTATGTAAATACGAGAGCATTTATTGAGAGGAATCGAAATAAGGGTACAGAAATTATTGTCCAGGTTCGCAATAAGAAAAATGAAGAAGCCATAGAGCTGCCTGGTGGAAGATTGGAACCCTATGAATCTATATTAACTGGATTAAAACGAGAGGTGCTGGAAGAAACAGGTTTGACTGTTACAGAAGTAGAAGGCAGTGAAAAGCGTATTGACACGGTTGGCATTAATTCTGATTTTGAAGTGGAATGCTTAGAGCCTTATTGTGTGTATCAGACCATTAAGGGACCCGTGGATTCAATAGGAATGTACTTTATTTGTAGAGCGGAGGGTCAATTATTATCTGTTGGAGATGAAACCTTACATATTCGATGGGAAGCTATTGAAGATCTTTATTTATTAATGAAAAATGACCCGCGCAAATTTTCAGATGTCGATCGAGCAGGATTGAAATATTATTTAAAACATAAGTTTGGAAAGCAATTTGAATAAGCGAGTATTCTCTCATAACCATATATTCGTACTTCGGCCGCGTACCGTTCAGAAAACGTATAGGGAGGAGATATAGAATGGATATCATCTTATGCAAGTCAGGTTTAGACGATTGGAAGAGTATTCATGCACAAATTTGATAAAACGATAACAGGGTGATTATATGTATGACTATGTAAGTGTATATTCGGATCAGCATTATAGCAAAAAGATTAGAACAGAAGTTATTGAAGCTTTTTTTGTTGAGACATTACATTTTGAACGAACCAGTCGATTAAAATTTTCTAAAATGATTTGCGGTGAGCTAGTTACTGCAAAAGGTATTTCTGCCAATCAGAATGGAAACTATGCTTTTGATACTTTAGATGATGTTAAGGAAATAAATTTAATTGAGATAGATATCCCCCAAGCCAGTACCGGGCAAATGGAAGACGAAATTGAAGAAATCGTATATGCGATAGCCAAAGAATTTTCATGGATCGTGGATTTACGAGAATGATGATGAAATGGATATAATCAAAAAAATAGGCGATAGACTTGTGGAAAAATGAAGTCATACGAACAGTGAGGTGGTCTATAATCAATCGGATTAAGGTGGAAAAGCTAAAAAGCAAGTACCTTCCAGATGAACACGATTGCCTGATTATTGATGGAGTTGCCTTAGATGTAAAGCTAAATGAATTATACCCTAACGAAAAACTTTTAGGATTAGTTCCAGTAATCGGAGGGTGGCTAAGTTTTGAAGAGGAAAAAAGATTAGTTCGTTCACGTTATCTCTCTAGTGCTAAAATGCAAATTCTTCCGGTTTTGATGTGCCCAGATGACTGTGATTTCTATTGCACGTTGATTGTAGCGGAAGTCATGCTAGAGGGTGAGGAAATCATTTGGAATCGAATTGGAATAGATGTAACGAACCTAACAAATAGCATAGAAAGGGTTGGAAAAGAAGTGTATTGGCTTGAATTGATGCCCGTCATGAGATTTAGGAAGCAGGATTACTACAAAGAGTTAAATTTAATTTACTGCCATGAGAATTCAAACATTAATGATGTTATCTAGTTTTACGGATGATTTTTTGTTGCTTTTTAAGGAGTGAACAACTTGGAGGTAATCAAATTAAAGCATACAAAAACGGAGTCAGATATTCGGAGTCAATTAATGCGAACGCATCGTTCCTTATTTAATGACGAAAGCAAATTAAGATTGCTTGAGATGATTAAAACTTTTTTTCCTGCGATGAGGACGGCTTATATTATTTTTTGGGTGCCCGAAGAGACAGAAGATATTGTAACTTTGCTTATTAATAACGATACAATCGCAAGCATAGAATTTGATCGATGCGATACTGGCATAGAACCTATAGTAAAGAGTCAGCCATTGGATCGTCATTATATAAAGGGGCTTAGAAGAAATCCGCAGCTTACGATTGCTGTTGCAATAGAGCTTGCTAATTCAGATCTAATATTACACCGAAATTAGTGATGCTTATTACAATTCGGGCAGCATGATCCTTGTAGTGTTGTGGAGGAATAAAATTCTATTATATATACTCGCGAGCCTTCTCAATAAATCATAAAGCATAATCAGAATTTCGAAGTGTTTGCTATGAGCTTACGACTTATTTTAAATCATCATAATGAGGGAGTAGATCAAATTGAAAAAGATATCGATGGATTTTAATGAGCCGGACCCTAGTAAATTTAGAATTACAAAGGAAGAGGCCGCATATTTTAATCTGAAAAATAATGAAGAAATCATTTTTTATACAGAGGATATTCAAGTGAAGGCAGTAGTAATGTATGACTCTCAGCAAGACCGATGGTATGGAAAACTAATAACTGAAATCATTAGCATTTCGCAAGATATTGCTGAGGCTAGAGAAGATGGGTTTGAGAATGGGAAGTTTTTTGGACAATGGACTGAAAGAAATAATATTATCAGAAAAATGAAGGAATTTAATATTAGTGAAGAGCTAATTATGCAAATGATGAATATCAGCAAGGGATACTTAAAAAAGTTATGATTATTTGAAGGCATCTATGCAAAACTGAATTTCTTACAATTTTATATGGAGCTATAAGGAGCTTTTATGGACATTGAAATTAATATGTTTCTCATCATAGGCATATTTATTGTGCTGGCAGCGGGGTTTGTTCAAGGATTAACCAGCTTCGGTTTCGCGTTAGTGACTATGCCTTTTTTGGTGAAAATGATTCCCCTGCAAGAGGTCGTTCCGATCGTTGTCATCCTCAGTCTATGTACAAATATTATCGTACTCCTCAATAGTTGGCGGCATGTCGCCATTCGAAAAATATGGATATTAATTCTATCGAGCCTATTGGCTGCGCCGCTAGGAACCTTCTTGCTCGTTTATCTCAGTGCAGACCTTTTAAAAGGCTTTACGGGAATATTAATTATTGCTTTTGCTGGCATACTGTTATCAGGGAAATCCTTCCCCGTCCGTAATGATAAAATTGCTTTTATACCGATCGGCATGACAAGTGGTTTATTAAATGGAAGCATCTCGCTCAGCGGGCCTCCGGTTGCGTTGTTTTTGTCCAATCAGGGATACAGCAAAAATGAATTTAGAGCCAACATAACCGTTTATGGCGTTATTTTAAATATGATTACAATAGGTACATTTTTTTATAGCGGCCTGCTGACACCAAAAGTGATGATGTACACATCGCTATTTGTTCCAAGCGTGTTAATCGGTGTTTTCATTGGCATTATAGCGATCAAAAAGTTAGATGACCAGCTGTTTAAAAAGCTGACCTTGTGGCTCATCATCCTTTCGGGGGTGTGGACGATTCTGGGTTCGTTGAAGCTCGTGTAGGGCCTATGAAATCATCAGAATGGATATTCTCCTCAGATCAGTCGACTGATTTCCATGATGAATTATGCAAGATTTACTACACTAGAGGCAGTGAAAGATTTGTCGAAGGATCAGCTTGATTTTTTACTGGATTCTGAAAGCAATTCAATTGGTGCTTTATTATTACATTTTGCCGCTGTTGAATATGCCTATCAAGTAGAGACGTTTGAAAATAGAGAGTTAAATGAAGAAGAAATTAGAGTTTGGGGTCCTGCACTTGATTTAGGTAAAGAAGGACAAGAAAAGATAAAAGGGAATGAAGAGGAGCAATTTTGGTACAACAAACAAGCTAACCATTATTTTATGTGGTTTCATGTATTTGAAGATGAAATCAATCATAGGGGCCAAATCAGAATGATTAGAAAAAGATTGAATGTATAGCGAAGAAGATTTGGTCAGCATCAACAGAAGTCTAATATTAAGTTACTGATTGAACCGTAAAGGTTTCAGGAGAGGATGAAAATATATGTCGACTAAGGGCTTTACGCACTGTCTTCAAATTTTTCCAAGCTCTGATATGAACAAAACAACAGCCTTTTATGAATTGATTGGATTTAGAGCCGTTCGTTATCTTGATTCAGAGGAACCGCATATTTGTTTATATAGGGATCAAATAGAGATCGTTTTAACTAAATCGACTAAAGAAGTTATCGCACCTAATCGAGAAATTCATGGTTATGGATATGATGCTTATTTTATAACAAATAACCAAGAGGAAATGGAGAATGAGTTTAGAACATTAGGAGTTAAGATCGTTCGACCTTTGTCAACGACGGATTATAACAATAAGGAATTTGTATTTGAGGATATAGATAGAAGATGGATTGCTGTTGGGAACAAACAATAAGGGGTGGGCAATGGATAAAAATATTCGAGCCAGTCATTCAAAAAAGCTTTCTGACAATGAACAAGTATCAGAATATCTTGGGCAATTGGAGCATCCTTTAAAAACAGAGATTGAAGAGGTTCGCCAAATCATTTTAGGTATAAATGATCAAATAACAGCACGTATTAAATGGAATGCACCGAGTTTTTGCATGAACAATCAAGATAGAATAACCTTCAACTTCCGGGTGAAAGAAGGATTTCGCCTTGTCTTTCATTGTGGTTCCAAGAAAACAATATACGAGAATAATGGGCCACTCTTTAAAGATGAAACCGAACTTTTGGATTGGGTTACAGGTGATAGAGCAACCATCCATATTACATCTGCCAATGATTTTAAAGATAAACGAAATAAATTAATAGAAGTGGCAACCAAATGGATAGAAGCGACAAAAGATATTTGAACAAGCAAAGAACAGAAAGGGCGGAAATCATTTGATTATAGTTAAGACTCAGATTGAGATTTCTGCTCCTATTCAGGTTTGTTTTGACTTAGCAAGAGATATAGACGTACACACAAAAACAGTCTGGAAACACACAAAAGAAAAAGCCATTATGGAAGTTGCCTCAGAGACGATCGGATTAGGCCAAACCGTAACTTTTGAAGCTACTCATTTCTTAGTGAGGCAAAGGCTGACCTCGAAAATGACGGAATATCAAGAACCTGTTTTATTTGTCGATGACATGCAAAAGGGAGCGTTTAAGAGCTTAAGGCATGTGCACGAATTCAAACAACTAGGTAATAAGACTATAATGACGGATACGCTGTATTTTGAAGCCCCATTTGGAATGCTTGGAAAAGCAGTTGAAAGACTGATACTTAAGAAGTATATGCAAAAGTTTTTGGAGCATCGGAATCAACAATTAAAGATATGGATCGAACAACGTTAGGTGAAATCTGTGCAAGTAGCAAGGAGAAAACATGAAACCAATAAATGACCTACAAACTAGACCGTCAAGTCGCTTTGATGAATATGATCCTGATCAGGATGGAAATAAAAACACCAAATTTGCTGATATCCTTATTGATGGAAGATCACTCTACCAAATGCTCAAAAAGCATGATATGGTTCCAGCTCTAGGTTGGGGAAGCGAAGAGAACCAGAGGCAAATGATTGATTATTTTCTATTGAAAAAAGAGCATGAATATATGTATTCAAGATACCCCATACTAGTCTGCCCTTGGTGCGGGGATGAAGAGTGTGGTTTTATATCTGTTAGAATTGAAAGGGAAGATGATATTGTTATATGGAAAGACTTCAGAAAAGAACCGGACAATCAACGTATTCAACTAGGGCCTTATTACTTCAAGTGGGATAAATATGAGAAAGCCATTAATGATACTTTTGGGACTGCAGGAATTCAATGATATTTTGTTTAGTAGATACGGGACAAAATATATATTTAACTGGAGTTGAACATGAAGGTATTTAGAAAAAAATTAATCTCTATTATTGTACATCATCGTTTGTTCATAGGTATGGTAAACGAAAGATCATATGATGTCGTGTTTCGAGCTTACTCTGGCAAACATCGAAATTCATTCATTGAGATCATTTTTGATTGGAAAGAATGCTATTATATAAATCTTTACTAGCCATTAATTAGATCTGTTTTAATTGATTACGGTTTGAAAGCGGGCTGGAATCCTGATCGGCCCAATCAAACTTTAATCATAAAGGACAGTAAACAGTTAATAGATGAATTATTACTAAGGGAATTATAATTTTGAAGGAAGGTAATTATTATGTGCAGATACGCCATGTATGGACCCTATAAAGATATCTATGCTTGTTTTAGCTGTAGAAAAGTATTCAAGCAAACATCCGATCAAGAACTTAGCAAAGCCGAAATAGGGAATAGAGAATATAAATGTCCGCAATGCAGCGAAATCATGAAGGATATGGGGCATGATTTCCAAGCTCCTAAAAAAGATGATATTAAACAATGGATGAAAGTAGAGATTTTATATCGTAATGGATTTACTTATCACTCTTGCGGTTGTAGCGTAGGATATAGACCCGCAAAGTTATCCGAAGTGGAACAATTTTTGGAGAAAAATAGAGTGTTTAAGTCCGCTGGAGAAGCGTTATTAAACCGTCTAACGATGAAGCAATCTTATATAGAGGCGAGGTAAGCATACGATTGATAAACGAATTAAAACAAGCCTTGCTAACTTTTGGCCGTGCCCAAGTCAGAGAACGTATATTTAGATATAATCAAAATAATAAATCCAAAAAAGCAGGAAGCCTTGTCACACAGGGGTTTCTGCTTTTTTTGTTTTATATGAGCACTTTGCTTGAAGACTCATTTTCGGATCAACGTACTTGTAACCATATAGATAAAAAATAGGAATACACATCCTTATTATCCAATAATATGTTACGTAATGAGAAGGGAGACAGTTGTTTCCTTTGGTTGGCCATGCCTGTAAGAGCCGATCCTTGCTTACAACGCAAGCTGGACTGATGAAGAAGGGAGGGCGGGGATTTTTATATCGTTGACTATGAGTAATTATGGTATCTGTTCTGCTTGTTGCGCAACCAAATAACATTAGCGGAGGTTTAGACATGCTCGCAAAAATGAAGAAATACGGCGTTTGCAGTTTAGCTTTTGTTTTGCTGACTACAATGGTTTTTACGGGATGGAGTGCTCAAGTATCGGCAGCAACACCCATTACATCCGATTTTAGGTCATTGCAGGCTTCGCAAATCGTTCCCGAGATGGGAGCAGGATGGAACTTGGGCAATCAGCTTGAGGCGACGGTGAACGGTACACCAAGCGAGACAGCTTGGGGCAATCCTGTCATTACAACGGAGCTGATCAAAAAGGTGAAGGCAGCAGGCTTCAAGACGATTCGCATCCCCGTCTCCTACTTGAACCATATTGGAAGCGCTCCCAACTATACGATTAATACCGCATGGCTGGACCGAGTGAAAACGGTCGTGGACTATGCTTACAATGAAGGTCTATATGTTGTTATTAATATTCATGGCGATGGCTTTAATTCCATCCAGGGTGGATGGTTACTGGTAAATAGCGGAAATCAGGCTGCCATCAAGGAGAAATATGAACGTGTTTGGCAGCAAATTGCTAATAAGTTTATCAACTATGACGAGCGGCTTATTTTCGAATCGATGAATGAAGTGTTTGACGGTACTTACGGGAATCCGAATTCTGCATACTACGCTAATCTTAATGCATACAATCAAATTTTCGTAGATACAGTCCGAAAGACCGGGGGCAATAACAGTGCCAGATGGTTGCTGATTCCAGGCTGGAATACGAATATTGACTATACGGTTGGCAATTATGGCTTCGTCCTCCCAACGGACACGTACAGATCCTCCACAATCCCTATCTCGGAGAAAAGGATTATGATTTCGGTGCACTATTATTCCCCTTGGGATTTTGCAGGCGAGGAAAACGGCAATATCACGCAATGGGGAGCGACTGCGACGAATCCTTCCAAAAAGTCTACTTGGGGACAGGAGGATTACCTGAACGCGCAGTTCAATTCTGTTTATAATAAGTTTGTGACTCAAGGCTACCCTGCTGTAATTGGCGAATTTGGCGCGATTGACAAAACCGCATATGATTCCACAAACAATGCGTACCGCGCAGCATTCGCCAAAGCCGTTACGTCAACCGCCAAGACATACAAAATGGTTCCTGTATACTGGGACAACGGCTACAATGGCCAGCACGGATTTGCACTGTTCAATCGTTCCAACAACACCGTAACACAGCAAGGCATTATTAATGCAATTATGCAAGGCATCCAATAACTGCTCATTGAACTTCATCGGTGAAATTGGCGTGTTCCTTGCAAAAGGAGCGCGTCGTTTTAAAAAAAGAAACAACCACAGCCGATATAAACAAGACAACGAAAAAGGTCGAACAGCTCTCAAAGGTAGCCTTTCCATTTAGTTTAATTATATATTTTTGTAGGCGTTAATGTTCGGCCTTTACAAGTAGCTTCGTCAGCCAGCGCGTGAGTTGTAGCAAGCTGTGTTTCACCTTCGTTTCCAGCTTCACCAGCACGAGCAAACAGAAGGCGATGAGTGTGATCCAAATCTGGTTGGTAACGGCGTGCTCACTCGTCCCATAAAAATGCTTGATCTGTAAGTGCTGCTTCATCCACTTGAAAAAGGTTTCAATGGCCCAACGGCTGCGGCGTAGGCTATAGACCCACAAACAGGCAGAGCTCGGCTAATTACGCCGTGCTCTGCCTGTTTCTATCTGCAGCTAATTATCTAAGCTCTATTTAATTGTATACCTGCAAGCTTATACTTGTATTATAGCCGCTAACGAGAAATGAAACCTTATTGCTATAGGTTGCAAAAATATCATTTTTTCCAGTTCCGGCCATGACAGAGCCTTTCGTAAAAGTATTTATTGTCGTGTCACCTGTCTTGAGTGTCTCCAATATATCCGCAGATGCTGTCTGTACATCTTTAATCGAACTAGTGAAACCCCCTGCCGAGGCCCACCCTTCCTTCTTGCGACGCTCATCATCCTTAAGATACTCATTAAATTGAAGAATATCCTCATTCAGCAGGCGATGCAATTCCTCATATTCCTTCACATCAAACTCCAAAATGTTATCTTCCCCAATATTTTTCTCATAGAAGGCGGTTTGAATATTTTGGGCACGCATTAATAAGCTCATTGCGTAGTAACGAATCATGTAGTCTGAAGCTTTCAATGCTTCCATTTCCTCCAGCTTTGACTGCTCTGTTAATTTCTCTAAATCTTGGAAATATATCTCCGACAATGTTTCGTATTGCCCATACAGCTCGAATAGCTTAGCGTGAAGTGCCTTCCCTTGCTTCCAATCGTCTTGCCTATAGGTTCCCTCCTGATAATACTCTAAAGCCTCATCTAGCGTTTTCATAATGTCCGTCATATATGGAATCAGCTGTTTTATAGAATCGTCAACCGCACCGAAGGCAGGTTCACTTGAAGCCAATTTCATTGTTTCATTCATTGTGTCAACCGCATCCAGCCCAAACGGACTGCTGTTAAACTCAGTGAAGCCTTTTGGGATAACCATTTCTTGTTCCAATCCGAACTTGCGTACATAAACAGTCAGCAGTTTTTCAAACAATCCATCATTCATCGTATTTGCCAAATCGATATAGGCATTGTATTTCTTCGTTTCGAGTTCTTGCTCCGCTGAAGCATTCACAGCAGAACCGCTTGTACCTTCTGTTCCTATTGCTTCAGAAAGCGGGCTGCAGGCTGTCATCGTCATAATTGCTATAACCAAACCAATAACCATAAATCTACTCATTCTTTATTTCTCCCTTTATGTGTATTTACTTGTTGTTTATCGGCGATAAACTCATATTTGTTAATACATTGATAATAAAAATAGTGAATTTATTTATGGGGTTATTTATATTTGAATAAAATTGAATACTGATCTTCAATGGTAAACTATTATAGTGAAAAAATCCCACGTAAAAGCCGATTATATTAAAGTATGGTCCATATGGTTGCAAACCTATTTCGTGAAAGGAAGGTATAAGTGAAGCATTTAAAGGAAATCGTCACTCATGCTGCTGCTTATAATGAAGATGGCAGATACGAGGACGCAATAAAATTGCTTACCCCTTCTTCTGAGTTCAGCAGAGCTTTTTTAAGTCCGAAGGAAGAATGGTATTTGAATTTTCGTAAAATATACATATACATAGAAGCTCTGTTGCACACCGGGGAGGTGGCTGAGGCGAAGCAAGTCACGTCTTTGCTGCGGCAGCATGCAGTGAACGGACAGGAACGTTTTGGCCTGAATAAAGAGACGGATCAGTTGCTGCAGTTTATACAGGGGATTATACCGGCGTTTGATGCTGATCAGAATCAGTATGAGATTGTTCGTTCGTTGGGTTGGTTGATCTATGAAAATTCTCTGCCTGCAGATTTGAAAGGGCAGGCGCTGTATTATTTGGCACAGTCACATTATCGCGAAAATAATGTTGTAGATGCTCTTAATAGGCTGAAGGAGCTTCCGGAAACTGCACCTTCATCTTTTACAAGAAAGGTAGATGAACTACGTAAACAAATAGAGCAGCGAATGCTGCTTCATGCCAAAGAGCCTCGCAAAGAGCATCAAGTCTTTATAGAAATCGGCGAGAAGGAAAATGTCTGGATTATAGAGCTCCAACATAATTCACAAGGCACGATGCTTGCTGTTATGTACAGAGATGGTATTCTCAAGCTTCTGAATGCTGAAGATGGAGCAGAGATTGTCTCGTTTGAGGATAATGTGCCACTTTACCGTGAGGAGAAGGCGGAAGAGGTTTGCCTTGCTTTTAGCCCGGACTCTCGTTATCTTGCGGTTGGGCTGGGTGTCGGTATTGTGAAGCTTTATGATGTCGCCAAGAGAAGACTGCATACTGAGTTTTTATATCCAGGTCTGGATTGGGAGCAACTGGAGCGCAATGCCTATTATGAGGAATACACCCACGTCTTTTTTAGTCCAAAAGGAAGCTATTTAGTCATTGTTCCGACAGCCGGCAGTTACGATCCACAAGGAGATGATGGTTATCCTATCCCTGAATATTATAAAACATTTTATGTGATCGATTTAAGCACCAGCAAGGTTATGCTGCAGCATACTTATGAAAAACAAAAAATTGCTGCTATTCAGATTAGTCCCGATGAGCAGCGGCTTGCTGTTGCCGTATTTGGTGAAACGATCGCCGTATGGCAGTTGGCTAGCGCACAGGTGATATTTAAACAGGATGATTTTTTGTGGCTGGGGCTTCCTTCTCATATGGGAATGATTCGTGCAATTGCGTTTACAGCCGATAGCAGCAGATTAGTTTATGCGACAAAACATCGTTCAATTAAGCGTGTACATCTTAACGCTGGAATGCGTGTGGAGACGCTGCAGCTAGAGGTCAATAAGGATTGTTGTGCTTTGCATATAGATGCTCAAGACACAGTTGTTTTTGCCGAATATAAAAGTTATACCCCTGCTGTGCTGCGGAAATGGAGAGAAGGGCAAAGCGAGGCGGAAATAATGTTTGAGTGTTCCCGACCTGTTGTAGAAGAAATCGTTGTAAACATGGAAATGGATGAAGTATGGGTGTACAACTCGCCTGACGTTGAAATCAGGAAGTATAGCACAGCGGTCTTAATCAATAAATTTTCTCCTTATGAGTGGTCGTATTCCCGTTTTATGGTTTTCAATAGTGTATCCATCTGTGGTTCGGCGAGCCGAGCAGCGATAAGCTTTGAAACGAAAATTCGGTTGGTCTAAGGCGGATATGCGCCTGGAAGAAAGGGATGATCCTTGTATGAATCAGTTAAATCGCTTGTCTGGCTTAGCCGAAGAGTTTGTTGCGCAGTGCTATCATAGAAGAACGATAACCGATAGAACGACGCTGGCAAAGAGCCTTCAACAGCATGGTATCCCTGTATTCGCGGCTTTACTGGATTTTCAAGAGCAATATGGGGGACTTAGATATAATTTCGGATCGATAGCGTATCAAGGTACTACATTTAATGTATTAGGAAATGAACCAAATGGTAATAGGTATCCCAAACACCTATATGATAAGGGACAGCATTTAGTGGAATGTATTTATTATGATTATCGTGATGGCGGTGACTTCATAGGTAAGGATGGCAAGCTATATCGTTATATTCAGGGTACCTATTCCATTTTAGCAGACAGCGTTCAGGAGTTTTTGGAGAGTGAGGCTGTTAAATATGGGTTATTGCAAAAGCAAAAGCAATGGCTTGTAAAAACAGTATACGATTCTGATATTTCAAGATGGCTCTTAGATAATGAATTAGGACTTACTGAAATAAAAGAAGCGAGTGGAGCATATATCAAGTGGTGGAAAAGCAGCGATGGCAACATTTTTATTCATGAATATGATAAAGAAAGGCTCGGGAATGCCAACGCATATGTGGCGAATACAGTGGATTTACAAAGATTGTACAATAATAGTTGTCTGTCCATTCAAGGTTTTCCGTTCCATTGCTATTATAACATCGAAGCGAAAAGTGCCGAAATTGATAATGTAAGAGAGCGGTATTATTTTAATCATCAGCTGTACAACACCTGTGATTACTCCCGAATCCAAATCAAACAGGTGGAGGGGCCGGAAGATATATATTTGAGCTATTTAGGCGAAAAAGAATTCATGCTAAGACAGCCGATGTCTGATTTTCTAAATAAACTTCCTGTGCTCACTATACCCCTTACCGATTATGATGCAGACTTGGTGGATTTTGCCATTAAACAGGGCGATGAAAGTATATTAAAGCTCATATCCTATCTTACGAGATTAGAGGAAGCAGAAGATACAGGAAGACGAACGGTAGCGGAAAGCGATGTTGATATGCTGTATGTCAGTGAATATTTTCGTCGTTTGGTTCAGTTTAGTGAAACGATGGGAATTAAATCGCATCCCCTTTACTTTCATCCTTACGAAGCGGCAGGAATTAGCTATGAGCTTACGGCTGAGGATTGGTATCCTCAATTGAAGCAAATGAAACTTACCCATGCTCAAAGGGCTTGCAAGTACACGTTATTGTATATGAAGCTGGCGGAAGAGGGAAATGAAGTGGCGGCACAGGTGTATCCAATATACGAGCCTCTGCTTATGTTTTATATTTTAGGGGGATGTTTCAGAAAAGAGCATGGTTTTATTGATGTTGGCACCTATGCTTTTCATCAATCCGGGTGGCAGTCTATGGCTGCGAAACATCCGATTGATGTCTACAGCAATACGATTGGTACCTACAAAAAACGGTATTTAGGACATGCCGTAAGGAAAATCGGCAAAATCCATTGGGGTGAGAAAAAAGGGGAACTCTCTCATTTTAACGGGAATTCGTTGAGTTGGTGGATTGAAAATGTAGGAGCAGCACCTGCTTTTTTGTTTAAGGCAAAGGAGCTTAATATAGATTACTCGCCAAATGTATTTTCTTTGTGTCCGGATATGATACGGGTGGAGCGTACTCTGGTACAATGGATTTGTGAAAGCTACTTACAGTGGGCGTCTTTAGTAGATAATCGAAACCCTGAAGCTATGAAAAATCCATGTCTGTATGATCCGTTTATGGAATTGTTTAGGAATGAGAATGAATTAGCCGTTATGGAGAAAAAGATCATTGATTTAATCCATCTGATGGAGAAAGAACCGATGATCAGTTATGTAGAAGCATTGAAACGGGAGAAATTTTCTTTATAATAATAACTCTAGAATCAATCATACAACATTAAATAAATCAACAACGAAAGGGTGAGCAGCCATGTTATGCATTTCTGTCGAAAACATTCAAATGCTCAATAATAAAAATAAACCAACGAATGAAAAGGATGGTTCTTGATTGAAAATTAAAAATAGCAGCCATGTACCTGTACGATTTTTCATTAATGACGATATAAAGCTTGAGAAAAATGCGTTGGCAGAGCTGGACCAGCTCCTAACGGTAAATGAATCGGTCGAAATGCTGAAGCAGCAGCAGACCGGCTATTTTTCCAATGCGGATGCCAAGATCGAAGAAGTTGCGATTACGCCGGATTTCCATAAAGGAAGCGGCATCCCAATTGGCACAACCCTACTGACCAAAGGCTTCGTCATTCCCCAAGCTGTAGGCAACGATATTAACTGCGGCATGCGGCTGTATACGACCTCGCTTCAGGAGGACGACATTCGTTCTAATCTCAAAAAAATTGAAGCCGACATTCGCCACATTTTCTTCGAAGGCGGCCGTAACATCCCGATGACAAGATCGCAGCGCGAAGCGATTTTCAAAGAAGGCTTAGTGGGTGTTTTGGCATCGCAGCAAGGGAGCAGTCGCCAGGGACTGTGGGATTTTTATGATGCGAGGCAGCAAGAGCAAGACCTTGCCAGAGTCAATCGTTCCGGCTCGTTCATTGCAGGCGAAGTAGACGGACTCGACAGCTTTCTGGGCAGCTCAGAGCTTTCCTATGACAGCCAGATTGGCTCCATTGGCGGCGGGAACCATTTTGTCGAGATACAAAAGGTAGTAAATATTCGCAATCATGCCTTGGCTAACGAGTGGAACATTAAGCACGGCCAAGTGGTCGTGATGATTCACACAGGCTCCGTATCCATTGGACATCATGCAGGTGTAAATATAAAGGAAATGCTGAAAGACATTTATCCTGCATCATTAAAGCATCCGAGCAATGGCATCTATGTGCTGCCGCAATCTGAGCGCTATGCGCTGCAATGGAAGCGTTATTGGAACCTCCTTCATAATGCGGCTAATTTTGCTTTTGCGAATCGCTTGTTTTTGGGACTCATGCTGCAAAAAGCATTGCATCAAAGCTTGAAGTCGTTCGATTATAAATTGCTGTACGATGCGCCGCATAATTTTGTTTGGGAAGAAACGATTGATGGCAGCGCGGGTTTTATCCACCGCAAAGGGGCCTGTACTGCAAAGTCGGCAGAACAAATGATGAATACGCCTTTCCAATATACGGGGGAGCCTGTATTCATCCCGGGATCGATGGGTGCAAAAAGCTATATCCTTGCAGGACTCGGCAATCGGGATAGTCTGTTCAGTGCCAGCCACGGTGCGGGCAGAAGTCTTTCCCGAGGCGACTCGATCAAGGTGGATGATGCTTTATTTCGTGAATTTATTGCCAAGTTTAATGTGGTTACGCCGATTGATCCGAACCGCAACGATATTAAGTCGAGGCCGGATATTTTGAAGAAGTGGGAAGAGGAATTAAAGAAAGAAGCTCCTTATGCCTACAAGGATATCAATGCCATTATTGAATCCCATGAAGAACACGGCATGGCCCAAGTCGTAGCCGAGGTTGAACCGATTTTAACGATTAAAGGTTAATTTTGAGTCACAAAAAACCGCCTGTCAAATGTCTTATGACAATGACAAGCGGTTTTTTAATGTTACAAGATGTTACGAGGCGTTACAAGATGTTGCATGTGCTGCAAATCCAAGCTTTAAACAGCTCGAGCAATCAGCGCAGCCAGCACTTTTGCCCCTTTTGTCGTCAGATGAACACCATCCTGTGAAAAATAGTCGTCTTTCCCCGAGCTGGCAGCGTGCCAGTCAACAAGTACCATATTCTTATTATCTTTAGTTGCTTTGGCTAGAGCATCGTTGACGATTTGCTCCCATGGACGGGGAACACGTGTATTCACTAAAATAATTTTTTTATGGTCCTTAAGCAGCTCGGAAATTCGCGCAAGCTGCTTGCTTGCAAAAGCGCCATTCGTTCCCAGCTCTATAATAACGGTGTCGCCAAGCTTGCCGTTTTTCTGGAGCTGCTCAAGGATAGGCGGAGCTTGGGACATTTGTCGGCCAATTTGACCGTCTACCGCTATGCCCGGAACGAGTTTTTCCAAAGCGCTCTGAATGTCGAGCATGACGGAATCGCCAATTGCGGTTACCTTCGATTCAGCTTGTGGAGGCTGCTCCTCATGCTCAGGCGCCCGCTTGACTCCGTCCTCACCCGACTCGCTCGGTTTAACAGACGGGCTCGGCTCGGTGCTTGCATGGGTGATCGCTTCGCCGCTTCCTTCCG
This sequence comes from Paenibacillus sp. JT22N15, assembly GCF_059383755.1. Lineage (NCBI taxonomy): Bacteria > Bacillati > Bacillota > Bacilli > Caryophanales > Paenibacillaceae > Paenibacillus > Paenibacillus sp. JT22N15. Next base: position 261,143 of record NZ_JBXENV010000004.1, on the reverse strand, counting down.
GGCTTGCCACTGCACTTGGCTCCCCGCTTGGCGACGGCTTCTGCTCGGGTGCGCCCGTGCTGGGCTCGCTCGGTGCAACGCCCGTACCAGCCCCAGAGCTCCCTTGCCCAGCGGGCTCCGTCTCCGAACCATCGGCATTCCCCGCGGCATAATTACCCGACGCCTGAACATGTGAGAACGGTTTATTGCTCCAGATCGACGCTAACCCATCCATTCGGAGCGCATACGACATCGTGACGACTAAGCAGACGCTGAAGAAAGCGATAAAGGCTCTTCGATAGGAATGGGCGGCCATCCAACTGGGGAATTGCTTGCACAGCTTACTAATGCTTCCGTGACGAAGGGGCTGCTCAACATATTTATAGGATACGGTGGCAAGCACAAGCATCAACACAACTTGCAGGCTTAGGCGCATAACCGAAACTTCACCCGTATCAACAGCTGGGCCCGTCAAAATAACGACCGGATAATGCCATAAATATAGCCCGTAAGAGCGAACGCCGATAAACCGTAGCGGCGGAATCGAAAGCAAACGGCCAATTCGGCTGGCTGGATGCGCCGCTGTCATAATGAGCAGCATGGACACAACGGACAGCAGCAGCATGCCCCCCAAATATAAGAAGGGCTGATATTCGTTCGTATACCAAAAAGCTAGCAGCGTTAGGAGCAGTGCCGTTCCTCCAATGATATCCAGCGTAAGCCGCGCTTCATTGGATACGCGTGGTTTAAGCTTATGAAAAGGCCATATCAAAGCTAGCGCCGCCCCTATTAACAGGCCGAACATACGTGTATCGGTTCCATAATAAACACGGCTAGGATCGCTGTCAGGCTGGTAAAGCCAAGCCATAGCAGCAGCCGAAAGGGCAGCCAGTGCAAGTATGCCTAGCAGCAGCGCACGGCGCCGCTTCAAAAATCGCAGACCGAATAAGAGCATAAGCGGCCACACCAAATAAAACTGTTCTTCTACAGCAAGCGACCATAAATGGCCGAGCGGCGAGGCGGGGCCAAAGCTTTCGAAATAAGAAACGTTATGTAAAATGAGCCACCAATTGCTCACATATAGCAGTACGCCTGGCAAATCGGTTAAAAAAGGAGACCAATGCGGATAAGCAAACAGCAAGGTCGCTGCTCCGGTGACCGCGATCATAAACAGCATGCCGGGAAGCAGTCTTTTTGCCCTGCGGGTCCAAAAAGCTTTCAAATCTATTTTTCCATGTCGTTCTAGCTCATGCATTAATATACTAGTAATCAAATAACCGGATAGGACAAAAAAGATGCCTACGCCGAGCAGTCCGCCCGGCATCCATCCGGGATGAAGATGATACACAATAACCGCAATTACGGCGATTGCTCTGATTCCGTCAAGCCCAGCCCTGTACGTTTTGTTTCCTGATTGCTCGTCTACATTTCGTGCCATATGTCCTTGTGACTGCCTGCGGTTGTCCATTTTGCCTCTTACCTGCCTATGTCTAATTTTGTTGCACAACATTTGAATCGAATGAGGGCTGTAACCTTTATTATCATAATGATTATAAAAAAATGCAAAGGATAAAAAGTTACAAATCAGGTATTGAAATTATGTTCTTTTACCATGCAACTATTTAGACATAAGATTCGTTTTGGTGGATGAAGGGTATTAAGAAGACAGAATCATAATGTTTATTACACCACCTACGAAGCAGGAGGACATTCATAATGAAAACATCCAAACGATCGATCTCCAAAGGGAAAAGCATGATGGCAGCAGCGGCAATTGCAATTGGTTTGGCTACGGTACTGCCGAGCGCGCAAGCTGCGGATCAGGCAGCAGGTCAGGATTTGTTCGGCGGCAAGCCAGCAGGCGACAGCGCGTACCATTTTAGCGATATTCAATTTTTAAATGCAACGACGGGAAGGGCGGCCGGAAATGGCTTTCTAATCGGGACATCCGATTCAGGCTCCCATTGGCAGTCGATTTATAAAGGAACGTGGCAGTTTGCACAGCTCGACTTCATCTCCAATACGACGGGCTGGGCGCTAGCTAAATCTGCAAGCAATGGTCCGAACGCTTTACTATTTACGACGGATGGCGGAAGCAAATTTACGAAGCTGCCTACAGGCAAGCTTCAGCTGCAGCGTATTCATTTTATAGATAAAAATAATGGCTTTGGTTATACGAATGCCTTTGCCTATAAAACGAAGGATGGCGGGAAAAGCTGGGCGAAAATCGCAACCCCGGCAAACACGCGCTATGCGGAGTTTGTGAATGACAATCAAGGCTGGGCGCTAGTCATCCTGCCGGGACTCGGCTATAACTTGTCGAGAACGACGGACGGAGGCGTGACCTGGACAACTTCGCTCCATGTGAAGGCGGACGAGCTGAGCGGCGGTAAAATCGTTGCTGATGGCACTCAAGTCTGGGCGCAATTTAATGGCGGAGCTGGCATGTCGCAGCAATCGTATTCGGTGTATGCTTCGGCTAACAACGGTGCAAGCTGGCGCAAAGTCATTAGCCAAAGTACAGCGGGCGGCGGCAAAGCGCCTGGCGAAGCAAAGGGACTCGTAACTCAAGGGCCGGCATCACCGGGCGGACATCCGAGCGACCTTGAGCTTGTGGGTGGAACAGCGATTTTGAGCGCTTATTCTCCAGCGGCGCAGCGCATTGGAATCGGACGTTCCTCCAATGGCGGGCAAACCTGGTTTGCGCCGTCAGATACGGTCGGGTATGCCAATACGATCTCGTTTACGAGCACCTATGTCGGGTTTATGGCGGACACGAGCCTGAATTCCCCAGCGATCTATAGCACGGTGGACGGCGGGAAAACCTGGTATACGAAGCTTGAAATTCCGACTAAGCCATAAGCAGCAATAGAGCCTATTTAGCATTTGCAAAATGGCGAATTTCATAACACAGCCGCTTGCCGAACTGGATCATCAGGCAGCGGCCGTTTGAACAAACAAACCTCTTGGCAAATCGCCAAGAGGTTATTTTTTTGTGCTTCTCTTGGTGCGTGGATTCCAATTCAAACATAAATTTACACATTTTCACCATAAATCTGTATTCAACAACTTATGAAAACGCTTTATTATTTGTGAAGAACGTGAACACGCATGCCAATAAAAACAAGGAGGTTCAACTTTCATGGTTTTTTTGCGCAATAAGCTTTTACGAGATGTCATAGCAAGCACGATGGTGCTGTTGCTGTGCTTCTCTGTTGTGTCCCCGGTGTTTGCAGCGGATGAGAATACAATTTATACAAATGCGGAGGCTGTTGTAACAGAAGCTCCTGTATCAGAAACGGCTGACCCAACTGCTGCGGCAGTGCCAGATGGTCTGCTGCTTCATTACAACTTTGATGAAACAGCAGGCAGCACGGTGAAAGACCGCTCTTTGAACGGACATGACGGCTTATTGGCAGGAGGAGCGGCCTTCACGGCAGATGGCAAAATAAATGGAGCCATTGATTTATTTGGAACGGATGGTTATGTTAAGCTGCCCGATGGATTGCTTTCGTCCACCCATGATATGACCATCGCCACTTGGGTGAAGGCGGACAGCTTGGGAACGTGGGCGCGAGTGTTTGATTTTGGTACCAGTACGACAAATTGGATGTTTCTGACTTTGAAAAATCATGCTGGTGTGGCGCATTTCGCGGCACTACCGCAAGGGAACGGGGAAAATGCTTTGGCTGGCCCGGCTTTTCCGGCATCCAGCTCATGGCAGCATGTAGCGGTTGTCATTTCCGGCAACACGTATACGATGTTTATCAATGGCATTCAAGTGGCCACCGTAAGCAACATGCAAAATGATCCCTCCGAGCTTGGCTTTACGACGAACAATTATATTGGCAAATCCCAATTTGCGGCTGATCCTTATTTTGACGGCAAAATCGACGATTTCCGCATCTATGACCGCGCCTTATCATCAAGTGAGCTTGTCTCTCTAGTTGGAGAGGCGCTAAGCGATATCGAAATCATTGCTTATGATAAAAACTGGCTGGAGCTGGGCGATACGACGCAGCAGACGAAGGATTTGACACTTCCCGCGGCAGGTCCCGGGGGGACGGCTATTACTTGGGTTTCTTCTGATCCGGCAACGGTGAGTGCACAGGGGAAGGTAACGCGTCCGGAAGCGGGCCAAGGCGATAAGACGGTCATCCTGACAGCGACGATTGCGAAAGGGGCGGAGCAGGATACAAAATCCTTTACCATCGTCGTATGGGAGCTGGATTCGGCATCCTACACCTTGAATATTAACGGAAGAGAGGCGGCTCATGAGGTGAGCCCGACGTTATACGGCATTTTTTATGAAGATATCAACTATGCGGCGGACGGCGGATTATATGGGGAAATGGTGCAAAATCGCTCCTTCGAATTCGGTACTTCTTTGTTTGCTTGGAGCAAAACCGCTTATGGCGGCGCTTCGGGCGAGCTGACGACCGCAACGGATGGAGCGCTGAACGCCAGCAATCCGCGATTTGCACGCCTGACGATTACGAATGCGGGAAGTACTGCCGGGGCAGGCGCTGGGTTAGCGAATGCGGGCTATTCTGGCCTAGCTGTAGCAAGCGGCGAAACTTATCATTTCAGCGTGTATGCACGGAGCGCAAGTCCTTTGACAAAACCGTTAGATGTACAGCTTAGAGGGCAAGATGAAGCGGTTTATGGCTCCTGCGAGGTGACAGGCCTTACAGCTGATTGGCAGAAGCTTGGCTGTGCGATTCAATCGAATGCCGCCAGCACGAACGCCAAGCTCGTCGTTATCGGAACGGAGCAGGCGGTCATCGATCTGGATATGGTGTCGCTGTTCCCGGAGAAGACGTGGCAAAATCGCACAAACGGGCTGCGTTATGATCTAGCCGAAATGCTGGACAATTTAAATCCGGGCTTTCTCCGTTTTCCGGGCGGCTGCATCGTCGAAGGCGGTTCTCTTGAAAACCGCTACAGATGGAAAAATACAATCGGCGACGTAGCGGAGCGCCAAGTCCAGCGCAATCAATGGGCGGCGAATTATTATCAGTCGTTTGGCCTCGGCTTCCATGAATATTTCCAGCTGTCTGAGGATATTGGCGCCGAGCCTTTGCCGATTATTTTTATCGGTCAGGTGTCCTGTCACGGCAATCCGCCGAAAGTGCCGATGAACGAGCTTGACCCTTATATTCAAGACGCGCTTGATCTCATTGAATACGCGAATGGGCCGGTTGATTCCACTTGGGGGGCCGTACGCGCTGCAAACGGTCATCCTGAGCCTTTTCAGATGAAATATCTTGGAGTGGGCAATGAATTGTGGGGCCAGGATTATTTGGACCGGTATGAAGTGTTTTATGATGCGATAAAAGCAAAATATCCCGACATTCAGCTGGTGCTGAGCGCGGGCGCTTTTCCAGAAGATTCGATGTTCCATTATGCCTATGATTGGCTTGGAAGCAATGGCAATAAAGCGGATTTGGTCGATGAGCATATGTATCAGAGTCCGCAGTGGTTTTACAATAATGTCAATCGGTATGACCATTACAGCCGCAGCGGGCCGAAGGTTTTTGTAGGCGAATATGCAGCGCACGGAACGGGCAAAAAAAACAATATGGAAAGCGCCCTTGCCGAAGCAGCATTTATGACAGGGCTCGAGCGCAATTCGGACGTAGTAGCGATGTCTTCGTTCGCGCCTTTATTTGCAAGGCAAGGCAATACGCAGTGGACGACCGATTTAATTTGGTTTGACAACAGCCAGGCGTACGGGACGCCGAACTATTACGTGCAGCAGCTGTTCAGCCGCCATGTCGGCCAGCAGCTTATGCCATCCCAGCTTCAGAAAAATAAAAGCTATAGCAGCAGCACCGTCCAAGGCTCGATAGCATTGGGCGCTTGGAACACAGGTGTAGAGTTTGATGATGTAACGGTTACGGCTAACGACGGTACGATTTTGCTGCAAAATGATTTCAGCGATCCGTCGACGCTTTCACAGTGGAGCAGCTTCAAGGGCGCATGGTCCATTGACAGCGGCGTGCTGAAGCAATCCTCCACAAGTACAACGGATGCGCGGCTTCTATTGAAGGAAGGCCAGCAATGGAGCAATTACACGCTGCAATTGAAAGCGAAGAAGGCGGCGGGCTCGGAAGGCTTCCTGATCGGATTTGGCGCCAAGGATACCGACAACTATTATTGGTGGAATCTTGGCGGCTGGACGAATACGTTGACTGTAATTGAGCAGGCGGTTGGCGGCACCAAGTCGAACGTCAGCAATTCCTTGAACAGCGGAGTAGAAGCCAATCGTTGGTATGATATTAAAATCGAATTGCAGGGCTCGCTCATCCGCTGTTATTTGGATGGCGTGCTAGTGCATGAGGTGGATCGTGACCCTGGCCCGCTTTACAGCGTGACGACGAAGGATGAGAAGACAGGTGATCTAATCGTCAAAGTCGTGAATATTGGCGGCAGCGAGCAAACCTCAATCGTAAATGTGGATGCTGATTATATCGACGGCAGCGCTACCGTGCTGGAGCTGAAAGCGGCATCGGCTGCGGCGGAAAACTCTTTTGCCACACCGGAAAATGTAATGCCTGAGGTTAAGGAGGTTGCCGGATTAGGCCAATCCTTTACTTATGATTTTCCCGCCTATTCGGTCACTGTATTAAGACTGAGAACAGTGCCTGGAGCAGCCATAACAGCGATTCAGCCTGTGCAGGTTAAGGCAGCTGTTGGAGCGGTGCCACAGCTTCCAGCTTCCGTTTCCGTCAGCAAGAGCGACGGCAGCGAGCAGCATGCAAACGTGCAATGGGGAAAAATAGATGAGGAGCAAATGAGCAAAACAGGCCTTTTCAAAGTAAAAGGCGAGGTGGCCGGCACCTACTTGACGGCGGAGGCAACCGTCCTTGTTACGGAAGAGGACGAAGGTCCAACCCCTACGCCAACGCCAACCCCGACACCGACACCGACACCGGAGCCGACGCCAACGCCGACGCCTGAGCCATCTGCAAGTACAGCGCCGCAGCCGACGCCAAGTGCGACACCATCGCCAGGCGAGACGCCGCAGCCAACTGCGAGTGCGACACCGACGCCAAGCGCAACACCGAATCCGACAACTAGCCCGTCTGGCGGTTCGAGCTCATCGCAGCCAACTGCGACACCTGTGGTGACGGGAGGCGGCAAGCAGCTGGTGGAGGTGGATGAAAAAACGGTGAAGGCCGCGCTGGAAAGCGCCATCGATGGCAAAATCAAGCTGAAGATCAAATCAAATGCAGAGGCAAATGCATGGCAAGTGAAAATCCCGCTCACGCGATTATTGGAAGCTGGAAGCACAGAGAAAGCCGAGTCGCTCGAAATCGATACGGGTTTTGCCATCGTAACGTTATCCTTGAAATGGCTTGAAAATAATAAAGGCACAGCGCCAAAAACCTTGACCCTAACCATAACGAAAGCGGATATTTCCAAGCTTCCTTCCGAGACGCAGCAGCAATTGACTGGTGCAGTCGTTTATGACTTTCAGTTGGAAGTGGATGGGGTGAAGGTCAGCGATTTTGATGGGCGAGAGGATATCGTTGTAGCTATTCCATATTCATTGCAGCCTGGTGAAAATCCGCATCAAGTCATTATTTGCTATATCACGGATAGCGGAGCGCTGGAAGCTGTGAAAAATAGCAAATATGATTCGTTAAGCGGGAGCGTGGTGTTTAAGCCCAAGCATTTCAGCAAATATGCTGTCGTGTACAAGAAAGTCGGCTTCAAGGATGTAACGAAAGCATGGCAGCAGCAAGCGATTGGTGCGTTAGCTGCACGCGATATCATCAGCGGGACGGGCGGAGGACAATTTAAACCGGAAGCTGTCATAACGAGAGAGGAATTTATTGCCATGCTAATGAATGGACTGGATTTGACGGAGGCGAATGCTCTAACACCGCTGAGTGATGTCCAGCAAGGGGCATGGTATTATGACGCCGTTGCCACAGCCTATAAACTCGGGATCGTTAAAGGAAAATCAGATGGCAGTTTTGGGGTGCACGACAAAATTACAAGACAAGATATGGCGGTCATGGCCTATCAGGCAACGAAATATGCGGAGCTCGAGTTAGCTGAGGAAGCAGCAGCTCCATTTTCAGACGAGAATGCTATTTCGGTATACGCCAAAAAAGGTGTTGCTGCCATGCAAGCGGCTGGAATCGTAAGCGGCATGGGCCAAAATGAATTTGCTCCACAGGCCGAGGCTACACGGGCACAAGCAGCAGCTATGATCTATAAGCTTTTGAGCTTGTACAGCGAATAACTAAAAAAAGGATCTCCTTTCCCTGCTGGAATGCAGTTGGAATGGAGATCCTTTTTGCTGCTTTTATATTGCTGCTTGCAGCGATTGCTAAATGCCGCCTATTTTCCGGCCTGCGCGAAATTGCTTATACCAAAAATAAACGGTGCAGCCAATGCAATAACCTAGCAAGGCGGCGCTGGCGGCTAGCAGCAGCATAACGGAGAACGCATACGCTGCAATGTCCCAGCCAAACGCTGCGGTTGCGAGCGCCAACGTAAGGAAGAGCACAGCGAGCACATTGTTGAAGCGCTGCAGCTCAGCCGCTTGCGTCTCCGTGCCAGTCTCTTTTATAAACAGCTTCGCGATCCGTACAAAAAGATTAAGCTTCCCCGCGGAAGCAAGTCCGACCACTTGAATCATCCATAATATCCCCAATAACAAAGGTTGATTGAAGAAAAAGGAGAGAAGAACAAAAGCAACGATTCCAACTTGGTTCGCTTTTACATAGCGCATCGGCACTTCACGCATCACCGTTCACCTCTAATTCCAATTTATTTACTTGGTATTATTGTATGCCGTAGTTGAAATTTGAGCAACACAAATATTTTGTATCGTCGTCTAAAGGAAACAAGCTTTAAACCGGACTATAAAGGTGCTATATTTTAGCTACTATTATTTCTCGCCCTTGGGTCTGTGCAATGGCGGCGAAATGCAAGGAAATGATTCAAGAAATAATGCTTGAAAAAACGCATGAAAAAAAGATTGTACTTTTGCATCGCTGTGTGTTAAATTAATTTATGACCAATTGACCAAAAATGAATTTTAGTCAATTTTGATCATTAAGTTGAGCAATAAACGGTTGTAACGCTTTTTGCAAGGGAGGTTATGGGGATGGCGGTTGATCGCAAAACATTGATTTTGGAAGCGGCGGCGCAGTCGTTTGCACAGTTTGGCTATAAGGCAACGACGATGGATCTCGTTTCGAAAATCGCAAATGTAGGCAAAGGGACGATTTACACCTTTTTCAAAACGAAGGAAGAGCTGTTTGAGGAAATACTCGGCAAAGCCTTTGCAGAGCTGCAAAGCATTATGTGTGAGGGGACGAAGCAGGACGCGGCTTTTAGCGACAATTTGTTTAATGTGCTTGATTCGATTCTCGATTTCCGCTCCGACCATGAGCTGGCAGTGAAGCTTTCGCAGGAGGTTCGAGACATTGGAACGGTGCAGGCGCTTGATGGCATTCGCCGAATGGAACAGTTCGCGCTGGATTTTCTGAAGCAGCAGCTTGAACGGGCGATTGATAATGGCGAGGTGAAGCCTTGCAATCCGGCGATTGCCGCGTTTATGATTTTTCGGCTGTACATTGGATTGACGTCCGATTGGAATAAGCTGAGCGAGCCGCTTAGCAAGGATGAGATTAAACAAAATATGCTTTCCTTCATCGCATATGGCATTGTCGCCGATCCGGTGAAGTAATGGGCAAAGTCAGAGCAAGACGGCGATGCCTATTTTTTTGAAAAAAACTGACCAATATACCGAAATGGTCATTGGTTCAACATATAAGCAGCATAGATCAGCATATTGAAAAAGGACGTGTTCGCGATGGGTGTATTTCAAGTGTTTTGGAAGGAAATCAAGCTGCTCGGCAAGAAGCCGATGGTGCTGCTGACGTTAGCGGGGGTTGCTCTGCTGCCAATGCTGTATAGCAGCTTTCTAGTAGAAGGCTCGTGGGACCCTTACGGACAGACGAGCAAGCTGCCGGTAGCGGTTGTTAATCTTGACCAAGGGGCAGACTATGAAGGCAAGCAGCTGCATATTGGCGAGGATTTCGTCGATGAGCTGGGGAAAAATACTGACTTTAGCTGGTCATTCGTTACGCAGGATCAGGCAAAGACCGGCATGAGCAATAATCATTATTATATGACGATAACGATTCCTGAGCAGTTTTCGCAGGATGCGGCGACGCTGACAGAGGCTGAGCCGAAGCAGGCGGAAATTATTTTTGAACCGAATAGCGATTATAACTTTGTAGGCGCACAAATCGGCAGCACGGCAATGAAAGAGCTGAAGTCGAAGCTGTCCGTGCAAATCACGGAAGCCTATACGCGCAGCATGTTTGAGCAAATCGATAAAATTTCTGATGGGCTTGGAAAAGCAGGCTCCGGTGCAACGGAGCTGCAAGATGGGGCCGGCAAGCTGGGCGAAGGCATTACGACGCTGAAAACGAATTTGAACAAGCTGGCGAGCGGCACAGCGGACGTTCAGTCAGGTGTGAAGCAGCTTGCGAGTGGAGCGGGCGACCTTGCCAAAGGCGCAGGCACGCTGAAGTCGGGAACCGCGACTTTGTCGAGCGGGCTCAGTGAGCTGTCTGCGGCCGCTGCCAAGCTCGGCGCTGGGGCAAGCAGCGCAGGCGATGGCGCTGCGAAGCTTGAAGCTGGCTTGCAAGCGGCAAGCGTTGGAAGCGGGAAGCTGTCCGCTGGCCTGACGGCTTCGGAGAAGGCCAGCGCGCAGGTTGCGGCCGGCGCAAGCCAGGTCGCTGATGGTTTGGAGCAGCTCGTGGCGAGCAGCCCGGAGCTGCAGAGCAATGAACAGCTGGCACAGCTGCTGGCTGCAAGCCGCCAGGTGGCGTCCGGCAGCGAGCAGCTGCATGACGGACAGAAGCAATTGCTGGCGGGCAGCACGGAGCTTGCTAAAGGACAGAAGCAGCTGCTGGATGGAGCAGCTAAGCTTAGCAGCGGACAGCAGGAGCTGGCTCAAGGGCTGCATACCTTCAGCACCAAGATGAAGGAAGCTGCGGCCGGCGGCCAGAAAACAGCAGAAGGTGCTTCAAGTCTGCAGGCTGGAGCTGCCAAGCTGCAAACAGGACTTGGCAAGCTGAACGGCGGCGTTAGCGAATTGGCCGACGGCTCGAAGAAGCTTGACGATGGAGCAGGCCAGCTTGCCGACGGCTCCGTAAAGCTTGTTGACGGATCGGGCGAGCTTGCAAGCCAATTAAATGAAGCGGCGAGTAAATCGTCAGAAGTACAGTCAGGAGACAGCACGGTTAGCATGTTTGCTGCTCCAGTCAAAATTACGGAAAACACCGATCATAAGCTAAGCCATTATGGGCTGGGCATTACGCCTTATTTCCTATCACTGGCGCTGTTTATGGGTGCGCTCGTGTTTACGACGGTGTTCTCTTTGAGAGAGTCTGGCATTGCCAGTGCTACACCTATGCAGCGTTTTGTCAGCCGGACGATGACGTTTACGATGGTCAGTCTCGTGCAGTCGGTCATTGCCGACACGGTTCTGCTCTACGTCCTCAAGCTCGAAGTTCATAGCAAGCCATTATTTTTCCTATTCACGATTATTACTAGCTTAACCTTTACATGGATTGTCCAAATGCTCGTCACATGGCTTGACAATCCGGGCCGCTTTGCGGTCATCGTGCTGATGATCTTGCAGCTGACCTCAAGCGCAGGAACGTTTCCGCTGGAGATGCTGCCTGACTGGATGCAGAAGGTGAACCCTTGGCTGCCAATGACACACAGCATTATTGGCTTCAAAGCGATTGTAGCAAGCGGAGATTATGAGGTTATGCGCGAGCAAATGTTAATTTTAGGCATTTTTGCGATTATTGCGCTCGCCTTGACCTTCCTGTATTTTTATCGCCAGACTGGCAAAAATGAAAAATTACAAGCCATTACCGCTTAATGAAGCAGCAGAAAGAATGAAGAGGAATAATCGGAAAGAACCTCCTCTTTCATTCAACACGCAAATGCGTTAATATAATCTTAACAATTATCATTCAGGAAGCGGCCATCACGTGTTGATGGCTTCTTTTTTTTAAATATTCACCTTGATTATATTAACGTGGAATGCGAGAGAGTGAGTGAGGCTTATGCAACAACAGCTATTTGGGGAAAATAAGCAGCGGTCGCCTTTTTTGCTTGTTTATGCAGCGCTGCTGATCAAGCTGGCTTTATTTCGCTATTTTATTTTTGATACGATTACGATTAGAGATGTGGCGATGGACGGCCTAGGCTTGCTAGGCGTATTATTACTGTTCGAGCTGATTGCCCCCGGCAAGCGCAAAGGCGCTCTTTTTTTACTCGTTAATGGGGTGCTGTCGCTGCTGCTGTTTGCCTCGACGGTTTATTTTGACTATTACGGCTCGGTGCCGACGTATAATGTGTTGAAATCGATTAATCAAGTCGGTCAAGTACGGGCAAGCGTTCAGACGCTAATCCAGCCTGTCTATTTTACTTATTTTCTTGATGTGGCCATTTGGCTGGCGGTATATGCGGTGAGGCGATTTCGCACGCGGAAAGTGTATGAATACAAACGTATGGGCCGAGTATCGGTGCTGCTTGTCGTGCTGATCGGCAGTACATCGTTTCTCAGCCGCCAGGTTTATATGGATCAGTCGATTGCTAATGAGCTAGAGCGGGCTAAAAATCTCGGTTTTATCGGCTTTCAGGCATCTGCCGCTTGGCAGGCCAGCACGGAAGCCATTGAGACCGAAACTGGCAGTCTGTCAGAAACGATAGCTGAAATTAATCAGCTCCAAGCGAGCTATCCTTATGCTGAGGCTGGAGCAAATAAGGATGCGAAAGGCAAGCTAGCGGCGAAGCAGCCTGTGCAATTTGGTACGGCAGCAGGTAAAAATCTCATTGTGCTGCAAATGGAAGCTTTCCAAAACTTCCCGATTCATCTTAAGGTGGACGGCCAAGAAATTACGCCGACTCTCAATCAGCTGGCGGATGAGGGCTATTATTTTCCTCATGTGTATCAGCAAATCGGTCAAGGCAATACGTCGGATGCCGAATTTATGTCGAATACGTCGATTTATCCGGTTGGGAGCGAAGCGATGTCCAAAGGCTACGGGGACCGGGCGTTTCCAAGCCTCCCGAAGCTGTTGCAGGAGCAAGGCTATGATACAGCTACCTTCCATATTAATAACGTGACGTTCTGGGATCGCGATAAGCTGTATCCAGCGCTTGGTTTTGATGCTTATTATGATAAGCCTTATTATACGGATGACCATTTTAATGATTTTGGCGCGTCGGATGAGGAGCTTTATCGGGTCGGGGTCCAAAAGCTTGCAGAAATGAAGCAGCCGTTTTATGCGCAGTTCGTTACAGCTTCCAGCCATTTTCCCTTTAAAGTGCCAGCTGACCGCGTAACGCTAACGCTGCCGGATTCGCTTGCAGGAACGCAACTAGGCGACTATTTGACGGCGATTCATTATACCGATTATGCCATCGGTACATTGATTAGCAAGCTTAAGGAGCAGGGATTGTGGGATAATACAGTGCTGGTTATGTACGGCGACCACTTCGGACTGCAGCCTGACAAAATCGATCCAGAGCAATTTAAGACGGAGCTTGGCATGACGTATGATGCGCGGCTCAGCCGCTTTAATATTCCGTTTATCGTCCATGTTCCAGGCGGTGCCAAAGGCGGCAAAGGGCAGGTAGTCGAGCAGGTCGGCGGACAGCTGGATATGATGCCGACGATTGCTAATTTGCTTGGTCTTAAGCCGGAGGAATCGGGTGCTACGCTGTTTGGCCATGATCTGCTGAACATTGATCGGAACGTGCTCGGGATGCGTTATTATTTGCCGAGCGGATCATTTTTCAACAATGATATTTTGTTCGTTCCCGGCAAAGGCTTTGAGGACGGCACTGCCGTATCGCTTGATACGATGGAGCCGGTTACGAATTTTGAGCAATACCGCAGCGATTATGATTATATTATGAAGCTGATGGGCTTGTCTGATAAATACGTGCGAATGCTGCCAAAGCGCGAGCTTGAGGCGTATTAATAAGATGATATGGGTTAGAAAAATATAGTTTTTTGTTGTAAAAAAGCTCCGCCTATTGGCGGAGCTTTTCACGATTGCTATTCAAATTTTTCCACTCTTCAATGGCTTCGCTAACTTCTTTATCGCGTTGTTCGTCTTTCGGTCCGGGTATAGTCGGGGAGACTTCATAAACATTAAAACGAGTGTCTGCTACATCTGTGCGTCCTCTGCCAGAGCTTTTTACATAGTTGCTACTGTTCATTTGAAATCCACCACCTTTAATTCAAGTATAACCTAATCAGGTTATGCCCAGCAACATTAGGAATAAACATACGACTGCTGCCCATAGAGACTGCGCCATATTCATTGACGTAATGATGAATAAGTCCACTTTTTGCTTCGTAAGCTACAAATCCGTCTCCACCTTGCTCAATATGTCGCTGAGCAGCATAAGCAAAGAGATGGTGGGCCACGTATTTATATTTTTCTCTCACCCCGCGATTATGAGGAGCCTTTTCAATAAAGTGTATCCATTCATGGTCGCCACGATTTTCTAATGCTATGGCACCCTCTATTTGATCAGAGCCGACGACACAGATTTTATACACTTCCACATTACCCATCTGAAAGTACAATCGCCAGTTAAAACCTGGTGTCCAGTTTGGCCGCATTCCTTCTGTCTCGTTTTCAAAAAGCATAAAACCACCTCTAAAATTGTCAGAAATAGCCGGATTTTCATAAGGATTTATCTGAATTGTTTAGCAATATTTCTTTAAATGAATAAGACAAAAAATACCTCCAACATTGCTGGAGGTATTTTTTGTAGCTTATTTGAAAAAGAAAACGGCAGGACAGGCAGGCGGCTATTCCCGCGAAAAGCCTTCCTCTTCCAAATACTCGACAGCCTCTTCGTAGGTTTCGAAGGCCATCTCCAAATTCATGCCGTCGTAAATCATCCAAGTATCTTCCTCGAATCTCACTTGAAGCGTCTGCGCGTCATCGTTAGCCCATTGCTGATCGGAATTGGCCTTTTGTCTTCTGCGCTGTGCTCTGGTAAGCGGCACTTCAGGCTTGAACGATAGCGATTTGATCGCTTCGGCAATCAATGTGCGAAGCTCGGATTCATCCAGGCTGCGAATGTTGACAAGGCCCTTGTCGTCGATGTCATAGCCGTCCAGCAGGGCGGCGTAAACAAAGCCATTGCCGTTTGGATGAAGGTGGTAAACGACATTTTTGCGGTCGTATACGCTGCCTGCATATTGAAAATTAACGCGTCCGAGCGACACATCGCTGCGCTCCAGCTCGGGAAAGGACGTAATGATTTCAAGCTTTTGTTCAAAAGTTAGCATAATTTCCTCCATCGTTGAATCCATTTTACTTTAGCGTAAAGGGCGCTGGCTACAAATGCGCCTTGTTGACCTGCTCGTTGCGTACCATTTGCTCCAGCTTGTCGACGAGAGCCTGATGCTCAGGCGGCAGCTTCCGCAAGCCGAATAAGCGTTTGGCTTTGTTTTGCTTCAGCGTCTTCAGCATATACAGCTTCTCCCGATAGGTGAACATGGGTACCAGCCTCCAATCCAATTGCACCATAAGTTCCTCCATTATATAGGCTTCACCGTCAGGATGAAAGCTATAACCTGAACAATCAAGCTTTTTAGCAAGGGCAAGGCTGGTGGAAGGGTCTTCTTCTTTTTTTGCCTAGCCAAGCATAAGCTTGAATACGGAGTGGGACGATCCTTATGGCGGGAGGCGATAGAAGCATGGCAAGATGGGGGCGAAAATGGGGACTGCTTCAGCTGTTGAACCGCAATCGCAAGCTATCCTGGCCTGGACTGCCGCTGCGGCGGGTGAAGACAGTGAGCTGGAGCAGTCGTGGAAGCGTTAGCGAAAATTCAGGCAGCCGCAGCGGCAAAAGCTGGGGAAATGGCAAACTAACTGGCGCAGGCATTAGCCGCCCCAAAGGCTGGGGCAGCGGCAAGCTGACTGGCGCAAGCATGGGCCGGCGCAAAAGCTGGGGCAGCGGAAGCCGTCCTAGCTCCGGCAAGAGTCGCCCCAAAAGCTGGGGAATGGGCAAGCCGCTGTTTGGCAAAGGCAGCAGCTCTAGCGGTTTTGTAGCAAAATCGCCGTCAGGGCGTACGGCTTCCAGGCCAACTGCTTATGATGCCTTTCAGCCTGGGCAGTCACAGTCGTCCGGCGGGGGAAGCTGGGGCTCAAAGCCGAAATCGCCCATGCGAAAGCTCAAAATATGGGCGGTCATCATTGTGCTAACGCTGCTCATTGGCGGCATTCAGTCTTTTATATACGTAGATAGGCATTTGCGCGAGCCGCTTACTAAGGTTGCCCAGCTGCGAATTAAGCAAGTAGCAACGCAGGCAATTAATAAAGCGACGACGGAGCAGGTGTCCAGCCAGTCCGAGTTCGAGAAGCTGGTCGATTGGAAAATGAACAGCAATGGCAAAGTATCGGGGTTTATGCTGAACTATAACGAGCATACGAAAATTAGGGCGCAGACGATTGAAACGGTGCAATCGACGCTTGAGCATCTTAAGGAAATTCCCGAGCATATCCCTATTGGCAATGCGCTGGGCAGTCCGCTTATCGCGTCTTATGGTCCTCGTGTTCCCGTCAAGTTTGAGCCAGTCGGCGCGGTTAAAGTAGATCTCAGCACACGCCAGCAAAATGCAGGCATCAATATGATTTTAATTGAGGTGTACATTCATATTGTCGCGGAGGTTGCCATCATTATTCCGTTCGAAACGGAGCCGCAAATGGTGGAGACGGAAATTCCGATTTCCTATTTGCTCGTCGTTGGCGACGTCCCGATGTATTATTACGACAACAAAGGCAATCCAGTTGGCAGCTCTGCCCCTGGAGCCCCTAATATTGCTCTGCCGCTGTCAAAAGGAAGCGGAGTGACGCAGCCATCGGACGGCAGCATGCTGGAGGAGCAGCTTGATGCACCGGTGCTGCCTGCGCCGAGTGCAGACAATGAGAGCGAGCATTAGAAGCAGAAGCAAGGAGCCTGCAATACGGAAGCTGAAAAAAGGAAAGCCACTGATGCAATTGTCGCCTCAGTGGCTCATTCATGATTTTTTAGTTAGTAGCTGAATTACATGTACAGCATGAAGAAATTCAAGTCATGCCCGTTTTGCTTCAAGTAGTTGTAAAGCTGCGAACGGTGATGGAACGTATGGGTAGTGACCTCAATCAGCCATTTGACCTGAACCATGCCATGCTCCAAATAATAAGCTTTAGAAGATTTAGTCAGCAGCTCATCCTCGCTTAAGGAAAGGATATACTGCTTGAACAATTCAAGGTTAGCTTGAAAACGCTGAATCAGCTCGTCCGGGCTGGTGATGCCAGCGGCTCCATTTTCAACCTCTGCAACTTCCTGCTCTGTCTTTTCCTGCAAAATAGCAAGATCGGTAGCGGGAATAGCTGCCAAATGATGAACAAGCTCCTTCAGCGAACGCATATTGTCCTGCGGACGAAAGTCCCACTCGGTTGGCTGGATTTGGGCAATTAAGGAGCAGCTTGTCCGAACGGACAGCTCCAGCTCCTCCAGCAAATGATCTCTAACTGCAAATGTTCCTGACATCATGTATCGTCTCCTTGTTTGGTCGATTATTTTTTTATTGCTGCTCATAGCGGGCAGCGAGCTGGCATACTCGTTGATAGATAGCTGCCCGCAGCTCCGGCGGTTCTGTCACTTCGGCATCCATGCCGATATAGGTGAAAAACTGAACGGCCCAATCCCATTCGGACATGGGCAAATCCATCTCAAGCTTCCAAAGCTGGCTGTCGACCTGCTTGACCAGCTGTCCAAAGTGGGGGTCCTGCTCAGCGAGCAAAGCTCCCCTGTACGTTAATTGGGCAGCGATGTGTACGAGCTTCACGGCGTTATTTTCAGCAGGTGCAGCCTTATCCAAGTACGCGAAAGCCGCTAGTGGCGGCTCAATGGGCTCCAATTCCACAAAACGGTCGACGCGGAACGTTCGCTGTTCCTCATGCACGACGGAATAAGCTTCACAATACCAGAAGCCATGGGCTGTGTAGAGCCGAAGGGGCAGCAGCTCAAGCGACCTTTGATGCTGCTCGGAGCGGTAGAAGGCGCGAATCCAGATCGACGTTCCTGCATATTTCAGCAGTTCCTCCAGCAGCGGCGTTTTGTAATTCCGATCGGGAATGGCAATCTCCAAACGATCCAGGATCGGCTCTATATGCTGCAAAATATGCTCCGGCATCGTGGCTCGAATTTTATCAATAGCTGTAAAACGTGCTTGGTTAAAAGGGGTGTCGGCCATTTTGGTCATGGCATTCAGCGAAAACAACACAGCGAGCGCTTCCTGTGAATCGAAATGCAGCGGCGGCAGCTTATAGCCCTCCATTAATCGGAAGCCTCCCGCAGGTCCCGATAGGGCATATAGCGGTATTCCCATCTCGGCCAGCGCCTGCATATCGCGAAGAATCGTTCGCTTGGATACTTCAAGCTTGCTGGCCAAAGCCTGCGCTGTCTCGGGCCGCTGCTGCAAAGCCATCATAATGGCAATGAGGCGATCATTCCTTTTCAAACGTGGCCTCCCTCCCTTTTTAACCCAGTATAGCATGCCATTAGTGACAACATGTTTGTCATCATTAAATCAGGCTGCTCACGAAAAATGAAGGCTGCTATCCATGAAAAAAAACCGCTAGTCGCCAGCCAGAGGCCAGCAATTAGCGGTACATAGTGGAGCTGGGCTGCTATTTACCCATTTTTCATGCGTCGATGCTCCTCGCGCTCCCATGCTTTCAGCAGCGGATACGGGTCGAAGGACCATTCGATCAAGCCGCGGTCACGGTAAATGCCGTAATGAAGATGGGGCGGGAATTTGCCCTGGGTTCCCGGCTTGCCATAGCCGGAGCTTCCAACCCAGCCGATCACTTGCCCCGGCTTGACGACGGTTCCGGCGGCGAGCGATTTATCGAACCCGGATAGGTGCGCGTAATAATGGTAATAATTGTTGAGATCACGGATGCCAATGCGCCAGCCGCCGAATGGGTTCCAGCCCTTCACCTCGACAATGCCGTAGCAGGTGCTTTTGACCGAGAGGCCGTAGCCAGCGAACAGATCGGTGCCTTCGTGGCTGCGTCTGCCGCCCCAGCTGCGGGCGTTGCCCCAAGTGCTTTTATAAGAATAGTTATTCCCGACTGGGAGCGGAAAAGCATGCTCAAATAGATCTAGTCGCCCAAACGTTTCATAAATGCGCGTAAACTGCTGGATGCGCTGGACAGATCGGCTGTTATGATAATATTCCCATAGTCCGATAGCCAAATCGTCCTCAGTCGTTCCATGCTGCAAAATTTTGCTAGCGATCGCATACAGCAAATCAAAATCATTGTTGCGTTCCGCTTGCCCGTCGCCATCGCCGTCCCGGCCAATGCCGTTGAACCAGCGAATGGAAAGCGGCGATACGTCGGCTTTATTCGGATTCAGCAGGCCGCTCCATTGATCCTCTTCAATAAAGACGCCAACGGTTTGGCCTAGAAGCGGCCGCGTTTTGGGGCGTGCGCTGGACAGCGTGCGCTCATATTGATCAATAGCGGCAAGCTGGGGCCAGGATATGCCCGTCATCAAGCTTAATTTGTCGTACAACGTTTGCCGGGTAGCGAACACTTCGGCAGCTTTTGGCGTGGTCTGCGCGGAATGGACTGGCAAAAGGCTTTCATCCTGATGCTCTGCAGGTCGGGACGCCGCAAGGACTTGCCCGGAGTGCCCGGTTAATAGGCAGGCGGATAGTGTGAGTGCTGCTGCAAATCGCACGGTCTGTTTCAAGCTGTCCATCCTTTCTGTAGCTGTATGGCTTGATGGTTAGGTTTTGCAAATCATTGGTTTTTATGCGAAGCATGCACACTCGTCATCCATCGTAAATCTGTATGGCTTTTATCTGAAATTCGAATGAATCTAATGTGCGATAACGTGCTACATAGGGAAGAAACATGCTATAATAGCGAAAGTGATACGGCCAGGGCTTATCTTGAGACGGGACCATTAGAGCGTTTGAAGATACGACCTTGTTAAATGGAGTGAAAGCAGGGATGCCGGATGAAACCAACCAAACAAACAGAAAAACTGCCGAAGCCCGATTGGCTTCGCATTAAATTAACGACTGACGGCAATTACGCCGAAATAAAAGACATGATGCGCACCAAGACGCTGCATACGGTATGCGAGGAAGCGCGTTGTCCAAATATTTATGAATGCTGGGCGAATCGTACAGCAACCTTTATGATATTAGGTGACATTTGTACGAGGGCTTGCCGCTTCTGCGCGGTGAAGACAGGTATGCCGACGGAGCTTGATACACAGGAGCCGGAACGCGTTGCTGAAGCAGCTGAGCAGATGGGGCTGCGCCACTGCGTCGTAACATCCGTAGCGCGTGATGATTTGAAGGACGGCGGCGCATCCATTTTTGCCGGAACGATTCAAGCCATCCGCGAGCGCGTTATGTTTTGCCGCGTCGAGGTGCTCATTCCGGACTTCCTTGGCAATGAAGCTGCGCTTCAAGTGGTCATGGATGCAAAGCCGGATATTTTGAACCATAATATTGAAACGGTAGAGCGCCTTTCTGACCGCGTGCGTGCCCGGGCCAAATATGCCCGTTCACTGGAGCTTCTCAAACGCGCGAAGGCGATGAATCCGAAAATTCCGACGAAGTCGAGCATTATGCTAGGCCTTGGCGAAACATTTGAAGAGATTTTGAAAACGATGGATGATTTGCGTGCTGTGGATTGCAATATTTTGACGTTAGGTCAATATTTGCAGCCAACGCCAAACCATCTGCCGTTAGTTCGCTACGTGCATCCAGATGAATTCGCCGCTTTGAAGGAAGAAGGATTGAAGCGCGGATTCCGGCATGTCGAGTCTGGCCCGCTCGTTCGCAGCTCTTATCATGCGCATGAGCAGACGGATTCCGCTGTCGCCGCTGAGGAGCGCGAGCTGAGCAACGTATAAAGCTTGAACTGAAGCTTCGAGAGGTGGGAAGTCGTCTTGATTCAAATCGGTGGTAAAATTTATGAGCTTGTTCATGAGAACAGAAATGGCTGGAATCAAGAGGCCTTTCGTGCCCGCTACAGCGAGGTGCTGGAGCGGTATGATTATATCGTGGGCGACTGGGGCTATAGCCAGCTGCGCTTGAAAGGTTTTTTTAAAGACAACCATATGAAGTCAACTCGTGATACGATGTTCTCTTATGCATCGGATTACATTAATGAATATTGCAACTTCGGCTGCCCTTACTTTGTGCTGGAGAAGACCGGAAGCGTGAAGCAGTCTCCCGAGCTTGAGGAAGTGGACGAGGAGGATGCGCTGACGGCTGATCTCAACGACAAGCTGTTCACGGCGCTGGAGGAGGCTTTTCAGACGGTGGGGCAGGAGGAAGACGGCCATGTTGTGCAGTCTGCTGCTGCGGCAGCCAAGTCTCCTGGTGAAGCACGCCCTCTGAATCAGGGCCAGAAGCCAAGCCAGCAAGGCCAGAGTCATCATTCACGCGGCAGCTCTGCCAATCGCAGCGAGGATTCTTCGCAGCGCAGCGGAGGCAAGCAGCGTGAGCGCCGCAGCTACCGGCCGAATGGTGGCAGTGGCGGGGGCGGAGAACGTGCTGATCGCAGCGGCGGCAAGAAGCCGCCGAGAGGTCTTGCGGCAAGCAAGGAAATTGCCGCTTCCGCTGAAAGCAATGAAGGGTCGCCGGCTCAGCCGCAGCGCCAGAAATCGCCATATCGCGGTAAAAACCGCCCGCCGAAAACAAATCATTCCGAGCCAACCGCAGAATAAGCAGGCTCGGGTACAGGCTTAAGTTTAATAAAGCAGGAATGCTGGAGCTCATCCAGGTTCCTGCTTTTTTTTTGCAAATATAAGAATTTATAAGTTGTAGCTTATAAATAGGACTTATATTTCTCGGACTGAAACGCGCTGCGCCGCCAAAGAACGGCGACAGCCGTTTCACCTTGGTTCAACAGCAATTGGTAAAATCGGACAAAATGCTACATGGACGGTCACAGTCGTTGCCGATATCATTGATAATGAAAATCAATTAAAAATTCCAGGAGGTGCTTCAAACGGGAATGGCTTACGCGAATAAGGCAGCAATAGGCGAACTGGCAAGCTCACAGGCTTTTCAGAGGGCGAGAAGGCGGGTGTTCACCCAACTGATTGAAGCGCTCGTATTTGAAAGGCTACCCGCTTTCACATGCACAGAGCAGCGGGATGGCCAGCTGGAAATACTTATTTTCGGTCGCGATGATCAAGAGCGGCCGGTCCATTATAGCTGCCAAGGCAGAAAAATGCTAAGTTTTGGAAAAATAAAGCTGACGAACAGCATCATAACTCGCCTTCAGGATGGAAGGCAGGAAGAGGCGCAAGATATTGCCCTCTTTCTGGAGGAAATGGCTCGCTCACTTGCTGAGGCACCTAGCCAGATCAGCGCCTTTGCCGCTGAACTTGAGCAGACACTGCTGAAGGAAGCGGCTGCTTTGCAGTGGATAAGCGAGGAGGAGAGCAATAAACGGGGCGGCAGCCGCAGCTACGACGAGCTAGAGGGAGATGTGCTGGAAGGGCACCCGTACCATCCATGCTTCAAGTCGAGAATCGGCTTTACGATGGCTGATAATGAGGCATACAGTCCGGAATTTCATCCGCAATTTCGGCTGCTCTGGCTCGCTGTCTGGCGTGAGGATGTGGAAGTGACGGCATCCGAAGGGATAGATGGACGAGAGCTTATCCGTGCGGACGCTGGCGTGGAATTGCTCACGGAGTGGGAGCAGCGTCTGGAGCAGAAAGGCAGCAAACCGAAGGATTATGTATATATGCCTGTACATCCATGGCAGTGGCGGGAGGTGCTCTCTGGACTATTTTTCCAAGAGATCGCTTTAGGGAAAATCGTCGTATTAGGCGAAAGCCGCCACCTCTACTCGCCCCAACAATCCATTCGTACTTTAGCTAACCGCACAGAGCTTAAAGGGCTGTCGATTAAATTGCCGCTAAGCATCCGCAATACTTCATCAATGCGGACGATTAGTCCGCGGCATGCAAGGAACGGTCCGAGATCCTCGAACCGTCTTGCGGCTATGGTGGCGGGGGATCGTTATTTGAGCGAAACGCTGCGGCTCATTTTATTGCAGGAGCGGCTCGGCATTTCTTACCGTTATGAACGGCTCCCAGAATCAGTGCGCGGGCGGGCAGAAGGAACCCTTTGCGCCTTATGGCGGGACAGCGTCCATCTCTATGTAGATCAAGGTGAGCAGGCGGTACCATTCACGGCGCTATGCCATGTTAGGCGAGACGGGCAGCCCTTTATCGCGCCATGGGTGCAAGCGTCAGGAGTAGAGGTATGGCTCCGTCAATTGCTCGACGTTGTTTTGCGTCCGCTGCTCCATCTGTTGTTTGCACATGGAGCCGCAGTTGAAGCGCACGCGCAAAATCTTGTGCTGCTGCATCGCAGCGGCGTACCGTCGCGGCTAGCCGTAAAGGACTTTTCCGGCGGCGTATTGTTTTATAACGGAGAAAATGCGGACTCCGCGGCCTTGCCGGAAACGGATGTGAAGCATGAGGTTCGGGACGTTGTGCATAACGCTTTGTTTTTTGTGAATTTGGCGGAGCTTGCGTTGTTTTTGAACAAGCATTATTCATTCGCGGAGCAGCATTTTTGGCAGGCGGTTGCGGATGCGATCGGCGAGTATGAACGGGATTTTCCGCAGCTTGCAGAGCAGTTTGGGGCCTATAATCTGTTTGAAAATCGCGTCTTCGTCGGGCTGCTTGCCGCCCGCAGGCTGCGAGGAGATGGCGGAGAGCGGGACCACTGGATTGCGAATGCATTAGCTGGCTACCGTGACAGTGACAGTAACCGTAAAGCTAACCGCGAAGCTGGGCGTGATCAATCGGACTTCATAGAGGAGGAGAACAAGAAATGAAGGCACTTGAGCTGACGCAGCCCGAGGCGGGAATAGAGGAGATTGTCCATTCGGAGGCTTATCCGCCAGCGCGGCGGCGCGTATTTCGCCAACTGCTGGAGGCGCTGCTGTATGAGCAGATGATTGCTTACGACAGCCGCATCGCTGCTGATGGAGCGGAAGAAATAACGATCACGGGAACGGATGCCGAAGGGCGTCCCGTCTATTATCGCTGTGCATTCCGGCGCAAGCTGAGCTTTGGCAAGCTTCGCTTAACCAACCAGCTGCTGTATAGACAGGCAGCGGAGCATCAGGATGGACTCGGGCAGGAGGCCGAGGATATTGCATTATTTTTGCAGGAAATCGTTTCTGCGATGGTGGAGCCGCCGCGATACCTAGAGCGCTTCACGCAGGAGATCGAACAGACTCTGGTCAAGGAAGCTGCGGCCCGCAGTCACCGCCTGCTGCATCCGGTTAGCGGGAGCCGGGAGCTGGCGGATTTGGAAGGCGACGTCATCGAGGCGCATCCGTATCATCCGTGCTTCAAATCGCGAATCGGCTTTCAATTGGAGGATAATGCGCGGTATGGACCGGAATTTCATGGACGCTTCCAGCTAGTATGGCTGGCGGTCCATAAGGAGGATCTGATTTTCGCCGTATCCAAGGATCGTTCATGGTCAGAGCATATTGCTGGCGAGCTTGGCGAGGAGACCGTTGCCCGGTTCGTACAAAAGCTGGAGCAGCGAGGGCTTGCGGCGGCGGAATTTACGTTCGTCCCGGTTCACCCCTGGCAGTGGCGGGAGAAAATCGCTCCACTATATTTCCGCTTCATGGCCAGCGGACGTATGGTTGTGCTCGGCGAAGAAGGGGATCATTATTCTCCGCAGCAGTCGATCCGCTCGTTGTCCAATCGCAATAACCGGCTCAAAAATAATGTCAAAACCGCGATCAGCATCGTCAACACATCCGCTGTACGCCTTCTCGGAACGCATCATGTAACGAATGCCCCGATTTTATCGGATTGGCTTGAAAGCATTGTGGCTAGTGACCGCTATTTGCGCGATGAGCTTAAGCTTGTGCTGCTTAAGGAGCATGCGGGCGTCTCCTTCCGCTACAATTTATTGCCAGGCCCTGTGCGGGCTGCCGGCTATGGCACGCTCGGCGCAATATGGCGCGAGAGTGTGTATGTCCACTTGGAGGAGGGAGAGGAAGCAGCTCCGTTCACCGTTTTATGCCATATTGGCGCAGATGGCAAGCCGTTTATCGACAGCTGGGTGCAGCGCGAAGGACTTCGAAGCTGGCTGGACAAGCTGCTTACAACCAGCATGCTGCCGCTCATTCATCTGCTGTTCGAGCACGGCATTGCAATGGAATCGCATGGTCAAAATTTGGTGCTCATTCACAAGCAAGGCGTGCCTTCAAGAATTGCGCTTCGGGATTTGCCCGGCGGAGTGCGGTTCCATACCCGCGATGGGGAGAAGGAATCGAGACCCGAGCATTTACTGGACTCCGATCCGCTGCATCCTAACAGCTACAGCACATCGCCAATGGAAACGAATAATGTTCAAAAGATTCGGAATTTTCTGATGGATTCTTTTTTGCAAATTATGCTGGCTGACCTTTGTCTCGTTCTGGAGGAGCATTACGGGCTAGAGGAGACAGAGTTTTGGCAAGCCGCTGCGGCGCCGATCCATAGCTATTTGAGCGCATTCGGTCTGCATAAGGCAGAGCGCTATGATCTATTTGCTGAAACGATAGAAGTCGGGCAGTTAACGAGGCGCAGGCTGTTCGGCGAGCATGTGATCCGCAATCATGCTGTTGCCAATCCGCTATACCAAATGAGAGAAACAGGAGTGTGAACAAGATGAATGTGAATACGGTGCGCAGGCAAGAGGCAGGAGTGACCTCCGTAGTAGATTGTGTGGGCGGAACACCGCTCGTCCGGCTAAAAAGAATTTTTCCAGACTCAAGCGTCCGGCTGTTCGCCAAGCTGGAGATGATGAATCCGGGCGGCAGCATGAAGGATCGATCCGCGCTGTATATGATTGAGCAGGGCTTCGAGAGCGGCTTAATCGGGCCGAATACGCATTTAATCGAAAGCACTTCCGGCAATCTCGGTATCGGGCTGGCGATGGTTGCGAAGATCAAGGGGCTGAAGCTGACCTGTGTTGTCGATCCGAAAATTTCAAAAACGAATTTGCAAATTATTAAAAGCTTAGGCGCCAACATTGATATGGTTACCGTCAAGGATGAACAGGGCGGCTATCTCAAAACGCGGATTCAGCGGGTCAATGAGCTGCTGGGCCAAATTCAAGATTCCTACTGGATCAATCAATATGCCAATGAGTGGAACTGGAAAGCCTACTATTCTACTGCGGCGAGCGAAATTTTAGAGCAAATCGATGAAAAAATTGACTATTTGGTTTGTGCGGTCAGCACGACCGGCAGTATTTTGGGCTTTGCCCGGCGGCTGCGCGAGACGAATCCTCAAATGAAAGTAATCGCAGTGGATGCGGCAGGCTCCGTTATTTTCGGCGGCCAGCCGGGCTCGAGAGAAATTCCTGGCATTGGCGCAAGCCGCGTGCCGGAGCTGCTCAGCAGGGAGGAAATCGATGAGGTCATCTATGTGCGCGATTTGGAATCGGTAGCCGGATGCCAGCAGCTGCTTGGACAAGAGGGGATTTTTGCCGGGGGCTCTACGGGGTCGATCATAGCCGCGTTAGGCAAGCTGCTGCCGTCTATTTCTCCGTCCTCGACGATTGTTACCGTATTCCCCGATCGCGGGGACCGTTACATGGATACGATTTATAACGACGATTGGGTCAGTATGCTTGAACAAACAGGAGGAGCACTAGTATGAATAAAATGCTGTATTTGAACCGCGAGGATATTCGCCGGGCGGGAGGCGATTCGTCAGAGCTGTATGTGCAGGCGGTCAGCCGGGCACTTGCGCTGCATGCGGAGGGGGATTTTGTACAGCCGCTAAAACCCTATTTGCGCGTCAATGAACAGAGCGGGCATATTGCCGACCGGATTATCGCTATGCCAGCACATTTGGGCGGAAACGAGCCGGTATCCGGCATTAAATGGATCGGAAGCAAGCATGACAATCCATCACGGCTTGGCGCTGAGCGGGCCAGCGGCGTCATTGTGCTGAACGATCCACAGAGCAATTATCCGGTAGCAATACTGGAGGCGAGCTTGATTAGCGGCATGCGTACCGCAGCCGTTACCGTTATTGGCGCCCGTTATTTGGCGAAAAAGCATTTTGCTGCTTTAAGCTGCATCGGCTGTGGCGCGATTGCCGGTATGCAGATGCAGGCGATGCTTGAGCAGTTTCCAGCTATAAAGACGCTGCAGCTTTATGATTTGAATGCAGCGGCGGCGGAGCGTTTCGCCGAACGCCTTCGCGAGCGCTTCAACCATGTGAACATTACAGTTATGGGAAGTGCGGAAGAGGCTGTTCGCAGCGGCGAAGTGATCGTCACCTGCACCGTAGCCGACCAGCCGTACATTCCATTCGAATGGCTGCAAAAAGGCGCTTTCGTCAGCAATATTTCGATAATGGATTTGCAAAAGGATGTTTTTCTCCGTGCGGACAAAATCGTCGTTGACGATTGGCAGCAGGCAAACCGGGAGAAAAAAATTATTCATCAGCTCGTCACGGAGGGCAATTACTCACGCGAGCAGCTGTATGGCGAGCTGGGCGAGCTGGTCACTGGCCGGAAGCCGGGGCGCGAGAATGATGAGGAAATTATCGTGCTGAATCCAATGGGCATGGCCATTGAGGACATTGCCAGCGCCGCAGAAATTTATCGGAAGGCGAGAGAGGCGGGCATTGGCAGCGAGCTGGAATTGTTTGGCGCTGAGCAGGCCGCGCCATCTGCAGGGTGATGCCATGAGTGAGCGGAAAACAATCGCGGCTCCGCCTTCAATAGCGGAGCAAGCGCATGTGGAGCGGCTGCTCAATGCATATATGCGGGAAGCGGGACATTTTCGCCCGCTTCTTCATGAGGAACAGCAGCTGCCGATGGAGCTTCATGCGGCGATCGCTCGTGAAGGTGGGCTTGGGGCATTTATGCTGGAGCTGCCCCATTCCCGTTCCGCAATTGTTGGCTCTATTCGCTGGCTATCGGCGATGGGCCATCATAAATATGGCGACTCGCTGTGGCTGGTGGAGGGAACAGGAAGAGCTGCCCGTCATGCCCCGTTTAGCAGGCTGGATGGTGCAACTGGGCTAGCGGCCATTATGGTAGCCGAGCTCTCGCTTGCGAGCGGAAGCCGAGATGCAAGCAAAGAAGAGGCGTTTCTGGCGCAAATCTCCAGCTCGTTGAGCAATATGAGCCATTTCCTAGAGCAGTCAGGCAGTGGCGGGAGCCAGCTTGCGAGGACGTATGGCAGCGGGCGAATTCGGCTGGCAGAGCAGTCGATGCTGCAGGGCCATCCGTTCCATCCTGCTCCGAAAAGCTCGCAGGGTTTTACGGCGGACGATAAAGTCCGCTACGCGCCCGAGCTTGGCGCTGCGTTTACGCTGCATTATTTTGCCGCTGAGCCGGAGCTCGTGCAGCAGCAGTGGATTGGAGATCAAGCATTGGGCGAGAAAGGCGATTCGGTTACCCCTGAGAAGGTGCGCCTTGCCGCGCTGAAGCTGCTGCCTGCTGCTCGGCAGCATTACGTTCTTCTGCCTGTTCATCCTTGGCAGGCGGCGTATTTGCTCCGCTTGCCTGTGGTCGAGCGGCTTATGGAGCAAGGCGGGCTTGTGCATTTGGGCCCGCTGGGGAATGAAGTGGTACCAACCTCATCTGTGCGCACGGTTTGGGATGTGCAAAGCCCTTATATGATCAAGCTGCCGCTGCAAGTGCGAATTACTCATTTTGTGAGAAATAATCCAACAGAGCAGTTGGTAAGAACGATTGAGGCAAGCCGAATTCTCGCGCAGCTGGAGCAAAGCAGCCCGTTTGGAGAAACGTTCCATATTATCCTTGAAGAAGGCTATCAGACGATCAATTTGCTGGAGGATGTGCCATCTGAATCACTAGAGTCTGCTATAAGCGCAACAGAAGCGGCGGAACTGGCCGCGAGCTTCGGCGTCGTGTTCCGCCGCAATCCGGCTTATATGACGTCGGGGGATGAGCCTGAAGAAGCGGCTAGCCCGCTAGTAGTCGCCGCGCTGCTTGAGGAGGGAGCAGAACCGAAGTCTGCGCCAATAGGTGCCTTCATCCAGCTTGCTGCAGAGTCTCGGCAGGCGGCACCTGATCTTTCCTTTGCCCAGAAATGGCTGGAGCAGTATGTAGAAATATCACTGGTGCCGCTGATTTGGCTATTTGCAGAGCATGGAGTCAGCATGGAAGCACATGTGCAAAACTCGCTTGTGGCATTGGAGAGGGGCTGGCCGGCACGTTTTTACGTCCGGGATTTGGAAGGGACTAGCCTTAGCGAAGAGCGGCATGGACAGCCAGCTTACGGGAGGAAGTCCAGTTACGCAGCACGTGGGCACAGCTCAATTGGTAAGACTACCTTTACACTGCCGCAGGGCCATCCGGCGCTTTATGCAGACAAGCAGGCATGGGATCGATTTAAATATTATGTGCTGGTCAACCATTTCGGCCATCTCATTCATGCTATTGCTTATTCGCTGGATGTGGAGGAATTGGCGCTGTGGCAAACCGTTCATCATACGCTTCGCCGTTCTTCACGGCTCAGTGAGGCTGAACCGTATATGACCGATTTATTTCAAACGCCCCAGCTGCCAGCCAAAGCGAATTTGTCCAGCTGGTTCAGCCAGCGCGGCGAAAATCCGTCCTATGTCACGGTGCCGAATCCGCTTTATGCGGTGGCGGAGCGCAGGGACGGGCCTATTGCTGCCACCGTGCTGAAGCGGGTAATGTCGGATAAGCAGGAGCATGCCGATCAGCCCTATTGCGCATATTTGTACAATTTGGCGGAGCTTCGCTCGCATATTAGCCGCCTGACCGCCAGCCTGCCGGACTTCTGCCAGCTGTTTTATGCGCTGAAGGCAAACTCCGAGGCGCCTATTATAGGAGCGCTTGCTCCTTATGTTCATGGGTTTGAGACAGCTTCCGCAGGCGAAATCCGCAAAGCGCGCGAGGTGGATGCTAGCATTCCAGTTATTTATGGAGGTCCCGTCAAAACCGATGAAGCGCTGATGGAGGCTATGGAGCGAAAGGTTCGCCATATTCATGTGGAAAGCAGGCATGAGCTGCTGCGATTGAATGAGCTTGCCGCTAGGCGCGGGGAAATCATGCCGGTGCTGCTGCGCGTAAATGTGAGCATTCCTTTGCCGGATGCAAAGCTCGTAATGGCGGGACGGAAATCGCAGTTCGGCAATGACGAGCAGCAAATTCCCGAACTGCTGGAGCTGTCGCGCACGTTAAGCCATATCAAAATCGACGGTTTTCATTTCCATTCGCTATCGAATAATTTGAGCGTCGATCGGCATTTGGAGCTGCTCGCCTTTTATTGCCGCCGCGCTGCGGAGTGGACGCGGCAATTTCATCTGAACATCGCTTACCTTAATGTAGGCGGTGGAATTGGCGTCAATTATGCGGATTTGCTGCGCCAATTCGAGTGGGAACGGTTCACGGACGGGCTGCGGGAGCAGATTGCTCCGCTATGTGCCTCTGGCGTCAAGCTCGTATTTGAATGCGGCCGCTACATTGTCGCTTCTTGCGGCTATTACGCGGCTGAGGTAGCCGAGGTGAAAAATAATCATGGCAGCCGCTTCGCCCTGCTGCGCGGCGGTACGCACCATTTTCGCCTGCCGGCATCCTGGCAGCACAGCCATCCGTTCCGCATTATAGCGGTGGATAGCTGGCCCTATTCCTTTGAACGTCCGCAGCTGTCCGACAGCCGGGTAACGATAGCCGGCGAGTTGTGTACGCCTAAAGATGTGCTGGCGCGTGACAGCTATATCGAGCGGGTGCGTGTCGGGGACATTGTGTTATTTCCTTATGCAGGCGCTTACGGCTGGGCGATATCCCATCATCAGTTTTTAAGCCACGCGCAGCCGCAGCACATTTACCTTGATTAAAGAAACGGAGCTGAGAACGATGACCCAGACGAAAAAGCAGCTGCATCTGAATTTATTTCTGATGAGCACCGGCCATCATGAGGCTTCATGGCGGCATCCCGACAGTACGCCGGAGAGAGCAGTCGATGTGCATTATTATGTAAAGCTGGCGCAGACTGCGGAGCGGGGCAAGCTGGATTCGATTTTTCTCGCCGACTCTTATGGCCTGCCGCCTACGATTCAATACAAGGTGCTTCAAGGGCTGGAGCCGTTTACGCTGCTGTCCGCGCTTGCGATGGCAACGAAGCATATCGGGCTCATTGGCACCGCCTCGACCACTTATAATGAGCCGTTTCACATTGCCCGCAAATTTGCCTCCCTGGATCTCATCAGCGGAGGCCGGGCAGGCTGGAATATTGTGACCTCCACCGGCAATACGACGGCTTTCAACTTCCGCGACGAGCAGCTTCCTGAGCATTCGATGCGCTATCGTCGGGCCGAGGAATTTTTGCAGGTTGTCAAATCGCTGTGGGACAGCTGGGAGGATGGTGCGCTCATCATCGACAAGCAGTCCGGCGTATATGCGAATCCTGAACGGATCAAGCGGATCGATCATAAGGGAGAGCATTATGCGGTTCGCGGTCCGCTGAACCTTCCACGCATGCCGCAGGGGTACCCGCTGCTTGTGCAGGCAGGCGCTTCGGATACGGGCAAGGAATTTGCCGCGATGGCGGCGGAGGCTGTATTTACGGCACAAAACACGCTGCAGGGCGGGCGCGACTTTTACAGCGATTTGAAATCGAGAATGGCGAAATACGGCCGCAGCACGGATAGCCTTTGCATTTTGCCGGGCTTCTGCGCCATCATTGGCGATACGGAAGCAGAGGCGAAGGAAAAGGAGCAGGAGCTGCATGAGCTGGTACAAATCGATTACGGATTATACAGGCTGTCTAATTTATTTGGGATAGATCTGTCTGCTTATCCTTTGGATGGACCGCTGCCTTATGCCGACTTGCCGCAAACCGAGCAAATCAATTCGCAGAAGGGCCGGCATCAAATGTTTATTGAAATGGCGCAGCAGGAAAAGCTCAGCATTCGCCAGCTGATGATGCGCACCGCTTCTTCACGAGGCCATTTCTCTATGGCGGGCACGCCGATACAAATAGCTGATGCGATGGAGCGCTGGGCAGTCGCAGGAGCAGCCGATGGCTTTAATTTAATGCCGCCTTCGCTGCCGTCGGGGCTGGATGACTTTGTAGACAAGGTCATTCCTGAGCTGCAAAATCGCGGCTTGTTCCGTTCCGATTATACTGGCAGCACGCTGCGGGAGCATTACGGCCGCAGCGCCGCGGCTCGGTCTGGCGTTCACGCGTGAAGGGGAAAGGGGCGCCGGCAGGAGCGGACAAAGCAGCGGTTAACTGGCGGCTGAATCTCACCATTTTATGGCTGGGCAATTTTCTCGTTACGGGCAGCGCGACGATGGTCATCCCATTTCTCCCGCTGTTTCTTGAGGATTTGGGCGTGAGCTCGGTCAGTGAAGCAGGGTTTTGGGCGGGGGCGATATTCGCTGCCCATTATGTGACCTTATTCATTTGCCAGCCGATCTGGGGAAGAATAGCCGACCGCTATGGGAGAAAAATGATGCTGCTGCGCGCAGGCTTCGGCATGGCTGTTGTCATTGCTATGATGGGCTTCGCTGAGGCGCCATGGCAGCTTCTGCTGCTTCGTCTGCTCAATGGCGCTTTTGCTGGATTTTCACCTTCGGCAACGGCTATCGTATCGACGAATACGCCAAGCAGCCGAATGGGCTTTGCGATGGGCACGCTCCATTCCGGCAATATTTCCGGCACGGTCATGGGGCCGCTTATTGGCGGCTTGCTGGCGGAATGGCTTGGGCTGCGGAGCGTTTTTTTCATAACGGGTACGGTGATGTTTATGGCGGCATTGTTAACTGCTATCATCGTGAAGGATCATTTTGTGAAAGCCGATCAGCGCTCCGAGCAAAATGTTTCCACGATCGGCGGCTTTCTCGTGCTATGTAGGGTCCGGCAAATTCCCGCGCTGCTGGCGGTCAGCGTCATGATTCAGTTTGCGCTGACCGGATCACTGCCGTTTATTCCGCTGTTCGTCAAGGAGCTGCATGGCGAGGCTGGCATGCTGGCTTTATATGTTGGGCTGGTCAGCTCGATAACGGGTGTGTCCAATATGATTTTTGCACCGCTGCTGGGCAGGCGCTCCGACCGCACAGGCCCGCACCTCATATTAAGCTACTCGATGCTCGGCGCTTGCCTAATCGTACTGCTGCATTATTTTGTCGCTTATTATTGGCAGCTGCTGCTGCTGCGGTTTCTGCTGGGCATGTTCATTGGCGGGCTCATTCCGACGGTGCGGACGCTCATTAAGCAGTATGTGCCGAAGGGGATGGAGACGCGGGCATACAGCTTTGATACGAGCGCAGTCAGCCTGGGGGCTGTTCTTGGGCCTATCGTTTCTGGGGCAGCTTATGGCTACGTGGGCATAAGGGGCGTATTTCTCATGTCTGCTTTTCTCATGCTGCTTAATGCTGGCTGGAGCTACAAAATGCTTGGAGGCGGGAGCAAGTCCAAAAGCGACTCTAGAGCAAATCCCGAAACTCTTTCTGACACGATTGCCATTGCTGAAAATAACGCTACTACGCCCCGATCTGCGGGCGAAACATTCAAAAAGCCTATGTAGCCGCGATACCGCGGCCGCATAGGCTTCTTTTTGTTGAAAGCGGGATTTTTTCATCCGTGGTGAAAAATTAACCATGCTGCTGGCCGTTCGTATAAAGGAGCAGCGAATCCATAATCGTTTTGCGGCCGATCGGCGTCCAGCACATGGCATACCAATTCGGGATGAAGCGCACGCGGCCGCTCTGGACAGCCTCATGCTTTTTCCAGAAGGGGCTGCTCTGCATCCGCTGCAATATTTGGTCGCTGCTCGGTCCATGATGCAGCTTCTGAACGAACAAATAATCGGATTGAATGGACAGGCCGCTGAGCTGCTCCGGCTGCATTTCGACTTTGTGGTCAATGGCGGGAGAAGAGCTGCCCGCCGTCAGTCCAAGCTCGGTGAACAGCAGCTCATTGAGCGGATGGTCTGGCGCTCCTTGAATGCGGACGGCGTTATGCGTAACCCGCATTAATGTCAGACTTCCGCTGCCGACGGAGCGGCCGAGCAGCTTGCGGGCATCGTCGGTTTGCTGCGCCAGCTCGCTGAGCATCGCCTGCTCGGTTCGCTCGCAGCCGATCATTTCTGCAATTTTATGCAAGGCGATACGCCAGTCGGCATGATGCTCCAAACATGCAGTGGACGCAATTTGTTTAAGCGGCTCCTCATATTCATGATGATAGCGATCGATAAGAATTAAGTCGGGCTTGAGCTGCATCAGCGTCTGCAAATGACGGGTCACTTTGCCCAGATGCTCGGCTTCTCCCATTCCGGGATAACGGAAGCAGTTCATGTTGGCAATCGGAAAAATGCCGAGCGAGCGCAAGCTGTCGTCAAAGCTGGAGCAGGCGACGACCGCGATTTTTAATTGATGGCGCTTCATATAAAGATTGGGAGAAATGCCAACCGATGCTTTAAATACCCGGCTGAAATAAAACTCGCTGCCAAAGCCGACGCGCTCGGAGACGCTTCTGACAGATGCCCCATTCAGCGAGAGCTGGGCCTTTGCTTCCTTGACGCGAAGATCCGCTAAATATTCAAAGGGAGTGACGCCCATTATCTGCTTAAACTTGCGGGAGTAGGAGGTTGGTGTCAGCATGGCGATGCTGGCAAGCTGCTCCAGATTGATTTTTTCATGAAGATGTTTATGGAGGTAGCTGATGCTCTCCTGCATGCCCTTCTCAGACGTTGGAATGCGATTAAGCTCCAGCAGCTCAAGCAGAACCGTGCTGTAAAGCTCCTGAAATTGCAGCTGCATCATCAGCTCGCGTTCAGGCTTGCTTTCAAACTTGTCAACTTGCGAGGCTGTCTCAAATAGACGTATGATCCTCTCGGAGGTTTGCTGCTGGCTGCGCAGCTTGATGCCGCTGTTAAACAGCTCGGCCGGCAGCTCGGGAAGCTGCACCTTTCGGTTGTCACGCTGTTTGGCAACACCAACCGCATCCAGAATCAGCACATAATATTCAAAATCTCCCCGATCTGATTGGAAGCGTATGGACATGCCGGGAAGCAGCAGAAGCGGCTCAAGCGCTTCAAGCTTTCGCTCATGCCCGTTAATAGCGAGGAGGCCGGAGCCTCGGGTAAGAAAGACGAGCATCGGAGCGGGTGCTGTCCGCTGAATAGCAGCGTGAGCGGGCTTGCTGTATTTATAAATGGAAGATAAAAAAACCATTGTACGTTTCATTTTGGCGTCTCCAGTCTATTAGTCTGGTAAGAGGCATCCATCGCTGCAAGCGGTCTTGTTTATTGTAAATGAAAATCATTATCATAGTCAATTATGAAAATAGGCTATCGGCTGCCATTCGATAAATGATAAAATTTTATATGGAATCGGACAAAAAGTTCGATGTACAAAAAGAGCGAAACGTTTTATGATTCTCGTTGAGAATAGTTCTCATAAAAAAGGTCGTTATGGACCAAAGATACATACAGGGAGGGTTTTTCAATGTTATTCAAGTTACAAATCAATTGGCAGGCGCGCGCGGTACTGGTGCTGCTGCTGATGCTCGTCGTATCAGGCTGCGGAGCTGCGGCAAATGGATCTGGCGGTGCATCGTCAGGGCAGAACAGCTCTAGCCCAGCTGCGGTAGAAAGTGAGCAGCCAGCCGCTGAAGCAAATGCAGCAGAATCGACAGAAAACCGTACTTTCAAGCATGCGATGGGAGAAACAGTCGTTGCGCCTAATCCGCAGAAGGTTGTCGTATTGGATAATGGCGCACTCGATAATATGCTCGCACTTGGCGTGAAGCCGGTTGGCGCGCCATCGATTATTTCTGTAGATGACGGTTTTGCGACCTATTTGACGGGAACAGAAGGCATTGCGAATATCGGAACGGTAGAGCAGCCAAGCTTGGAGACGATTGCCTCGTTGAAGCCCGATGTCATAATAGGCATTAAAGATACGCAGGAGGCCATCTATGAGCAGCTATCGCAAATTGCGCCAACCGTATTTACTGAGGTAGGCGGCGCACAATGGGAGGCGAACCTGGCTTTGCATGCAGCTATAGTTGGCAAAGAAGCAGAGGGCAAGAAGCTGATTGAGCAGTTGGATGCGCATATCGCAGATCTTCATGCGAAGCTTGGCGACAGCTTGAATACGACGGAGGTTTCGCTGCTTCGTCCAAGGAAAGACCGCGTTTCCGTTTATTTGAAGCCTTCGTTTACTGGAGGTGTAGTAGAGCGTGCTGGCATTAAGCGTCCAGCTGTACAAAGCGGGGATGACGATTTTAACTTTAATGCGACAGAGGAGCAAATTGCCGATCTGGATGGCGATGCCATCATTTTGTTCGGACGCGAAAGCGAGCAGGACTATTTTGAACAAAAAATTAAAAGCAATCCGCTGTGGAATACGCTTGAAGGTGTGAAAAATGATCGCGTCTACTTAGCTAGCTGGGAGGTTTGGCTGAGCGGACATGGCATACAGGCCGTCAATATCATGATTGATGATTTGGCTAAGTTCTTAGTCAAAGCGTAACTAGCGCTAGCGTTTAGTGGAGTAGAAGCGTGGTGAGTAGGCAGAGTGTCCCTGTTCAGGCAGAGCTGGGCGCTCTGCTGCCACGCTTTTAGGGAGGAACAGATTTGAACATTCGGCTTACGGGCATTGTGCTCGGTTTTGTATTTGTCATCTTAGGCCTTGCTGCCAGCATTGCTGTAGGAAAATCAATGGTTCCACTTCATACGGTCATCGAAGCTTTTACTTCTTTTGACGGCTCAAGGGAGCATCTGATCATTCGTTCGGTCCGGGTTCCGCGCGCCCTAATGGCGATGATGGTCGGGGCATCGCTCGGCATGGCGGGAAGCATTATGCAGGCGATTAGCCGCAATCCGCTGGCGGGCCCTGAGATGCTCGGAAGCAACTATGGAGCGGCGCTGCTGCTCGTCATTTCTATGTTTGTATTTGGCTTTACGTCTTCGCTCATCCATATGTGGGCGGCACTGCTCGGGGCTGGGCTTGCCTGTCTCGTCGTATTTATGCTTGGCTCGCTGGGTAGGGGAGGCCTGACGTCCATTAAGCTGATTTTGGCTGGTGCCACTATCAATATGCTGCTTGCTTCCATGGTGCAAGGCATTCTAATTTTCAGCGAGGAGTCGCTGGATGAAATGCGCTTCTGGATGGCGGGTTCATTAACCGGCGGCAGTATGGAAATGTTCGTACGCGTGCTGCCGTACATGATGGTCGGGATAGCAGGGGCTCTGGCGCTCAGCCGGCAAATTAATTTGCTGAGTCTAGGTGATGAGGTTGCCCATGGGCTGGGGCTGAAAGTCGGGCTAATGAAAACGGCGTCCCTGTTCATTGTCATGTGCCTTATGGGAGGCTCTGTGGCTATTGCTGGGCCAATCGGCTTCATTGGCCTTGCGGTACCGCATATCGTCAGGTTTATGGTCGGACTGGACTATCGCTGGATCATCCCTTATTCTGCGCTGTTTGGAGCAGGCTTGCTGCTGCTGGCGGATATCGCCGCCCGCTTTATTTTTCCCTATCAGGAGCTTCCGGCAGGTGTAGTGACGGCGATGGCAGGCGCTCCCTTCCTCATTTATTTGGCCCAAAGGAGGGAGAAACGATAATGTCCCGTTTCACTTTATCCGCATCTGCCCGTTTGTGGCCCGTTATTGTTGTCCTTATTGCTGCTAATTTTATCGTGCTCTCCATGAGCATTATGATCGGCGAATACCCTGTTCCGCTATCTCAGGCATGGAAAACAGTCATTGGCATCGGCGAGCCTGAATATGAGTTTGTTGTCAATCAGCTGCGGTTTCCAAGGTCGCTGGTAGCTTTTTTGGTCGGCTGCGGTCTGGCGCTTTCGGGCGCGATTTTGCAAGGGATTACCCGCAATCCGCTAGCCGCTCCAGGCGTCATTGGCATTAACGGTGGTGCTGCTCTTATGGCCGTTACCGCCATTATCGCACTGCCGTCAGTGCCGATTGCGCTGCTGCCCTTTATTGCGTTTAGCGGGGCGCTGGGTGCTGCTGCGCTTACCTATTTTCTCGCTTGGCGCCGTGGCGCAGCTCCGATGCGGCTGCTGCTTGTCGGTGTGGGGGTGGGCGCGGCCTCACACGCGTATATTACCTTTTGGATGACGACGCGTCACGTTCAAAACATCAAGCAGGCGATGATCTGGCTGATGGGAAGCACATATGGCAGAACGTGGGATCATTTTTGGCCGCTGCTTCCATGGCTGCTCGTGTTGTTTCCGGCAGCGCTTCTTATGTCGCGGACTTTGGACATTTTGAAGCTTGGCGATGAGCTATCGATCGGGCTTGGCAGCGCGGTCGAGCGTTCACGCGGCCTTTTATTGCTCATTAGCGTAAGCTTGGCAGGCGCTTCTGTCGCGATGGCCGGAACGATTGGATTTATTGGTTTAATGGGACCGCATATTGCGAGGCAATTGGTTGGCCAGACGAGCCGCAGATTGCTGAGCGTATCGGCTTTAGTTGGCGGCTTAATCGTGATGTCTGCCGACCTGCTGGGACGTGCGCTGCTGCCGCCTATTGAAATTCCTACAGGCATTATAACGACAGCTATCGGAGCGCCTTATTTAATTTATTTGCTGTACCGCAATCGCAATCGTCCCTAACAGGACATAAAGGAGGAGATAACGATGCATACGGACAGGTCCGCTTTGCCGAATACGGTATCGCAAATCATAAAGGAAAGGCGTACGGTGAGGGTTTTCAAGGATGATGCTGTATCCGTGGAGACGCTGACGGAGCTGCTCGATGTCGCCGTCTGGGCCCCTAATCACAATTTGCGCGAGCCTTGGCGTTTTATCGTATATGAAGGGGAGGGGCGCAAAATTTTCGCCGATGCGGTGCTTTCTACCTTCTCGCCGGAGGAGCTGGCGAAATATGGCGAGCACCGGATGAAGGAATACATGCATACCCCGCTGCATTTAATGGTCGTGCTGAAGGAGGATCCCCGTCAAAAGCAGTGGGATGAGGATTTTTCGGCCGTATGCTGTCTCATTCAAAATCTTCAGCTTGCTGCATGGGAGCAGGGAATTGGCATGGTGTGGAAGTCGAATCCTTATATGTATAATCCTAAATTTCGCGATGAGTCTGGGGTGGGCGTGCGGCCGGGTGAGAAAATTGTCGCCGTGCTCCACATTGGCTATCCGCGGGTTATTCCCAATGCCGCTCCACGCACATCAGCACGAGAGCTTCTTACAATTGTTAACAAATAATTAATGCTAATTGTTGTTTAAATTTGTATTAAATTCAATGACTCTTGGAATCTAATGATTCTAAGAGTTTTTTAATAATTTTAATTTAGAAAAATAGGGCAAAAATGTACATGGATTAACTTTAAGTATTTCGATAAAATCGTAAATGAAAATCGTTATCAATTTCAGAACGCAGAGTCGCCATCCTGTTCCAGGGTGACCCTATATCCTTTTGAGGAGTGGTAGAAGATGAGTTATGGCAAAAAGAAAATGCATTTGAACTTGTTTCTGCGCAATACAGGTCATCACGAAGCGTCATGGCGCCATCCGGGCAGCGACCCGAATGGGGTGACGGATATCGACTATTATATAAAATTGGCGAAAATTGCCGAAGACGGCAAGCTGGATTCGCTATTTCTCGCCGATTCCTACGGTCTGCCGCCGACGATGCAGTTTTTGGTGCAGCAGGCGCTGGAGCCGTTCACGCTGCTGTCGGCGCTGGCGATCGCGACAAGCCGCATCGGGTTGATCGGAACGGCTTCTACAACTTATAACGAGCCCTTTCATGTAGCCCGCAAATTTAATTCGCTGGATCATATTAGCCGGGGGCGGGCGGGCTTTAACATTGTCACCTCGACGGGCAATGCGACGGCCTTCAACTTTGGCGCTGCTCCGCTGCCGGAGCATACCGACCGTTATGAGCGGGCTGGCGAGTTTATGGAGGTGGCGAAAGGGCTGTGGGACAGCTGGGAGGAGGACGCGGTCGTTGCCGATAAGGAGCAGGGACTTTATGTGGACCCAGACAAGCTGCATGAAATCAACCATGTCGGCCGCTATTTCCATGTGAAGGGCCCGCTGAATTTGCCAAGGTCGCCTCAAGGACATCCCGTGCTGGTGCAAGCGGGAGCATCGGATACCGGCAGAGAGTTTGCCTCTCGTATGGCGGAGGCTGTTTTTACCGCACAAAATACGCTTGAGGATGGACGGAGCTTCTATGCGGATGTGAAAGGGCGGATGGCGAAATATGGCCGCTCGCCAGAGCAGATTAAAATTTTGCCAGGCTTTTGTCCTGTCATTGGCGATACATCGGCGGAGGCGAAGGAGAAGGAGCGCGAGCTGAACGAGCTGACCCAGCCGGAATACGGGGTGTACCGTTTATCTAATTTGCTCAAGATGGATTTGCGGGGTTATCCGCTGGATGGTCCGCTGCCATTCGCAGAGCTGGCGAAAAATCATGAAATCAATTCGCAAAAAGCGCGGCATCAGCTGTATCTGGAGCTGGCGCAGCGGGAAAACCTGACGATCCGTCAGCTTATTTTGCGGACAGCAACGTCGCGCGGGCATTATTCAATGTCTGGCACGCCGATTGAAATTGCCGACGAGATGGAGCGCTGGATTGAGCAGGGGGCAGCCGATGGCTTTAATTTGATGCCTCCCTATTTCCCAAGCGGGCTTGAGGAATTTGCCTTGAAGGTAATTCCCGAGCTGCAAAATCGCGGCTTGTTCCGTACCGATTATGAAGGCACGACGCTGAGGGAGCATTACGGGCTGGAGCGGCCAGAGCGTTCCTCGTCCAGGCAGTCGGTCATTTCCGCCCAATAGATGGGCAAGTGGAAGGGGAGGAAAGAATGAAGGCGACCGACAGGCAGCTTCACCTGAATGTGTTTCTTATGGGCAACGGCCATCATGAGGCCGCTTGGCGGCTGCCGGGCAGCCGCCCGCAGGATGTAACGAATGCAAGCTATTACGTCAAGCTGCTGCAAACGGCGGAGCGCGGCAAGCTGGATTCCTTATTTTTGGCTGATTCGTATGCGCTGCCCCCGACTATTCGCTACAAGGTACTGCAAAGCTTGGAGCCGTTTACGCTGCTTTCTGCGCTTGCTATGCTGACTAGTCGGATTGGATTAATCGGTACGGCCTCTACGACTTATAGCCATCCATATCATGTAGCGCGGCAGTTTGCTTCGCTTGATTTTATTAGCGGTGGCCGTGCCGCTTGGAACATTGTGACGTCAACCAATGATGCAACTGCCCACAACTTTGCTGATGAGAAGCTTCCGGAGCATGGGGAGCGCTATAAGCGCGCTGCCGAGTTTTTGGAAGTGGTGCAGCGGCTGTGGGACAGCTGGGAGGATGATGCGCTTGTGCAGGATAAGGCGAGCGGCATTTATGCCGATCCCGGAAGCATACATGAGATACGCCATGAAGGCAGCTATTTTTCGGTGCGGGGCGCACTGAATTTGCCGAGGCCCCCCCAAGGGCAGCCCGTGCGGGTACAGGCCGGCGCTTCGGAGACGGGCAAGGAATTTGCCGCGCATGCTGCGGAAGTTGTGTTTACGGCGCAAAACAGCTTTGCGGACGGCTGCCTCTTTTATTCGGATCTGAAATCGCGGATGAAGAAATATGGAAGGCAGCAAGATGAGCTGAAAATATTGCCGGGCTTTTGCCCAATTATCGGCGATACGGAAGCTGAGGCTAGAGACCGGGAGGCAGCGCTCCATGACCACATTCAATTTGATTATGGCCTGCTGCGCCTGTCCAATTTGTTCAGCACCGATATGACCGGGTTCGAGCTGGATGAACCGGTACCCGTCGATTTTCTGGCGCAGCAAAGCGAAGTGAATGGCCACCGCGGGCGCTACCAGCTTTATGTGGAGCTTGCCCGCCGGGAAAAGCTGACGATGCGCCAGTTGATTGTTAAAACAGCCGCCTCGCGGGGGCATTATTCGATGGTGGGCACGCCGGTGCAAATTGCCGACGAAATGGAAAAATGGTGGCGCGGCGGCGCGGCAGATGGCTTTAATGTCATGCCTCCGTATTTGCCGGAGGGCCTTGAGCTGTTCGTGGACAAGGTGGTGCCGGAGCTGCAAAACCGCGGTATTTTTCGCAGTGAATATACAGGAACCACTTTAAGGGAGCATTATGGCCTGCAGCGCCCTGCCAGCATCTATGGGCAGACGAGGCCATTGGCAGCCAAGAAATAACGGCAATGATGCCTTATCATGCTATGTCGAAAGGAATGAAGTAATGATTTCAGCTAAGCGGAGCATGCATATCAATTTATTTCTGATGAACACGGGACATCACGAGGCATCTTGGCGCCATCCAGCAACGGATCCGCACCGCATTACCGATTTGAATTATTATCGCGAGCTTGGACGAATTGCAGAACGCGGCAAGCTGGATTCGCTGTTTCTCGCGGACACGTTAGTGCTGCCTCCGACTGTTGAGCATAAAGTGCTGCATGGACTGGAGCCGTTCACTCTGCTGTCAGCCATCGCCGCCGTTACCGATAAGATTGGGCTGATTGGCACAGCCTCAACCACCTTTAACGAGCCCTTTCATATTGCGCGCAAATTCGCCTCGCTGGACTGGTTAAGCGCTGGACGCGCTGGCTGGAACATTGTGACGACGGCAAGCGAAAGCGCAGCTTATAACTTTACGGATGAGGCTTTGCCGCCACATGACGAGCGCTACCGCAAGGCAAGCGAGTTCGTTGAGGTGGTGAAGGCGCTTTGGGACAGCTGGGAGGATGATGCGCTCGTTGCCGATAAGGCAAGCGGCTTATACGCCGATATGGCGAAAATACATCCGCTTAATCATAAAGGCGAACATTTCGCGGTGCGCGGCCCGCTTAACATGCCGCGCTCCCCTCAAGGGCATCCGCTGCTCGTACAGGCGGGGTCATCCGAGGATGGCAAATCGTTCGCTGCGAGGGTGGCGGAAGCGGTATTCACTGCGCAGCCTACCTTCGAGAGCGGACAGGCTTTCTACGCAGACATCAAATCGCGTATGCAGCCGTTTGGGAGGAGCCCGGACGAGCTGTGCATTTTACCGGGTTTCTTCCCGGTTATCGGAGATACGCTAGCTGAGGCGCAGGACAAGCAGCGTGAGCTGGATGAATTGACGATTGTTGCGTACGGGTTGAAAAGATTGTCGACACTGTTCAAGATCGATTTGACAGATTGTCCGCTCGATGAGCCAGTACCGCTCCATCTGCTGCCGCGTCATGAGGAAATCAACGGCAACCGAGGGCGCTTTGAGCTTGTTGAAGGCATGGCCCGCAAGGAAAAGCTGACGCTCAGGCAGTTGATTATGCGCACAGCAGGATCGCGTGGACATGCATCGCTTACGGGTACGCCGCTGCAAATCGCAGATGAGCTTGAGCGTTGGTTTGTCGGCAGGGCGGCGGACGGATTTAATTTGATGCCTTCGCATATGCCGGATGGGCTGAGCGATTTCGTCGACAAGGTTATACCCGAGCTGCAAAATAGAGGCTTGTTCCGTACCGAATATACGGGAAATACGTTAAGAGAGCATTACGGGTTCAGCCGTCCAGCTGGCCGGCATAAGGTGGAGGCTCACATATGATGGGCGGCGGGAGCGAGAAGCGACAGCTGTACATGACCGTTGCAATAGATGGCCTGGATTACTTGGATTGCGTACAACTGGCGGAGGCGGCAGAGCGTGCTTGTCTGCACGCAATCCTTGTGCCTGACAGCAGCATGAGCCCGACGCTTCAGGAAGCAGCTGGGCTTGTCGGTCAACGGGCCTCGGCTAATGGGTATGCCGCGTCTTCTGCCGTGCTGGAGCCGTTTACTTTGCTGGCCGCCTTGTCGGCTTCCACGAGTACAATTGGCCTCATTGCGGAAATTCATACCGCCTTCCATGAGCCCTTTCACGCGGCGCGCAAGCTGGCTGCCCTGGATTATATGAGCAGCGGCAGAGCAGGCTGTCTTGTGCTGCCGGGGCAGGAAAATGCGGCTGCAAATTTCGCTCGAACCGATAAGCAGCAAATGCGGCTGCCCTGCTACGAGGCTGCCGCCGCTGCGGAGTTTGGTGAAGCTTTGCGACAATTGTGGGACAGCTGGGATGATGACGCGCTTATGTATGATAAGCAGGCAGGGCTGCAATTTGATGAAGCGAAGGTGCGCGAGGTTCATTATACAGGACGCTATTACAGTACGCGTGGCCCGCTGAATATTGCTCGTCCCCCGCAAGGCTATCCGCCGCTAGTAGCTCGGATCAGGGAGCAGGCAGACAAGCAGCCAGATATGCTGGCAGCAGCCAGTGGGGCAGACGTCATCATTATTGAGCCGCAGTCGCTGGAGGAGGCGGCCAAGCTGGCATGCGAGCTGCGAGAGCTGCTGCGTCAGCAGGGAAGGCAGCCGGAGCAATGCCGGATTTTGGCCAGTGTAATGCCGGTTGTACATAGCAGCGCCAACCGTGCGGAATGTTCGCTGCAAATGGGCGGCGGCTGCGAAGGCCGGGCAACAGAAGCTGAGTTTTCCCGTGAGGGAAACGCACAGCAATTAGCAGATTGGATGCGGAAGTGGCAGCTTTCAGGCGCAGTTGACGGTTTTCATATGGAGCTGCCGCCGCATGCTGCGCTTGACAGCTTCAGGTATGTTGAAGAGCGGATCATTCCAGAGCTGCAGAGAAGAGGGGTGTTTCGCCAGGCAGCGATTGATGGCGGGAC
This sequence comes from Paenibacillus sp. JT22N15, assembly GCF_059383755.1. Classification (NCBI taxonomy): domain Bacteria; kingdom Bacillati; phylum Bacillota; class Bacilli; order Caryophanales; family Paenibacillaceae; genus Paenibacillus; species Paenibacillus sp. JT22N15. The sequence continues at coordinate 216,359 of NZ_JBXENV010000004.1, read as the reverse complement.
GCTGCGGGACCAACTGGCGCTTCCAAGGCCGATCAATTCATTTCACGCCGTGCGGTAAAGGGGGAAGTTGCAACTGAATGAGGACAATCGCAAAATACGCTTAAATGTATTTATACATGGAACGGGTCATCATGAAGCAGCTTGGCGGCATCCCGGGATGCAGCCCCGCCAGACGCTGGATATCGGCTATTACCGCCATTTGGCAGAGGTGGCCGAGCGCGGGCTGATGGATTCTATTTTTGTCAGCGATGCCTATTTCGGAAAGATCAATAAGCTGGAAGCGACTACACTGCTAGGAGCGCTAGCTGCTGCTACAAGACATATCGGCCTCATTGCTACCGTTGGGACGACCTACTATGAGCCATATCATCTTGCCCGGCAAGCGGCAACGCTTGATCATATTAGCGGCGGCAGAGCAGGCTGGAATATTGTGACGGGAAGCGCCGATGAGACGGCCTTTAATTTTGGCCGAGCAGCCCATCCCGAGCATGCACAGCGCTACCAATTAGCGAAGGAATTTGTTGAGGTTGCAAAGCAGCTGTGGGATAGCATGGAGGAGGAAGGAGCCGCTGTTCATGCTGCTGGCAGCACTAACGGTGTTGGGGCTGCTCGACATTATGCGGTGAAAGGGCCGCTCCATGCTCCTCGTCTGCCGCAGGGCTATCCGGTGCTCGTCCAAGCGGGCTCCTCGGAAAGCGGCAAAGCGATGGGCGCGGAAATAGCCGACGTTATTTTTACAGCCCAGCAAACCTTTGAAGCAGCTCGTATTTTTTATACAGACGTCAAAGGCCGTCTTCCGGCTTACGGAAGAAAGGCTGGCGAGCTGTTGATCATGCCTGGGCTATGTCCGATCGTAGCGGATACGGTTGGGGAAGCCCGGGAGCTCGAAGAAGAGCTGAATCAGCTCGTTCATATGGAGGATGCGCTGAGGCGATTATCGCGGCGCTTTGCCGCAGATTTGTCCTCGTATCCGCTCGATGGCCCGGTACCGCTGCATTTGGCAAAATCGCTTGGCGAAATTAATTCGCTGAAAAGCCGTCAATCGCTGCTGCTTGAGCTTATCGAAGAGGAGCAGATGACGATTCGCCAGTTTGTTCACCGCTTTGCGAACGGGCGCGGCCACTATGCTTTTACGGGAACGGCGGTACAGCTTGCCGATGAAATGGAAAAATGGTTTCACGGCGGAGCGGCGGATGGCTTTAATGTGATGCCGCAAATTTTTCCGAGCGGGCTGGAAGCTTTTGTGGAAAAAGTCATTCCTGAGCTGCAAAATAGAGGGCTGTTTCGAACAGCCTATGAAGGAGCATCATTGCGTGAGCGTTTGGGGCTTAAGGCGCCAGCTCAGCACTGCAAGGTCTAAGGTTAATTAGCCAGAGGAGTGAGCGCTATGGGAGAAACATCGTTGAATGGATCGAAGAGACTGATTGAGAAGACGATACACTACATGCAAACTCATTTTCATGACAAAATCGATATGGTTACGTTATCCTCAATGGCGGGACTGACAACAAGCTCATACTCCCGGCTGTTTAAACAAACGATGAAGGAGCCGCCAATTAAATATTTAACGAGATTGCGCATCGAGCGGGCCAAGCGCCTGCTTTACCATAATGCAGGTCCGGTTAAGGAAGTATCTGCCGCAGTTGGCTATGGCGATGAATTTTATTTTAGCCGCATCTTCCACCGTATGGTGGGCATACCGCCTTCACGTTATGGCAAGCAGAAGGATATGGGCAAGGAAGAAGGCGGCGTGATAAACGACGAGCTGTTTAAATAAAAGCAAGAAGCTGCCCCGCAGGCTAATCGCCTGAGGGGCAGCTTCTTTGCTCGGCACTTGCTCTGATTTACACTTCGTGCATATCCACGAAAGCGTCGCGGACCCGGTTCCAGAACGGGAATGGGCGATAGCGCGCAAAGCTGACCTTGCGGCTCGACACATTGCAGCGTATCGATAAAATGTCGCTGCGCAAAATGCTGAGCTGGTCGATGGTCAGCAGCATCCGCTGGTTTTTCTTCGAGATGATGTCGCAGTGGTGATGCTGCGGCAGCAGCAGCGAAGAGCCCAGCGTCCGGAAAACGCGATTGTTAATGGAAGCAATTTCGGCAATTTGTATCGATGCAATGGACGGATGGACGATTGCGCCCCCGACGCTTTTATTATAGGCGGTACTGCCGGAAGGCGTCGAAATGACGATACCATCGCCACGGAACATTTCGAAAGGCTCATCATTGACATTGATTTGGGCGACGAGCGTGCCGTCTACCCCTTTAAGCGTGAACTCGTTCAGCGCCATATAATGAAATTTTCCCTCGGCCGTCTCGACTTCGATTTCCGCGAGCGGATAGCGGACGATGCTGAGCTCCTTCTCGGCCATTAGAGCGACGAGCTCAGGCAGCTCATTTTTTTGCCAGTCGGCATAAAAGCCCAAATGTCCGGTATGCACCCCTACAAAGGCAACATCCATAATGCGATCAACATATTTGTGAAAAGCTTGCAGCAGCGTACCGTCTCCACCGATGGATACGACAATTTCAGGTGCGTCGTCATTTCGAGTGAAGCCGCGCTCCGCCGCCAGTGTATGGAACTGTTCCGCCAGTGACTGGGATATGGAATCGCCTCTGTCGATAACGGCATATTTCAAGGAATGCAGCCCCTTTTCAAATCTTCTGGTTACGTTCCCTTAAATGATATCGGAATACAGCCGTAAATTCAATGCGAGAAGCACATTTCATCCGATAAATCTGGGTATTAGGGCCCGAGCCAGCCCCATAACGCATAAACGAGCCCAAATGCGATAAAACCGTGCAGCAGCCTTGCGAGCATAAGCGGCTTGTAGCGCATATCGGTTTTGCTGACGAGGCTGGCCACCTGGGCGTGGACGGACAAACCTCCCCATGACAGCACCCATGCTGCGATTGCCGTTTGATGCAGCAGACCTGTGCCAGCTTCACCGGCGGCGCGGGCGCCAAGGGTTACTTCGAACAGGCCGAAAATGGCGGCATCGGCGAGTGCTGCCGGAAGCCCGAACAGCTCAAACAGCTGCCGCAGCATGGCAGCGAGCATGGTGATCATGCCTGCTGACGTCAGCATTTCCATAATGACGGAGAAAAAAACAACGAGGCCGCCGACGACGATCATTAATCGCAGAGCAGACTGAATCGCCTCTTGCAGCAGCTGGCCGAGGCCCCGTCCATCGAGCAGGCGAGCCTCGTGCATCGCCTTCAGCGCGTCCGCAAGGCGCGAACGGCGCAGCGAGCGCGAGTGCTGCGAGTGTTGTGAGTGCTGTGAGTGCTGCGAGTGTTGTGAGTGCTGCGAGTGCTGTGAGTGCTGCGAATGCTGCGCAAACGCTGTCGTATGCAGCGGATGCTGTACCGGGCCGGGCCTTGCGCCGAGCTCGGACAGGGTGCTGCTGCGCCGAGCCTCGGTAATCGGGGCATGCGGATCGTGGAAGCGCATGAGCAGGCCGATGATGAGCGCGCCGCCATAATGGGCGGCCGCAAGCACGGGCGCCAGAGCGACATTGTGGAAGAAGCCGACCGATACGGCGCCGATCAGGAAGATGGGGTCGGAAGTCGTCGTAAAAGCGACAAGCCGTTCTCCCTCTGTGCGGTTGATGAGCTGCTGCTCATAGAGCTTGGCTGTCAGCCTGGCCCCAACCGGATAGCCGGATATATAGCCCATCGCCACAACGAAGCTGCCAATACCGGGAAGCTTGAACAGCGGGCGCATGAGCGGGTCCAGCAGCTTGCCAAAAAAATGGACGATGCCAAAGCCAAGCAGCAGCTCGGAAATGACGAAGAAGGGGAACAGGGCAGGAAACAGCACCTGCCACCATATCGATAAGCCTCTTAGGGCAGATTCCAGCGCTTCATTCGGAAATACGGCCATTAACAGGGTGAGGAACACAGCAGCTAATCCTGTTAGGGCAGCGGGATGCGAGAGCGTGCGCAGCATGGTCAAGACCTCCCCTCAAAATGACGCTTCACAGTCAAAGGGACTTGTCCCGGAAAATAGGCAAGCAGCCCGTAGATCTGGCAGAAGTCCTTTTATCATCTTTATGCAGAAACTAGGACATCCATCACTTGCAAAGGAGGAAAAGCCTATAAAAATATTTTTGGTCCCGGAAAGAAAACGCTTGCAAAAAGGGTAGACGCGGGATTATTTTATGGTACAATGGAATTACCTTTGAATGCTTGGAGTGATGAGAATGAGTATAATCGCTGGCATCCTCGTCTGTGCTTTCGTCTATGTAATTAGGGAATCGCTTACAGCACCAGGAGAAGAGGACTACGAAGGCTACCAATAAATTAAACCTAATCCTTTTACAAAGCCCGCATAGGTATATGCGGGCCTTTTTTCATATAACGGGATTGTACATCTATGTGCTGGAGCTCAACTATGAAGGCTGTGTGGGTGTGGGTGCAAATCCGATCCAAGCGGGCTTATTCCAAATAACGTTCAACTTCAAGCGACGCAAGCAGCAAGGGGCCTATACCCATATAATGGTCAGATACGACCGCCTCAGAAATGTAATACTCGAAGGAGCCATTGCGATCTTTGCTGAGCCCCGCGCCATGGCAAATTTGATGAAGGTGGACGCCTTGGCTATCCTCGGTGACCAAATGGCGGATAATCCCTTCGTACCCTTTCAGCATGGCACCACGCAAGCCGGGCTCCAAATAACGTAGACGCAAGCCTTTAGCCATCGCGTAGACGAACATGATTGAGCCTGTCGCCTCCAAATAATTGCCTTTCCGTTTTCCTTGATCAAGCACCTGATACCATAAGCCGTTGTCTTTATCCTGCACGTCAACAAGCGCAAGGCACATCCGCTGAAAAATGCCGATAAGCGTACCGCGTTTCGGGTGATCAATCGGGAAATGCTCCAGACAATCGACCAAAGCCATCGCATACCAGCCCATCGCCCGGCTCCAAAAATGCGAAGACAGGCCGGTATGCGAGTCTGCCCATTCCTGCTCCCCGGATTCATCCCAGCCGTGATACAGCAGCCCCGTGCGCTTGTCGCGGGTTTTGCGCTCGACAAGCAGCAGTTGATGCGCAACCTCATCCAGCAGCTCCGGGCGGTCAAACACTTTCGCATATTCCGCCAGAAAAGGGGAGGCCATATACAGCCCATCAAGCCACATTTGGAATGGGTACACTTTTTTATGCCAGAAGCCGCCCTCGGAGGTGCGGGGCTGGCTAATCAATTGGGCAGCCAGTGTATCGGCGGCTATCGAGTAGCGTTTTTCACCCGTATTCTCATATTGAAAAAATAAATTTTTGCCCTGATTAATCTGATCCAGGTTGTATTCCTCCAGCGTATAGGAGCGTATCGCTCCGTCTGCTGCAATATAGTGATCCATATGGAGCTGCATGAAATGATAATATCGTTTATCGTTCAGTTGAATGCCCGCACGGGCCATCGCCATCAGCAGCATGCCGGGAACATAGGCCCAACGCTCCATTGGATAATGGTGAAAGCCGTCCGAGCCGCATTGGCTCATGATGGTATCAGCTATTTTACCCGCCCATCCTGTCAAATGAACCTGTTGTTGCTCCGTCATCGTTACGATCCCCTCCTGCAATTGTCGTTTGCTCCAGCAGCTGAGTTCGCAGCCAGGCGTAAGCAGCTGCTCCGTGAATTTCATGTCCTCCATCAAAAAAGACAGCTTGCACAGCATCTGGCGCCCCGGCGGCGCTATATATGCTGAGCAACTCGGCGTATGCCTGCCGTGCAGACTGCTGCGGGAATAAGTGGTCAACAGCCCCTGCTTCCAGAAAAAGACCGCGCGGCGCAATGAGTCCGAGCAGCTCAGGCATTTCCGCTTCCAGCAGCACGCCAGGAATATAATTGTCCAGGCAGTGATTGCGTGCCAAAATACTGTCCGCAAACAGGCTTGCATAACCGCTGACTACGGCGCAGCGGATTCTGTCGTCCAAAGCGGCCGTAAAGCCCGCAACAAGACCGCCGCCGGAAATGCCCATAATGGCGATGTTATTGGAATCCACATCGCCGCGTTCCTGCAAATAATCAATGACTCTCGAAGTCTCGTAGACGCGCAAGCCTGCAAGTGTGCGCCCCGTAAGCAGCAAATGCACAGCTAGCATGAAGCAGGAGTTTTTTGCAGGCGAGTCTGCGGCTTTATCCTCATCCAGCCTGCGGTCGCCGAAGCCGAGCAGCTCAGGAGCTGCGACCACATACCCTTCTTTTACAAGCGCTATGGCAAAATCTTTATGCAAGCCCGGGGCGCCAGAGCGTTCCGAGCCATCCGGGGCAAGTCCGACGATTTCCCGGCTGCCGTATCCGTGGCCGTGGCAGGCAATGACAGCCGGAGCGGGCTGCGCCGCGGGATTATCCGGCAGCAGCACATACATGGCCATCCGCAGTCCGTCCGTTGTGGCGATTTCCACACGTTCCCGTATATAGCCATCGCATTGTGTTCGTTCCAACAAGCGAGGCTCCAGAGGCTGATGTTCGTTCAGAGCGTAAAGGCCAAGCAGCTGTCCAAACGAAGCCTTAACCGTTTCCCGGCGCTGCTCGGGATTCGCAGCAGCACGGGCGGACTGTCTATTAGCAGCTGCCTGCTGGACAAGCGATTGCAAATATTGCTCAAGCTTTAAGGACATGCTGTTGCCCTCCCTCTTTAATCGTCCTATTGATCAGTAGCCTTCGGGATGCCAGCCATCAAGGATGGCAATGATGCGATAGTTGGCCGCTTCGTCTGCTTCAAGCTGCCTGGACCAAGAAACGCGCGCTCCCGCAGCTGCTCCTTCGCCAAAGCTGCCAAACTCTTCATAGCGGCTTGTAGCTTCACGATCCGGCTGCCCCCAGTTATGCCAGCCTTCAGGTGTGATCGAGCCGTCTATCGATGTGCGGATGAATGCAACATGGGCATAGGGCCGCCATGGCCTGCCTAAATAAACATCCACAACTCCTTCGGCTCCGGTAATTTTGCAATCGAGGAATACGTAGCCGAACGCGGCATCCTCGGGCGTCGAGGCGGCCGTAATATAGCCTCGGGAGCGTTTGTTATGCAAGTGGCAGCTTTCAAATACAGCCGTCGCTGCCCCGAAAATATAATCGACATCGCCCTCAATGTAGCACTCGCTGTAATATTGCTTGCCTTTGCCCGTATACAGCGTATCCTGATCGCCCAGCAGCCTGACGCGGCGGAATACAGCTTGATCGGCATCGACGAACGCGGCTACAGCCTGGCCTGTGCCGGGCCCCGAGGCGTTGCGAATCGTCACATTTTCCGCTGTGAATGCTTCTGCCCATACATTTAAAGTGCCTGAACGAAACGTTCCGAGCGGCTCCCCGTCCGGTCCCAGCGTATGGGCATTGTCTGACCAAGTAATAATCGTTTTCTCGCTGTCTTCGCCGAGCAGCAGAATAGGCGGGGCAGTGGCTGGAATCGTGATCTTTTCCTCATAAATTCCCGGCCTGATGCGAATCGTGACCGCTTCGGCACATTCTGCCGGAATAGAGTCAATGGCCGCCTGCAAGCGGCTGTAATCAGCCTGGTCTTCTTTGGATACGGTAATCAGCATAGCGAGCGCTCCTTTCAAATAAGCGAAGTTTTATCTATAATGGGAGGTATTATTGTGAACCTTGTTTCCATACGGAGGAATGCCCATGACCGCGTCTGCGTCCGATAGCCTCAATCCGAAATATCATATGGAAGACGGCAAGCTGAGCATTCAGCATATGAAGCGCAAAGGCGCCACCGCGATGCCTCGTCCACACAGCCATGCCTCGGTCGAGCTGTACTACCTGCTGGATGGCGAGCGTGTCTATTTTGTGGACGGGCAGGTGGTTACCGTGCATAAAGGCGAGCTTATTATGATTGCCGGGCATGAAATTCATGCGACGGCCAGCTCCGAGGTAGCGGAATTTGAGCGAATCCTCATTAATTATGACCCTGTCATTTTGCCGCAAGCATTGCAAAAGCTGGAGCTGCTGCTTCATGGGCGAGGGTTTCGCGTCTTCCCGCTTTCGCTGCGCGAGCAGGGGGAGACGGAACGTCTCCTTAACAAAATGCTGGATGAAAGCCGGCAGGAAAAGCCATTTTACGAATCCTATTGCCTATCCTTGCTGGCGGAGCTGATCATTTTGCTAGGCCGCTTCGAGAATACGGCAAGTCGGTCAAATCCTTCTCGTTACTCGCTGCATAATAAAGTGTCTGAAATCGCGACTTACGTGCGTGAGCATTATCGTGAAGCCGTGACGCTGGAGGATACGGCGAAGCATTTTTATTTGAGCAGCTCCTATCTCAGTCGAATCTTTCATAAGCTTACCGGCTTCCGCTTTCGGGAATACATCATTCACATCCGGGTTCGTGAAGCGCAGCAGCTGCTTGGCGGTTCCCGCCAGAAAATTCAGGAAATCGCGTTAGCTGTAGGCTTCGAGCATTTATCCCATTTCAATAAGACGTTTAAAAAAGCGACCGGCCTCACGCCGATGGAGTACCGCAAGCAGGCAAAAAACGGACAAGCTTCGCCGCCTCAGCCTTTTTAAGGGAGGTGCTTCGCCTGCGAGCCTCTATTGCCGTCCTTTTTTACGCCAATGCTACTCAACGATCGAATGGTTACATTGATACAGCTGAACCTCGGAGAGCGTTGACGTATGAAGCTTCAATTTCTCCAGCTTTAAATGATCGGCATAGCGGGCGATTACCCCGTTAACCGCTGTTGCCTCGAGCCCATCAACCGTTAAGCCGCTTAGCGGCAGCTCGGGAAGCCCGTTTATGAGCAAAGCTGTCGCAGCTCCGTGGCAGGTCAGCTCGCGCAGTGTAATATTGCGGAAGACGGGCGTTTCCTCTGTCACCTCAAAAAGCTGCTCATCGCAGCCCTCCGAGCCTTCCACCCCGGCATAAAAGAAATGAAACGAAATGGCCTCGCGCACAATATCCGCCATTTGAATTCTTTCCATGACAATATCTTCAACTACGCCGCCGCGGCCGCGAACGCTTTTGAAGCGCAAGCCAATATCCGTGCTGATGAACTGGCAGTCAGAGGCATATACGGCTTTGACGCCGCCGGACATTTCGCTTCCGATTACGATGCCGCCATGGCCATGGTAGACGGTGCAATGCCGGATCGTTACGAATTCGCAGGGCAGTGCCCGTTTTCTGGCCTCCTCGCCCTTGCCTGACTTCAAGCATATAGCGTCATCGCCAACGTCGAAGGTGCAATGCTCGATGAGCGAGTGGCGGCAGGATTCCAGATCAAGGCCATCTCCATTTTGGGAATGCCAAGGATTGCGAACGTTCAGCCGCCGGATTGTTACCTGCTCACAGTTATACAGGTGCAAGCACCAAGCGGGGGAATTTTGAAATGTTGGCCCATCAAGCCTTACCCTAGAGCAGCCGCGCAGACTAAGCAAGGTGGGACGGAGATAGGCTCTTGCAGGCAAATACGCCTCGCAAGTCGTCACGCCACGCTGGTGCAGCCCATGAGCAAGTGCTTCTCCTTCCATCGCCTCAAGCGACGGCCACCACATATCGCCTTCCTCATTAACGGCCCCGCCGGATTGAAGCAGCCCATTCCATTGGTCATTCGTCAGCTTAAAGCGTTTGACCGGACGCCAGCCCTGTCCGCCCCCATCGAAAATGCCCTCACCCGTAATCGCGATGTCTTCCAGATTCTCGCCATCGAGCGGCGCTTGGCAGCGAACAGCCGATTCTCCTTCAAAATGCGAGGCCACCAGCGGATACAGGTCAGCCTCTGGCTCAAACATAACCAGTGCGCCTTGCTGCGCATGAAGATCGATTCGGCTATGCAGACGCAGCGGCCCGGTCCGCCATAGGCCCGGTGGAATGATCACTCGGCCGCCTCCCGCTGCGGAGCAGGCGTCGATCGCCTGCTGGAACGATGCGGTACACAGCGTCAGGCTGCCCGGCGCAGCTCCAAATTCCGTTACGAGGAAGCTTTTGTCTGGAATAGTCGGCAATGCCGGAAGCGGATATCGCATCTTTTCCGTAGTATCCATTCGTCAAGCCTCCTGCCTAATCTGCAATCGGTTCGTAGCTGAACCAGTCAAAATCCGCAAAATGTGTGCGATCTGCATGGGTGCAGGCAGCATACATCCCCATATAGGCGCCCGTAAAACCTCCGGCCTTATCGGTGCTGAGTAGGGTACCATCTGCTGCTTCGCCAAGCAGCAGCCAATTTGGCGACCCGGCTTCACGCCAGAAAAAGCTATAGCTTTGGCCATGCGCCTCGGCCTTCAATTCTAGATGGCTTCCGCTGTAAGGAATGGAGGCGAGCACGGTTTCTTCCCCTTGCCTCCGCTCGGTAAGGCGGATTTCCGAGCTTCCATCATAGCTGCCATATTCTGCGCGGAACTGGAAGTCGGCATTTTGCAGCAGGACGATGCCGGCGACATCGCCAGCTTGCTCTGGTGCAAAGTTCATGGTGGTCTGAGCACGGAAATTCATATGCTGCTGTCTGCGTCCGACGAAGGAAGGGTTGCTGTCAGCAGCGATGGAGTCCGGCTTCAGCTTAAGGCGCAATGAGCCCGGATTTTCTGTGAGACTCCAGAAATCGCCGCGCGGGGTGCGAATAAAGTTCCAGATCGGCGAGAGCTCCGGCTGGTCGAAGTCATCACGCGCCGGCAGCTGCGGCCATAGCGTCTCCGGCAAGCTTGGAGCCAAAGCTTCCAGCTCCAAAATTCCTTTGCCTGGATTGACGACCGGCCATTCCCGCTCCCAAACAACGGGCACAAGGAACGTTTCACGCCCCAAATTGCGATAATAGCCGCCATACGGCCTGGAAGCGAGACAAAGCATCCACCAGTCTCCATGCTGGGTTTCAATTAACTCGCCATGGCCGACATTGACAATCGGATAGCTGCGGCCCAGATGGCGATGAGTGAGAATCGGATTGCCCTTATAACCTTCATAGGGGCCGGCTACCGATTCGCTGCGCGCAATCGTAATCGCATGGGTATGGCCAGTTCCTCCCTCAGCGATCAGCAAATAGTACCAGCTGCCGATTTTGTACAAGTGAGGGCCTTCTTGGGCGTGGGCCACCTTCAGTGCGCCTTGCCAGATGCTCGTCTTCGGTCCGACCAGCTTACCGCTCTCCAAATCCAGCTCTTGCAGCCAAATGTCCATATGCTTCGGATAAAGCTGCCCTTCTGGGGGGAAGCGGTTCCCGGTATAATACACCTTGCCGTCTTCATCAAAAAACAAGGAAGGGTCTATGCCCGGCGCATCCTCCAGCCATACGGGGTCCGACCAGCTTCCGGCGGGATCGGTTGCGGTGACATAGAAGTTATGGCATTCCTTGTTGTTGTCTACAAAGGTCGTAATCATATAATAGGTCCCGTTATGATAGCGCAGCGTTGGCGCCCAAATGCCCCTTGATGGAGCAATTGCATCCAAATTGAGCTGGGAAGGACGATCAAGCACATGTCCAATTTGCCGCCAATTGACGAGATCCTTGCTGTGAAAAATCGGAACTCCGGGGAAAAACTCAAAGCTTGATGTAACCAAATAATAGTCTTCTCCGACGCGTATCGCTGACGGATCGGGATAAAAGCCGGGTAGAACAGGATTTTGGAATGTGCGCATGCTATTTGCCTCCTAGCAGTAAATAAAATGTAAGCCCATACAAGTATAGATCAAAAAAACATCATAATCTTGAAACATTCATGCTCAATTTTATATTTTTTATATATTCTTGTCATGGTTGTGCTAGTTTCAGCTGATAAGGCAGTTAACTTTCCTTGAAGAAATGTGTATAGTGGAAACTATAAAGGGGCGATAGAGATGGCAGGAGAGAAGCAACTGCAAGTCCGTTTTTTTATGAGCTTAGCGCTGATTTCGATTTGCTCGGTGCTCGTTCTGTCCACGGTACTGTTTTTCTGGTTCCGGGAAAAAACGATAGACAATGTCAATAAAACGAACGAGACCGTCCTCCTCAATACAGAGACGGTATTTATGAAATATATGGACATGGTGCAAAATTACACGATGGACTTTTACCATAATCCGAACATTTATACCGTTATGCAGAGCGGAGACAACAGTTGGAGCGAACAGCTCTATAGTGCGCTTAGCCAAATTCGCGGCACGCTGACGATCAACAATTTTATTGAAAACGCTTATATTTTGGGGCCGGGCGCTCCCGTCATGATGTTCGAGAACAATCCGCTTGGCAAGGCGGCAAAGCAGGAGCTGTTCGAACGGGTTCGGGACAGCGAAATTAGGCAATCCCCGTTTGTCTGGAATGCGACGCTGAATAATGGGCAAAGCGAAACGATGATGACCATTTTTTATAATGATCGAGCTTTCAGCAGCAGCGAATACAATGGTGCCATCGCGATGACGATCAACCTGAGGAAGCTGCAGGAAAACTTATTTAATACGAGCAATGAAGGAGATACGCGCTATGCGGTTCTAAATGCAGACCGAATTGTGCTCATGCAGAGCAACTCTTCGGAGGAAGCGTTCGATAGCAGGCTGCTGCAGCAAATTGTGTCTGTACAAAGCAAGGAGGGCACGCTTGTATGGAAAACAGACGGCGGGGACAAAAAACTGATTACGTATCATCAGTCGCAAAATGGAGGGCTGTGGTTTATTTCGGAAACCTCCTATAAAAACAGCGTCCGCGACATTGCAAGCGCCCGCAATCTAATGGTCGGGCTTTGCCTGGTGCTGATCGCTGCTGCTTCAGCTATCGCTGCCTTTGTGTCCTATCGCATGTATAAGCCAATCGGTACATTGTTTGGGACGATACGCAATTTGTCCGACGATCGGCTTGCTTTCCCGCATGGTGGTGGTTTTGATGAAGCGAACCGGGAGCTTGAGAAAATTGGGCATCGAGTCAAGGCGCTCAAGCAGGAAAACGAAGACAGCGCGCTGCTGCGCTGGCTTACGTCGCCTTACCGGGCTGACGAGCATGTGCCTTCTGCACTGCCGCCGATAAATCAGACACGTGACAATGGGACATTTTGCGTGGCCGTTCTGCATATCGGTTTGTCCAGCGGAGATGGCAGCCTGCCTGCGACAAGGTGGAGAGAACATATCCGCGGTTTGCCAGAGCTGACTGAGCAGCTGTTTGCTGGGACGGGCACCTGCCGCGGCTTCTTCCCGCATCATGAAGCCGCCGTTCTCATTGTCAGCGAGACGGAGAACGGCAGCTTTGGAGATTATGTAACGTTCCGCGAACGATGGGAACAGCTATGTGGCTCCATAAGGCAGTGGGATGGGGCTGCATGCTCCATTGGCATAAGCCGTCTATCTGCCGATTCCTTGCAGCTGAAGCAAATGTACGACGAAGCCAGCAACAGCCTTCAATATATAAAGCTGCATGAGCATTTATCTCTCAGTTTTGCAGATGACATCATTCATTTGAACAGCAGCTCCGTTCCTGACAGCACGCTTGAATTTGTGCTTCAAGCGGTCAGAAGCCAGGAGCGCGAGCTGCTGCCAAAAGCGGTCGAGCGTTTGCTTGCAGTCGCATGCAGCTACAAAGTAGAGCAGGCGACGGTTGCGTTGTCCAGACTAGCTTCAGATCTTCAGAAAATAGCGGAAACCGGCCTTGCCGAAAGCATGCCGAGGCATACGGATTTCCTGGATCATTATCAGCGCATCTGGCGTATGCGAAGCTACACGGAGCTGCGAGCATGGCTGGAGCAGCTGTGTGTTGAGGCATATGGGAAGCTGAATGAAGTAAATACAGTACAAACCCGCAATTTGGCTAGTGAAGCCATCGCGTATATCCGCAGCCATTTCGGTGACCAGACGCTTTCCTTGAACGGTCTTGCAGAGAAGCTGACGATTAGTCCGCCTTACTTGAGCCGCCTGATTACAGAAGCGACGGGCAGCAGCTTTCCCGATTTTGTCAATCTGGTTAGATTGGAGCATGCTCGCAGCCTCCTCATTGCCGAGCTTGAACTCGACATCCGTGAAATTGCTGAAAAATCAGGCTATAACAGCAGCACCTATTTTACAACGCTGTTCAAAAAACGCTATGGCGTAACGCCATCCAAATGGCGCCTGAATTATATTTTGCAGAAGGGAAATTGAAGATATGGCGGGGCGAGCAAACGGAAAAAGGGGGCAGAAAATACGGTCCTTCCTCAATCGAGGAAGGACCGTATTTTCTATTTCAGCTTCGCTATCTACCCTGAAAAGCCGCATTTCTAGGGCTTTTTTTTATTTTTTAAGGGATTTCACTTTTTTTAAGCCTGCCCATTTCGCACTGTTTAAGCGTTTTCATTTATTTGTGATTGCGCTTTCATTTTGAGCGGGGCTATAGTGGACCCACAGACCGAAACTAAAACCAGAGGGAGTGAAACATCATGTCAGACGAAGCTATTCAGCTTAGCAAAGCAGCAGGCGGAAGGCGACGGTTCAAGTCGCTGCGCAATGACAGCTCGCTGTTTCTGCTTGCGCTGCCTGGCGTTATTGTACTTGTACTATTCGCCTATCTGCCCATGAGCGGGCTCATACTCGTATTCAAAAACTACAATTTCAACGGCGGCATATTCGGCAGTCCTTGGGCAGGCTTCGCAAACTTTGAATTTTTCTTCTCAAGCATGGACAATGCGATCCGCGCCACGCGCAATACCGTCATGCTGAACGTATTGTACATGCTTACGGGTACGTTTTTCTCAGTAGCCATCGCGATCGTGCTGAATGAGCTGAGAGGCAAGCTTTTTATCAAAATTACGCAAAGCGTCATGTTTTTTCCTTATTTTATTTCCTGGATCGTCATTGGGGCGATATTGTTTTCCTTCCTCGACTTTGACAAGGGGGTCATGAACCGCCTGCTCGAGGCAGTAGGTATGCAGCCTGTTGACTGGTACTCCAATCCGTGGCTGTTCGTAGTTGTGCTCGTGCTTGCGAATATTTGGAAAAGCGCGGGCTATGGCGCCATCATTTATTATGCGGTGCTGCAAGGCATCGATCCTTCTTATTATGAGGCCGCGCGAATAGATGGCGCCTCGCGCATACAGCTGATTACGCGCATTACGCTGCCTCTGCTGATTCCGTCGATCATCCTGCTTACTTTGCTTGGAATCGGGGGGATGCTCAAGGGCGATCTCAGCATGATTATGGGCGTCACCTTCCTGAATCCGCTGCTGCTTCCGACTACCGACATTATCGACGTGTATGTATACCGTACAGCCATCCGCTCCGGCGAATTCGGCTTCGCTTCAGCTATTACGCTGTATCAGTCCGTCTTCGGGTTTCTGCTCGTGCTGATCGCAAACAAGCTGGCTGGATGGTACGACAAGGAAAGCAAACTATTTTAGGAGACATGTGATATGGCTAATCAAGAAAACAAAACGCTCATTATCTTTTTTTATGCCTGCATCAGCCTATTCGCCCTTATTTGCCTCATTCCGTTCGTAATGGCCGTCTCCGGCTCATTCTCGACAGAGTCGAGGCTCGCAGCGGAAGGTTATTCCTTCCTGCCTCGGGGCTTCAGCCTAGACACGTATGCCTTTATGTTTGGCTCGAAGGCGGAGCAAATTTTGCAAGCGTATTTGACGTCCGCAGTCGTTACGGTGCTCGGCACAGCGTCCGCCGTACTCGTTACGACAGCCTACGCCTACGTTATATCGGTGAAGGGCTTCCGCTACCGCAACTTTTTCGCCTTTATGGCTTATTTTACGATGCTGTTCAGTGGCGGCACGCTGCCTTGGTATATTTTAGCTACGAAATATTATCATCTGGACAATACGCTTGCTGGTTTGTTCGTTCCTTACTTGCTCAACGTGTTTCTTATGTATTTGCAGGCCAATTATTTCAAAAGCATTCCGCATGAAATTATCGAATCCGCTCAAATCGACGGTGCGGGCCATATTCATATCTTTTTCCGTATTATGCTGCCGCTTGGACAGGTTGGTCTTGTGACGATCTCCCTATTTTATGCGCTGCAGTTCTGGAATGATTTCTACTTGCCGCTGCTGCTTGTTTCGGAGGAGAGGCTGTATACGATCCAATACATGATGTACAACATGATGGCTAACATTCAATATTTGGCTTCTGGAAACAGCGCGCAAATTGGCGGCGCTATCGTTGCCCCTCCTCTGGAGACGGCCAAGATGGCGATGACCTGTCTGACCGTGCTGCCGATCGCGATTTTGTATCCGTTCCTCCAGCGTTATTTCGTAAGGGGAATCATCGTCGGTTCCGTCAAGGGCTGATACGGCTTTTTGCGGTTGTACATGGTATGATGGACGAATTCCTTTATATTAGATCAGCGTCCATGTTGCCATTGAACAATATACAAACATAAAAACAATACAGGAGGGTTCACACATGGTAAAGAAACGCGTATGGTCAGCTCTGCTCTTGGCAGCGCTGCTGCTTGTCACTGCCTGCGGCACGGGAAGCAATAACGGGAATGAATCTGCATCGCCTGCTAATGGCACAAATAATGAAAGCGCTGGCAGCGGGCTTAAGCCGGCCAAGCTCAAAATCGTCCTTTACGGCGACGAGTCGAACCGCATGAAGGAGCTTTCCAAAGCAGAATTTAAGGATCTGATCAAAAAAGAAATCAACGCCGACATTGAATTTCAGTTTCTGCCCTGGACAGAATACGGCGGCGGGAAAACTGATTTGATGCTGTCAACCGGCGAGGATTTTGCAACTTATACGGATACGAATTATATGGTCAAGTCCGTAGCAAAAGGACTTTATACCGATCTGACGCCATTTATGGAAAAAGCGGCTGGCGATCTGAAGAAATCGATTGATGACAATTCCTTTACGGCCTTCCAGCTTGACGGCAAGCAGTATGCGGTTCCGGTAGGCAATAAGCCAAACTCGGGGGAGTTCTACAGCGTGCTGGCGCGCCAGGATTTGCTGGAGGAGGTTGGAATGACCAGCCTTTCATCGTTGGCGGAGCTGGAGCAATTTTATGACAAAGTCCATGCGAAGCATCCTGAGCTGATTGGCTTTGCAAGCACGGACGCCCGCAGATTGCTGATGTACGAATATACGGACAAAAATTTGTTCTGGCAAAATGATATGCTCGCTATTGATGAATCAGCCAAGGATGACAAAGTGATCAGCTGGTTTGAAAGCGAGGAGTTCAAAGCGTATGCCGCGATAATGAAGGGCTGGTACCAGAAGGGCATTATTCCTAAATATGCTGCGACTAACCTGCCTCAATTGCAATCCGATTGGAACTCCGGCAAGGCGATGTTCTGGGCTGGAACGGCAGCGCGTCCGTTTGAAGGCGCGGCTTCGATAACGCAGGCTGTTCCGACAGCGAAGCTTGCCAACTATTTTTTGAACAAGGATCAGCCAAAGATTAGCCGTGGCACGTATAGCACCGCATGGTTTGTATCGGCTAATGCTGCTGATCCCGAGCGTTATGTGATGTTCTTCAATTTGCTTCAGAAAAATCAGGAGCTGTACGATTTGTTCGCGTATGGCATCAAGGATAAGGACTACACGCTTGATGAGAGCGGCAGACTGACACGTACCACTACCGATTCGCTTATACCGGATTGGCTGCTGATGAATAAAAACTTTATGCGTTTCGACAATACGGTTCCAGAAGACTTTATTGCCCAGTATAAAGCATGGGACGATGATGCGATTATTTCGAAGGGTGCAGGCTTCAACTTCGATAATACGCCAGTCAAAAACGAGGAAACCAAAATCAATGGCGTATTCTCGGAGCTGTTGTCGCCAATAGCCAGCGGCTTCCTGGACTACGATACGTATTTCCCGAAAGCATTGGATAAGCTAAAGGCCGCAGGCTTTGACAAATACAAGGCGGAATACCAGAAGCAATTTTCCGCATGGTACGCTGCCAAGCCGTAAGGCAGTCTGTCTTATGGGAAGCAGTCGAATAGTGCAAGGCGAGTTAGGAAAGAGAAAGGCGGTACAGCTGCTTACACGAGCGCTGTACCGCCCTTTTTATGTGCAGCCTGCTTTACGGACTTGCCAGCTGCCCTGACTCCAAGCGCCGCCGATTCATGAATACCAAGGAAATTGCAATTACCGTAAGGATAATGCCAAGCACTCGAAATCCCCCAGCGTTGAACGCACCTCCCATTACGATGCTTATCAGTAAGGATGAGAGAATGGTCCCCAAATATCTTGATGTATTAAACAACCCGGAAGCTACACCAATGATTTCTCTAGGAGAGCTTTGGAACAAAGCGGCTTGCATGCCGACATTATTCAACCCGTTGCTAACACCGAATGCGGCTAAAGCGAAACACACACTAATAACTGGTGAAGAAGCATCCAAGGTCATGATCCAAATGGACCCCAGTGCCATCAGTATTGCAGATACTAGCAAGGCGGGGCGAGGACCTGATTTATCGATCCATCGTCCTGCTATTGGAGAAACAACGAGCGAGCATAAACCCAAGCTTAGCATGAGGATGCCTGTATGGAATTCATTGATATGACGTACCATTTGCAAGTAGGATGGAAGCCCGAAAAAGATCGAGTAAAAAAGCAGGTTAACGAGCATAAATTGGACGTTGACCCAAGTCATCGCAGGATATTTGGCGAATGCGCGCAAAGGAATAAAAGGGGATGCTGCCTTTAGCTCGTGTCGTACGAAAGCGACCAGCAGCGCAAGTCCTGCAAGCAAGGCAATGACATTCCAAGCGGAGACGTGCCCTACTGATTTTGCTGACAGCAAGCCAACGAGCAGCGCAACCAGACCTGCTGTGAAGAGCACTATCCCTGGCGCATCCATCAAAGCAAACCATTTACGGAAGGACATGTCCCGAGTAACGGTTGTTGGCGGCTGGTCATTTGGAATCGTCCTCCAAGCTAATAGAAAGCTTGCTACTACGAACGGAATATTGACGAAGAAAATCGCATGCCAATCCCACCAGTGAATCAAAACTCCGCCAATAAAGGGGCCGATTGCCGCCGCTCCTGAAAGGAATATGGACATAACGGACAGCGCAGTCGCTTGTTTCTCCGTAATATGAATCCGTACAATGGCCATGCCAACCGCAACCATCATGCTTGTTCCGATTGCTTGTACAATGCGAAACACGATGAGCAGCCCAAAGCTTTGCGATAGTGGAGCTAATAAAGAAGCAACGAAGGCTACAACAAGCCCCGTAAGAAATATTTTCTTGCGACCGAATAAATCGCTGGCTTTTCCCATCACAGGCTGAGCGACAGCACTCGCAATGTAGAATACAAAAATAATCCATGAAACATCTGTAAATGCAAGGCGGTACACATCCTGCAGCCTTGCAATAGCAACAGCAATCATTGAGGAATTTAATGGGTTCAAAAGCACACCCAGTCCAACGGAAATCAATAACCATCTGTTGCGAACATTCATTTTTGGTCACCCCCAACGTGTATATTCTCATCGTACTTGAAATCGCTTATTCATTCCAACGCATTTTATGTTATGATTTCATTCACTTGAAGGAATGAGTGAATGAATGGAGGGCGGAAATGGAACTTCTTCAATTGCAATATTTTATCACAGTGGCTCGATTGGAACATATGACCGAAGCAGCCCAAAGCTTGCACGTTACGCAATCGTCATTAAGCAAAACGATTCAACGCTTAGAGGAAAATCTAGGGGTCCCTTTATTCGATCGAGTTGGAAGGAAGCTGCGGCTCAATGAGTACGGAAACCGCTTCCTTCAGCGTGCAGAAAGGGCTTTATTTGAATTGGAACAAGGGAGGCAGGAGCTTAGCGATTTATCCAGCCCGGAGCATGGCGCCTTGAAATTGGCGGTGACCGCCGCAAGTACGCTGCCCCATATCCTTCGCGAGTTCCGAAAAAAGCGGCCCAATCTCCAATTCCATGTGCAAATGCTGACTACGCAGGAAATGGTAACGCTTCTGCATAGAGGAGAGGTCGATTTTTGCTTGTCGTCCCCTCCTATAAATGGAGATGACATTGAATGTGAAATCGTGTTCATGGATCCCATCCTCGTAGCGGTTCCAGTGGGGCATCGGCTGGCAGACCGAAGCAGCATATCCTTAACAGAGCTAAGAAATGAATCGTTCGTCGGTGTGAAAAAAGGCTATGGGACCCGCGATTTGGTGGACTCTGTTTGCCAATCGGTTGGATTTGCCCCTCACTATGTGTATGAGGGCAATGAACCTGCAAGGCTAAGCGCACTGGTGGAAGCCGAGATTGGCATCGCCTTCATACCAAGCACGGCAAGGAATTCACGGGAAGCTATCAACTATGTCCAAGTAGAAAAATACGAATTGGTTCGGGAGATCGCTTTATTGCGGCACAGGACTCGGTACCTTTCCCGGGCTGCACTGGAATTCCGCGAGGTTGTTATCGAGTACTTTCGGGGGCTGTCCG
The DNA here is from genome assembly GCF_059383755.1 of Paenibacillus sp. JT22N15. Classification (NCBI taxonomy): domain Bacteria; kingdom Bacillati; phylum Bacillota; class Bacilli; order Caryophanales; family Paenibacillaceae; genus Paenibacillus; species Paenibacillus sp. JT22N15. The sequence continues at coordinate 196,069 of NZ_JBXENV010000004.1, read as the reverse complement.
AACAGAGCATTTAATCAGATGATTGATCACGAATTCGCCGTTTTTAGAGGGGGATAACAAAATAAAAGCAGGCCTATTTATATTATAATAGTCTTATGGCCCAGTACGAACCGGGACTATTAGGTTGGAAGCAAGGTGATACGGAGAAAAAAGGTTGAGACAGTCAAATTTTTCTATGATATAATACTAAATACCTACAAATTGGAGCTGAAAATGTCGATGAATAGGAATATAAGCCTCTATGAAGCACTTGGTGGAGATAGGTCTTTAAGGCTTATTGTAGAGTCGTTCTACCCAAAGGTACAGGCACATCCATTACTCGGTCCATTGTTTCCGGAAGATATTAATCCGGTGATGGAGAAGCAGCATATGTTTCTCACCCAGTTTTTTGGAGGGCCGACGTTATTCTCCGATGCTTTCGGGCATCCGATGATGCGTGCACGGCATATGCCATTCGAGATTACGCCTGCGCGTGCCGAAGCTTGGCTGGATTGCATGAACAGAGCGCTTCAGGAAGTAGGCATTGAAGACGAGCTGAGACAATTTGTTATCGAAAGACTATCAGGACCTGCCCATCATTTTGTAAACACACCAGAATAGGAGATGTGGTCTGTATGGAACCGCTATATGAAACGAAAGTACAATGCATTTGCTGTGAGACAAGTTTTATGACCTCGCGCGTGCGTCCTAGTTTTAAGAAAGCGGTGAAGTCAGACACAGACTTCTGCGGTTATTATAAAGCGGATATAAATCCCGATTATTATGTCGTTCGCGTATGCCCAACTTGCGGTTATGCATCGACAGAGAATGGCACAGAACGGCTGAGCGATAAACAGAAGCTGAGCTATTATGAAAATGTCGGCTCGCGCTGGGTTGCTCGTGAGTTCAGCGGTGAGCGCTCGCTGCAGCAGGCTATGGCGACGTACAAGCTGGCGCTGTTGTCGGCTCAATCGGTGGGCGAATCCCCGCGTGTGATCGCTGGCATTTTGCATCACATTGCATGGTTGTACCGCTATGAGGGCAACCACGCCCAGGAGCAGCGTTTTCTGAGATTTGCGCTGCAAGCGTATGTGAAAGTTTTTGAAGGGGAAGGCGCGGAGCTCAATGGGGCCAAGCTGATGTATTTGATTGGCGAGCTGAACAGACGCATCGGCGAACGCGCAGAGGCTGTACGCTGGTTCTCGCGCATCGTCAATGACAAGCGCATTATGGATGCCGCGATGATACGGGCGAGCCGCGAGCAGTGGCAGCTCATTCGCGAGGAACAGGAAACGAGCAGAATGCTGGAGCAAGAGCCGCATGGCGAGCTGACATCTGCATAATACGCTTCAAGCAAGCTTGAAGCAGCCTGGAACGAATGAAGAAGCTTCCGCATTTCCGCTGTAAGCAGCGGGTGTGGAAGCTTCTTGTTTTTGCTATGCGGCAAGCGGCTAATAGTCCGAGGCTTCCATTAGTTGAACGGGAGCAGGATGCTTCGGACATGTGATAGGGCCTGTCCGCGCTAACGAGTTAGCCGCCCAGCTTGCGCAAGCGCTCGGTTGCCAGCAAATAGTCGCCATCGACATCGATGATCGTTACTCGGTTGTGGCAGCAGGGAAAGACCAGCAGCTTTTTTTTGCCTTGCTGGATGAGCGGGATTTCCTTGGGACGAATCGGGATTAGCACATTGCTGGCCTGGCAAAACGGGCAATCATGTACATAGATGTCATTCATCATGATGTCGTAGGGCCAGGTGTTCTCAAACGGAATCATACAGGCTTGTCTCCTGAAGCTTCATCTTCTGACGGGTTCGCAGCGGCTGTGTTAGCCTCAGCTTCGGCTTTGGCGAGCTCACCGAGCTTTTGCAGCAAAATATGTTTTGGCATATGCATTAAGTGCTCAATCGGGATGCCGAGCTGCTTGGACAGCTTGATTGCGGTATCCGCTGAAATTTGTAAAGGCTGGGACATGGTAGAAATCCTCCATTCTGTATATAATTAAGTTATACACCGCCTCCGAAGAATGCGCAAATGAAAAGCGAATCTTACGGGCGGTTTTTAATGAACTATAAGCATTTATAAGTTTCACACCTATAAATAGGCTTATATTTCACCCTTGAAACGACAGCTTTGCCGCCGAAGGACGGCTTCAGCCGTTTACGCTTGAAATATAGGAAAGTATATGATTTTCTCATCCTTTCTCTATATTTCTCGGACTGAAACGCGCTGCGCCACCAAAGGACGGCGATAGCCGTTTCACCTTGGTTGATTTAGTCGTTAAGGAAGATTGGGCAAGGAGAGGAGATAGACGAATGTCAGTTGGTCATTATTCATTAACATGGAATTTGGAATCGATTTATGCAGGAGGAGCGGGCTCGGAGGCTTTTGCAGCGGAGATGGCTGCGGTGCAGCAGGAACTGTCGGAGCTTGAAGGGCTGCTTGCAGCACCACAGGAGGGAGCCATTTATTTAAACCGGATAACGGAGCTTGTGCAGTCGGTTTTGCTGCGGATGCGCCAGTCGGATTCATTCGTGGCTTGTTTGACCGCGCAAAATATGAAGGACAAAGCTGCAACCGCCTTGAATGATCGCATCAAGACGCTGAATGCGGCCTTCCAAGGCGCATTGACGCGCTATGATAATGTGCTGCGCAGCGTTGATGATGCAAGCTGGACAGCATGGATCAGCGAGGGGCCAGCGGCTGAGATTGCATTCAGCTTGACGGAGCGCCGCGAGCAAGCGAAGGAGAAGCTGTCTCCAGAGTTGGAGTCTTTAATCGAAGATATGGCGGTAGACGGCTATCATGGCTGGGGAGATTTGTACAATCTCGTCGTATCGCGGGCGAAATTTAATGATATCGGCGCGGATGGCGAGAAGCGCGAGCTGTCGGCAGGGCAGATGTTCAATAAGCTGTCAGCGAGTGACCGTTCGGTGCGTCAGGCGGCTTTTGCCGAGTGGGAACGGGAATGGGGCGAGCAGGCTGATCTGTGCGCAGACGCCTTGAACCGGATTTCCGGCTTCCGCCTGAAATTGTATGGCAAGCGGGGCTGGGACTCAGCGCTCAAGGAGCCGCTGCAAATGAACCGGATGAGCGAGAAGACGATTGGGGCCATGTGGTCGGCGATCAACGAGGGCAAGCCGGAGCTGGTTAAATATATGCAGCGCAAAGCGAAGCTGCTTGGTGTCGAGCAAATGGATTGGCACGATATGTACGCGTCCATCGGTACGGCAGAGAAGGTCGTCAGCTATGACGAGGGCGCGGCGCAAATTTTAGAGCAGTTTGCGAAGTTCAGCCCGGAGCTGGCCGCTTTTTCAGAAAAAGCATTTGTAGACCAATGGATCGAGGTCGAGGATCGTCCGGGCAAGCGTCCAGGCGGCTTCTGTACTTCATTGCCGAAAAGCAAAGAGACAAGAATTTTTATGACGTATTCGGGTACCGCATCGAATGTGTCGACACTTGCGCATGAGCTTGGGCATGCTTACCATCAGCATGTGATGAATGATTTGCCAGCCTATTCGCAGGAATATGCGATGAATGTGGCCGAAACAGCCTCGACGTTCGCAGAGCTGATCGTATCGGATTCCGCGCTTAAGGCAGCTACGGACAAAGATGAGAAAATCGCTCTGCTGGAAGAAAAATTGAGCAGCGCGGTATCCTTTTTCATGGATATCCATGCGCGGTTTTTGTTCGAGACTCGTTTCTATGAGCGTCGTGCCGAAGGCATGCTGACCGTAGATGAGCTCAACAAGCTGATGGAGGAGGCGCAGCGTGAAGCGTTCTGCGGCGCATTCGGACAGGTGCATCCGCTGTTCTGGGCCTCGAAGCTGCATTTCTACTTCACAGATGTGCCTTTCTACAACTTCCCGTATACGTTCGGCTACTTGTTCAGCGCGGGCATTTACGCACGGGCCGTGAAGGAAGGGGCAGCTTTTGCCGACCGCTATGTGGCGCTGCTGCAAGATACCGGCCGCATGACGGTTGAGGATTTGGCGCAAAAGCATTTGGGCGTCAATTTGGAGGAGCCCGATTTCTGGCGGGAGGCGGTCGCGTTGACGACGGCCGATGTAAAGCTGTTCCTGGAGATGACAGAGGAATAACATAGATCGCTTATTATTGAAGAAAAAGAAGCCAGCAGAGCCGGGAAAAGCTTCCCGAGGCCTGCTGGCTTCTTAGGTTTAGGTTTAAATTTAGGTTTCCGCGCCAATGAGCTGCTTCAGGAGCTGTTGATCTGCTTCGTTGAAAGCTGATCCGAGGCTTGTCTCCGCAGGGCGCATGTTGCTCGTTTGGTATTCTTCGCTGACTTGGATCAGATGATGGGCTTCATGAATGTCCAAGGCTATTGAGGCGGGGGAGCCTGCTAGCAGAACGATTCTCGAACCAAGCCGTAAAGCTTCATCGCAGTCATGGGTGACGAGGAGCACGGTGGGCTTGTCCATCTCCCACAGCTTGAGCAGAAGCTGCTGCATGTTGAGCCTTGCGGCCGGATCAAGACTTTGAAACGGCTCATCCATCAGCAGCAAATCAGGGCTGGCGGCGAATGCCCGCACGAGCGAAACACGCTGCCGCATGCCGCCACTGAGCTGGTGGGGGTAGTGATGGATGGCAGCCGCAAGTCCTGCTTCGCGAAGCAGCTCCATGACCTTATCGGGTGTGCAGCTGTTTTTAGCAGGCTTGGCGCTGTTTGGACCTAGCACCCAAAGTACATTTTCGAGCACCGTTTTGCCGGGCAGCAAACGTGGCTCTTGGAACACGCAGCTAATGCGATGCTTGTTGATGCTGCTGTTGCGAATCACCCGGCCTTGCTCGGGCTTCTCCAAGCCTGCTGCACAGCGAAGAAGCGAGGTTTTGCCAATGCCGGAGGCGCCCATCAGGCAGGTGATGTTTCCTTCGCCCAATTGCAGGGAAAAATCTTGGAAAACGGTTTTGCCGCCAAAGGTCAGCTTGATGTTGACGAATTGCATCAGCGTTTCTCCTTCTAGATCATGTTAATCGGCAGCTGCCGGTTCTTTGCGATGGAGCAGCTTTCGTGCGATCTGCTCCATTGAAAGGCCGAGCAGGGCAATGACGAGCGTCCATGCCATAACGTCCGGTATTTCCAAATAAATTCGCGCCGTATTCATCGACGCGCCGATCCCCGTATGACCGCTAATAAGCTCCGCCATGACAACCGTTTTCCAGCCCATACCGAGATTGACCATAACAGCGGCCGACCAGAAGGGCTTCAATGCGGGCATATAAATGCCGGCAATTCGTTTGCCTGCGCCTACTTGGTACACAGCGGCCATTTCCAGCAGCTCGCGCGGAGCCTGCCTGACCCCTTCGACCGTATTGAAAAAGAAAACAGGAACAAGCGCAATCGTGACGATTAGCACCTGTGCCCCGCCATTCGTGCCCAGCCACATGATGGCTAACAGCATCCAAGACACAGGCGGTACCGCCTGAAGCAGTGAAATGGCGGGGCGAATATATGCCTGTACGCTTTCCCGCCATCCGGCAGCCACGCCTAGTCCGGCTCCAAGCAGGAAGGCGAGCGCGAAGCCTGCGGCAAAACGGGCGATGGTCCGCTTCAGCGGCTCCCACAGCGCTCCTTCGGCAACGAGTGCTGCCAATGCTTGCAGCGTTTCGATGGGACCGGGCAAAACGACCGGCGGATACAAACGCGCCGCCCCCGCCCAAACGAGCAGCAGGAGCAATGCGGCGCTTATTGGCCGCAAGCCATTACGGCGCGTAGTAGAAGCCATCATCCGGCAGCTTGCCCCCGACCGACTCTGGCGCCATTTTCAGCAATATATCGAAGTAGCGATCCGTTTCTTGACGTGATTCCGCAGCTGTCTTGAAGGAAAGTGTAATTTTGCCCATGGCCTGCGTCAAAACAGCTTCCGGCATGCCGAAGGCTTCGGCAGCCGCAGTTAAATTAGCGCCTGGCAGAATGGCTTCCTCGAGCGCTGCTTTATACTGGCTTTGGAAGGCGGCAATTGCTTCTTTATTGGTTTTGGCCCATTCGCTATTCACGAATACGCCGGTTTGCGGCAAGCTTTCGCCAAATGCTTTTTGCCATTCCGCATCATAATCGACCACCTCGGACAGCTTGCCTTCCAGCTTCATGCGCAGTCCGCTAAGGACTGGCTCCGGCAGCACGGCATGCTTGATCGTACCCGCAGCAAGCTGCTGCATCATATCCGGAATCGTCGAATAGGCAAGCTCAATATCCGAAGCAAGTGCTGCTTCGCTAATCAAATATTTCGTCAAGGTGTCGGGAGGGCCGCCTTGGCCGGGAATATAGACGGTTTCGCCTGCGAGATCGGCGAGCGTTTGTTTTTCCGTATCCGTCGATATGAGGTACATGGAGCCCCATGTATTGACTTGAATGAGCTGAACCGGCAAGCCTTTGGCATAAAGATTGCTGCCCACATTAAGCGGAGCTGCAATAAAGGCGGCATCGCCGTTTTGGACGCGGGCGAGCAACTGCTCAATCGTATCCCAAGTTTCTATTTTAAGCGCAATCGTATCCGCAGGCTTGTCTGCTGCAAGAAGTGCTGGAATGAGCGAAGGCGCCTTTGGCGTTAGAAAAGTGACAGCCTGTGCTTCCTGTGCTGGTGCTGCTGTTGCTGTTGCCTGCTGCTGTGCAGCGGTTTCTGCCGATGTTTCCGCTGACGCCGTTGCATTCGAAGCAGGGCTTGAAGCCTGGGGCTCCTTCTCGCTGCTGGAACAGCCGGCAATAATCATGGATACAGCAAGTGTGCCTGCCATTAGCAGCCTGCTGATCTGGTGACGAAATGTACCCATTCGTTTGTCCAACTCCTTAAGTGTTTGTGTGGTTTTGTTAAGAATCATTCTCAATTATAGAGGGTGGAGGAGAATACACCATCCCATAAATGTGGGATTCACTTGCGCCTGAGGGCCAAGGGGCGTCATATAGGGGTCATTTTTCTCTAAAAGGGGATTTATGAGCATTATATCGTTCTCTTTCATCCGCTATCAGAAACACTAATAGGTTTATGACGTCTTATATATTGTGCATCATATTTATATGTGTTATATTAATTGCGGATAATGACCATTCAATATGATGACTATCTTATAGATAGATATGGTCGAGAGGGGGAGAGAACGTTATACAGCTATCATCCAGGCAGTTAGAGCTTATTGAGCTGGTAAAGAAGCATGCGCCTGTTACCGGAGAGCAACTTGCAGATTATATAGGCGTGAGCCGTCCTACTCTGCGCTCGGATTTTTCGCTGCTCGTGATGCTGGGGCTTCTTGATGCCAAGCCGAAAGTCGGTTATTTCCTAGGCAATGCCTACCGCGGCGTGGACAATTCGGAAACGAGGCAGCGCTTTGATCATATGAAGGTTGCCGAAATACAAGGAGTACCAGTGAACATACCGGATACGCTTTCCGTTCATGATGCTGTAATCACTCTGTTTACCGAAAATGCGGATACGCTGCTGATTGTTAATGAAGAGAAAAAATTTGTCGGCATCGTAACGCCCAAGGATTTGCTGAAAATTACGCTAGGCAATGCGGGAGCTGCATCCATTCCTGTAAGCATGGTTATGACGCGTTTTCCGAATATCGTGACGCTTTCCAGTGATGATTCGGTGGCGGATGCGATTCGCAAAATGATTTTACATCAAGTGGACTGTTTGCCGGTTATTACGTCGGTGGACGAGTCCGGTCAAGGTCCCGAGGTTACCGGTTGGGTGTCCAAATCCAATATTATTCGTCTGATGTCGGACATCGCAGCAGCAGAGGAACTGGGGGAACAAGGTTTATGACAGAAGAAATCATATACGTGTGCTCCGATGCGGTGGGCGAGACAGCAGAGGCAGTGGCGAAAGCAACGCTGCGGCAGTTTTCTTCGGAGCATGTCAAAATTAAACGTTATGGCCATATGAAGACGGAGGATGAGGTTATTCAGGTTGTTGCTGAAGCAGCCCGCACCGGCGGCTTTATCAGCTATACCCTCGTACAGCCGGAGCTGCGCGAGCTGATGAAGGAAGAAGCTTTACGCTGGGGTGTACGCGCAGTCGATGTGATGGGACCGATGATGCAAGCCTACGTGGATACCTTTGGCAGCTTTCCGAAGCGCAAGCCAGGCCTGCTCCATTCAATGGATGATGAATATTATCGCCGTATGGAAGCGATTGAGTTTGCGGTTAAATACGATGATGGCAAAGATGCAAGAGGATTTATACAGGCCCAAGTGGTGCTGATTGGGGCATCGCGGACGTCGAAGACGCCGCTTAGCGTATTCTTGTCCCACAAAGGCATTAAGGCTGCGAATTTGCCGCTGATGCCCGAGGTGAAGCCGCCTGCTGAGTTGTATCCGCTGCCAGGCCGCCTTATTGTCGGCTTGACGATGCAGCCAGAGCAGCTGCTGCACATTCGCTCCGAGCGTCTGAAGACGCTGGGCTTGCCGGGTTCGGCCCAATACGCTTCCATGGAACGCATCATGGAGGAGCTTAATCATGCGTCACGCGTCATGGAGGAGCTTGGCTGTCCTGTCATCGATGTAACGAGCCGGGCTATTGAGGAAACAGCTGGCATTATTATAGAAATGATGAACAGCTAGCAGCGCAGCCTTTTTTCCACCACACTTCCAGGGTTGCTGTGCGAAGAGGTATAGATGACGAAAAGTTGGCAATACGAAGGAGAGGGAGATTACAGATGCTGGAACGCGAATTATCTTTGGAGCTTATACGAGTAACGGAGCTTGCCGCACTTGCGGCTTCTCCTTGGATGGGACGCGGGGACAAGCATAGCGCAGACGGCGCGGCAACGGAAGCGATGCGCAGCATGTTCGACACCGTATCGATCCGTGGAACTGTTGTAATTGGCGAAGGCGAAATGGATGAGGCGCCGATGCTGTATATCGGAGAGCAGGTCGGCAGCATGAACGGTCCTGAGGTTGACGTAGCAGTAGACCCGCTGGAGGGAACTGAAATCGTTGCCAAAGGATTGAATAATGCGATGGCTGTCCTTGCTGTAGCGCCGAAGGGCCAATTGCTGCATGCGCCTGACATGTATATGGAGAAGCTCGCAGTGGGCCCTGCACTTGCCGGGAAGCTGTCGCTGCGCGATCCGATCGTGACAACGCTTGAAAAAGCGGCCCTCGCCCTAGATAAGCCAGTATCTGACCTCACCGTCATGATTCTCGACAGAGAGCGTCATGCAGATACCATTGTAGAGCTGCGCAAAGCAGGCGTGCGAATCAAGTTTCTGTCAGATGGAGACGTAGCGGGCGCGATGGCACCGTCCTTTCCTGAAGCAGGTATTGATTTGTATGTAGGCTCTGGCGGCGCGCCTGAGGGTGTGCTGGCAGCTGCCGCACTTAAATGTCTGGGCGGAGAAATTCAAGGCCGTCTCATGCCGGAAAATGAAGAGCAGTATGAGCGCTGCATTTCTATGGGGCTGTCTGATCCTCGCAAAATTTTGTATATCAACGATATGGTCGGCACGGATGATGTGATTTTCGCTGCTACTGGCGTAACACCAGGCGAATTTATGGGCGGTGTTCGTTATTTGCCCGATCAGCGGGCGGAAACACATTCCATCGTCATGCGGGCCAAAACACGTACAATCCGTTACGTGAAGTCGCTTCATTACTTACCGAACAAACCGCTTTTGCGATAGGGTGCTTTGATGAAAATGGAATTTTTTGCTGAAAATGATAGGTTTGCCTTTGATGTTCGCAGAAGCATTTTGCTTAGTGCTTATATGGAGCAGTGGGGCATGCCCGAATATCGGGTAATCATGTCCAAGATGGAGAGCGGCGTCTATATTGAAATGTACCTTTTTCCTGATAGGGGAGGGGTTTCAAGATTTGTGACAATTGGCTTGTCCAATACGGTTTACAAGTCCGGGCAGCCCGCAGCCTGTGAATGGATGATGGCTCTTCCATCGGATTTGGGCGGAGAGAAGGCAGATCGGATTTTTAATTATTTTGCCGATTTAATCGCTCATCATATTGAAAGCGCCACCGACTTGTCCGTACCTCTCGTCATGGGCTCAAGTGCTTTAGCGCCGGAGAACTGGCATGCGAAAGCTTTGTTGCTTGATGAGCTGCGCGGTGAAAGCGATAGCTTGGAGGAGCTGCAGGTCGGCAGCGAAGTTTTTCCACTCTTATGGGCAGTTCCGATTACCGAAAAAGAAGCAGCGATCATTTTGGAAAAAGGAATTGAGGATTTCGACGAAATCTTTGAAAAGTCAGATTATTCTATAATTGATCCTTGCCGTCCGTAATCTAGCATTAGATCAGACAGGAAATGAAATGGATAATAACAGTTTAGAATAGAAGAGAGGAAGTTAGCGTATGAGTCGTACTTTTGTAATGGTGAAACCAGATGGGGTTAAACGCGGCCTAATTGGCCATATCGTAGCAAAGTTTGAGGGAAAAGGGTTTGAGATTGTGCAGGCCAAGCTGATGAATGTAGATGTTGCCCTTGCCAAGCAGCATTATGTGGAGCATGTGGAAAAGCCATTTTTCGGCGAATTGGTAGATTTCATTACTTCCGGCAAAGTGTTTGCGATGATTTTGGAAGGACCGGATGCGGTGCAAAATGCAAGAAACATCATTGGCAAAACCAATCCGAAGGAAGCCCAGCCCGGAACGATTCGCGGCGATTATGCGTTAACCGTAGAAAGCAACATCATACATGGCTCTGACTCAGATGAAAGCGCTGCTCGCGAAATCAAATTATTTTTTCAACAATAGAGATGACGGATATCGGCATTGAGAAGTTTCTCGCCGACTATCGAAGCTCGCAAGCGAAATAAGCTGCTCGCTGTCTTTGTATTAGTGCAAGCCGCCGGTCATGGTTCATGGCCTGGCGGCTTTTCTTTTGCCGCTAACCCGCTCCCTAATGTATGATAGAAGCAGATGGAATAGGATGCGCTTGAAAGCAGCGCGAATAGAGAAAAAGGGGAAAACAAGGAGGCTATTAGAGATGGAGATCAGAGCACTGGAAGCCAAACATTTTGAGGAAAGATTGAAGCTGTCCGAGTATGCCTTTCAATTTAAGCTTTCACCTAGCCAGCGGGAGCAGGACGAGCAAAAATTCCGCCCGGAGCAGGAGCTGGGCGCATTCGATGAGCAAGGGCAGCTTCTCTCGGCACTTACTTTGCTGCCGCTCGAAATATGGGTGCAAGGCAAGCCGTTCGCTATGGGCGGGCTTGCGGGAGTTGCGACATGGCCGGAGGCGAGAAGGCTTGGCTGTGTAAGCGAATTATTGAAACGGTCGCTTGAGTTAATGAAGGGTGCGGGGCAGACGGTAAGCATGCTGCATCCGTTTGCGTTTGCCTTCTATCGAAAATTCGGCTGGGAGATGACGGTGGAGCGCAAGGCGTATACGATCGCAGCGGGCCAGCTTCCTCTGCGTAAAGCGACAAGCGGACGAATTCAGCGGCTGGCAGAGGTGGATAGTGCGCTGCTGGATCAGGTGTACGCCAAGTTTGTATCACGGTATACGGGAACGCTTGTTAGAACATCCGAGTGGTGGGCCCAGCGGGTACTCAACAAGCCCGGCCATACAGCCGTATATTATAATGCGGACGATGAGATGGCAGGATATGTGAGCTATCAAATCGAAAACCGTAAAATGACGATTCACGAGCTGGCTGTACCAACAGAGGAAGCTCGCACTGCGATTTGGACATTCATTAGCAATCATGACTCCATGCTGGATGAAGTTACTGTGACGGTGGCAAATGATGATCCACTGCCATTTCTGCTTCCGGACCCGAGAATCAAGCAGGAGCTGCAGTCTTATTTTATGACGCGGATTGTGGATGCGGAAGCTTTCGTGAGCCAGTATCCTTTCGCTTCGTGCGAGCAGGAAGAGGCATTGGAGCTTGTCATTACAGATGCGCACGCCGAATGGAACAACGGCCAATTCCGGTTAGCATTCGATGCAGCTGGTTCGGCACGTTTGACGAGAACTGGCGAAGAATACTCGGGCAGCAAGCAAGCGCAGGCTGCTCCTCAGCTAGCCTTGGATATCCAGACCTTGTCAGCGCTGCTGCTTGGTGGCCGTAAAGCCTCCTGGCTTGCAGAAGCGGGACGGATAACGGGCGATACGGAAGCTGCTGCGCTGCTCGAACGCCGGATACCGCAGCATAAGACGTTTTTGATGGACTTTTTTTAAGAGGAGTACCGCAGCATTTGCCATAGTTAGGACAGCAAGCAGGGTATGGGACGATATTCGTTCCCATGCCCTGTTTTTTGACATGGATAATTATAAGCCTTCATTAATAAATAGGAGACGTGGCGATCAGATCAGGGGTCAATATATAGGTATGGTTAGCGCTTCTTCCACACGGTTATTCCCATCTACCTCTTTTGGCCGAAGCCATTAGTCTCAGGACCTTCTATCTACTTATATATACATATTGTATCGAATTTTGTCTGCAAATCTACCTCGTTATATTTTGGGCTTTTCCTCATCTTTCCTTCAGGAATAAATGTATAATTTCCGCATATAAGTTAGTTTAATTTATGAAAAAGGCCCATTTTCCCTAGATAATACGGAGTTTTTTAGTGAAAACGCTCTCTTTGTTCGGATTGCGCTTTCAGTTACGTTCTGACGCAATTTTATGAAAATATGTGAAAAAGCTATTGACATGATACGTATTGTATCGTAAAGTTAGGGTTGTAAAAATACATAATGTATCACGCAGCAGGCGGCAGACGCTTTGAAAAAAGGCACTAAAAGCATCCGTATTTGTCAAATCAAATCAAAAAAGAATAGCAGAGTGAAAGGGTGGATGAGTGACGTCATTATGTCAGCTACTGAGATGGCTCGACTCTAAGAGACAAGTTTCAGCTTTTTCGAAATAGACAAAGAAATTCGGATAGCCTGTGGAGGGATAAAAGTGGAGTTGAAACAATATATGAAAATCATCCGAAAAAAAATAGGGCTGGTTGCGGTCATTGTTCTTATCGCCTGTGTAGCAGCAGCGGTAAAAAGCTTCTTTTTTACGACCCCTATCTATCAAGCCCATGCCAGGCTGCTCGTCAATCAAACCGCCCTGCCTGACGGCCAATTCTCCCCAAGTGTAGGAACGCTGCAAACGAATATTATGATGATCAACTCGTACAAGGTCATTATAAAATCAGAGACGATACTTAGTCAGGTAACACAGCGCTATCCCGAGCTGAACATTACACCTGCACAGCTGGCTGGGCGAATATCCGTCTCCTCGGCTGAAAATTCGCAGGTCATGGATTTGCTGATTCGCGATCAATCGTATGTACGGGCCGCGCAAATGGTCAATGCGGTATCCACAGTGTTCAAGGAACAAATTCCCCTCATTATGAAGGTCGACAACGTTACAGTTCTGGATAAGGCGAATGAAGCGGCCGCTGCGTATCCCATTAACAACAATCCCATTTTCGTCATTCTGGTTAGCTTTGTAGCAGCGCTTATGCTGGCGATTGGACTTGTGTTTCTGATTGAGTATTTGGATGACACGTTTAAGATGGAGTCCGAGGTTGAAGCGGTGCTGGGTATTCCGGTCATTGCCTCTGTACCGAAGATGACGAAGGAAGATGTCCGTCCTTCCCGCAAACGTGTATTGAATAACCAAGGGGTAGGTGAAGGGCAGCATGCGACGATTAACCAGTGAGACGAATTTAGTAGCGTTAACGAATCCCAATTCTCCCATTTCGGAAGTTTACCGAACGCTTCGCACCAACATCCAATATGCCGAAATCGACACGCCCAAGCAAATTTTAATGATTGCCTCCTCTCAGCCGGATGAAGGAAAGACGACGACGATTACCAATCTGGCGGTCACGATTGCCCAAGAGGAACGCAAGGTGCTGTTGGTTGATGCCGATATGCGCAAGCCGTCCCTGCATCAGGTGTTCGACAAGCCGAATCGCATCGGCCTCAGCAGTGCCATTTCCAATCAATTTTCGTGGCAGGAGGCGGTCATGGATACGATGGTCGAGCATTTATCGGTCATTACATCCGGCCCGATTCCTCCGAATCCTTCCGAGATGCTTGGCTCTAATAGGATGAAAGCACTCGTGCAGGAGTGGAAAGAGCATTATGACGTGATTTTATTCGATACTCCGCCGGTGCTTGCTGTAACCGATGCCCTTATCGTAAGCGCGTTTTGCGATGGCGTCGTGCTGGTTGTGCTGGCAGGCAAGGTGAAGAAGGAAATGGTCAAAAAGATGAAGGCGAATCTTGATCGCGTTCAGGCGCAAATTGTCGGAGTCGTCATGAATAAAATCAATCCGAAGGACAGCGAGGATATTCAGCTGCAATATTATGAAACAGCAAAATCTTAAGCTGCAAGCCGTAGCTTGATTTTCAAAAAGGTAAACGAATGAGGGAGCCCCCGGCTCAGGTCATGCCTATAACACCTTTATCAGGGTAGGCACTCGGTCACGCTGTGGGTCAAGCGACCTTAGACATGATTGTCGAGGGTGTGATGTGAGGAAGGGTTAAATGCCCTGTTAAAAATAATAGTTATTGCCTTTTGTTATAGGCAAGAGGCAATAACTAGCATTTTTAACTTCTAAGAATGGCATTCATAGATAAAGAATAAATAGGGATAGGGTGATGGAAGATGAAGAAGGTCAAAAAAGCAATTATACCTGCAGCAGGGCTCGGAACACGTTTCCTGCCAGCAACGAAAGCTATGCCGAAGGAAATGCTGCCAATCGTGGATAAGCCAACGATTCAGTACATCGTCGAAGAGGCGGTGGCGTCAGGCATTGAAGACATCATTATTGTAACGGGCAAGGGCAAACGGGCAATTGAAGACCATTTTGACCATGCATTTGAGCTGGAGAACAACTTGTTCAGCAAAGGCAAGTTCGACCTGTTGGATGAAGTCAGGCGCTCCTCCAATGTTGACATTCATTATATCCGGCAGAAGGAAGCAAAAGGGCTTGGCCACGCCGTATGGTGTGCACGCAATTTTATCGGCAATGAGCCGTTTGCGGTGCTGCTCGGAGATGACATCGTCCAAGCGGAAGTGCCTTGCGTGAAGCAGCTCATCGAGCAATATGAAAAAACGCAAAAATCAGTGATTGGCGTCCAGACGGTGGCCGATGATCAGACGGATCGTTACGGCATCGTAGACATTTTAGAAAAATTTGACCGCCTCTATGAGGTGAACCATTTCGTGGAAAAGCCGGCGAGAGGCCAGGCGCCATCGAACTTGGCGATTATGGGGCGATACATATTAACCCCTGAAATATTCGGCTTTCTGGAAAAGCAGGAAGAGGGCGTCAGCGGCGAGATCCAGCTTACAGACGCGATTCAGAAGCTGAATGAGCATCAGGGCGTTTTTGCTTATGATTTCGAAGGCATTCGGTACGATGTCGGCGAAAAGCTCGGCTTTATTAAAACGACACTTGATTTCGCCTTGCAAAATCAAGAGCTTCGCGGCCAGTTGCTATCCGTTCTGGAGGACATTTTGGTCAGAGAGCAGCTGATTAAAGCAAACTAGCGCAGCACGCTTTCTATTTTTTTAAAATATAGGAAAGTATAAGATTTCGTCATACTTTCTCTATATTTCTCGGACTGAAACGCCGCACGCCGCCAGAGGACGGCGACAGCCGTTTCACCTTGGAGTATTGGAATCGTTATTCTACTATTTAATTGAGGTGATTGCGAATGCCCCCATCCCCGCAGCGCAATGATGCCAGGGCCGTATTGGAAGGCGGTTTTAATGCAAGCTATGAAAAAAGAAAGTCGCTACGCCTCTATTTAATGGCAAAGCGGGCAGTGGATATTATCGGGGCAGCTACAGGCATTATGATTTTATCGCCGATTCTGATTCTCGTGGCTGTTCTCATCAAGCTGGAGGACCCGCGCGGCAAAATCTTCTTTTACCAGACGAGGGTTGGACGTAATGAACGCACGTTTAAGATGTATAAATTCCGCTCCATGGTGTCCAATGCCGAAGAGATGCTGGAGGATTTGCTTAGCCAAAATGAAGTAGAAGGCGCAATGTTCAAAATGAAGGAAGACCCGCGCATTACGAAGATCGGCCGTTTTATACGGAAAACGAGCATTGATGAGCTGCCGCAGTTTTGGAACGTGCTGCGCGGCGATATGTCGCTCGTCGGTCCTCGTCCACCGCTGCCGCGGGAAGTCGAAAGCTACAGCAGCTATGACAAGCTGCGACTGCGCGTTACGCCTGGCTGTACCGGTTTATGGCAGGTGAGCGGCCGAAATGAACTGAATTTTCATGAAATGGTGGAGCTTGACCTCCAATATATTAAGCAAAGAAGCATTATTTTTGATATTAAAATTATTTTGCTGACTGTTAAGGTGATGTTCGGCTCAAAGGATGCGTATTAGGGGCGGGGCTTTAAAACCTTTACTTTGAAAAGGCAGCATGAAAAAGAAGCTTCGCTGCATGAAAAGCTTGGCTTCCGATCGCCATTGACCCCCAATTTCTCCATCTAAACCGCATCTGCGGTGGAAATTTCGGGTCAATTGTGAATGCTTACGAAGCGGCTTTCCTACGGAAAGCTTTAAGCGAACGCTAACGCTTCCCCAGTCCAAGCTTTTCATTCCGCTACGTCTTTTTCACTTCACCTTTAAACAAGAAAAGATTTTAAAAGCACAGCCCGCTAAAAGGGAGAGGAATAAAGGGATGGAACTAGGTGCTAAAATTTATGTGGCGGGACACCGCGGGCTTGTGGGCTCGGCAATCGTCAGAGCCCTTCACGAGCAAGGCTACCAAAATCTTGTCTGCCGCACTAGCGCGGAGCTGGATTTGCGCAAAAAGGATGAGGTGCTCGCTTTTTTTGAGCAGGAAGCCTTCGATTATGTGTTTCTCGCTGCGGCTAAAGTGGGCGGCATCGTGGCAAACAACGATTACCCAGCCGACTTTATTCGCGATAATTTGCTCATTCAAACGAATGTAATTGATGCTGCTTATCAAACGCGTGTTGGCAAGCTGCTGTTTCTTGGATCAACCTGCATATATCCAAAATTTGCTCCGCAGCCGCTGAAAGAGGAATATTTGCTGACAGGCGAGCTGGAGCCAACGAATGCGCCTTATGCGATTGCTAAAATCGCCGGCATTCAAATGTGCCAATCGTATAACCGGCAATACGGTACAACCTACATTTCAGCTATGCCAACGAACCTCTACGGGCCCAACGACAACTTCGATCTAAAAACTTCGCATGTGCTGCCCGCCCTTATTCGTAAATTTCATGAAGCTAAACAATCCGGCCAGCCATCGGTGGAAGTATGGGGCTCCGGCAATCCGAAACGCGAGTTTCTTCACTCCGATGATTTGGCGGATGCCTGCATCTACTTAATGCGCCATTATGAAGGCAATGACATCGTCAATATTGGCGTAGGTGAAGATATCTCAATTAAAGAGCTCGCAGAGCTCATTGGTTCTATCGTGGGGTATGAAGGGGAAATTACATTCAACACAACCGTTGCTGACGGAACACCGCGTAAGCTGGTCGATGTATCGAAGCTGAACAGGCTCGGCTGGAAATCCAGTATTACGCTTGAAGAAGGACTTCGCTCGGTATATGCCGCGTATCAGAAGGAAGCTCTAGTCAATCATTAAGATTTAAAAACCAGACACATGTGATGAAATGTCGTAGCGGAGTGAAAAGGGCCTGTTGGAGAAACGGTAGTGTTCGCTTTTGTCCTTGAATTTCTACCGTTTAAGGGTGGATTCAGAGAAATTCAAGGGCAATGGCGATCGGAAGCAGGTCCTTTTCACGCAGCGCAGACACATTTCCATCACAGTATACAATAATCCCTTTGGAGGAATGAAAATGAAGAGAGCGCTAGTAACCGGTGTAACCGGGCAGGACGGATCGTATTTGGCAGAATTTTTGCTGGAAAAAGGCTACAAGGTGTATGGGATGAGAAGAAGAACAAGCACGCCAAACTATGAAAATGTCGCTCATATTAAAAATCAGATCGAGTGGATTTCCGGCGATTTGACAGATCTTGCTTCTTTAATCGAAGCGGTACGTATTTCCGATCCGGATGAGGTATATAACTTGGCGGCGCAATCGTTCGTAGCCGCTTCCTGGCCACAGCCGCTGGCTACCGCGCAGCTGACGGCGCTTGCGGTAACCAATATGCTGGAAGCCGTGCGCATCGTTAAGCCGGAAGCGCGTTTCTATCAAGCATCCAGCAGCGAAATGTATGGCAAAGTGCAAGAGACGCCGCAAAAGGAAACGACTCCTTTTTACCCGCGCAGTCCCTATGGCGTTGCCAAAGTATATGGCCACTGGATTACGGTCAATTACCGCGAAAGCTTTAATATGTTCGCCTGCTCGGGCATATTGTTCAACCACGAATCGCCTCGGCGCGGTCTTGAATTCGTAACGCGCAAAGTAACGGACGCCGTAGCCCGCATTAAGCTCGGTGTGCAAAATGAGCTGCGCATGGGCAATTTGGATGCGCTGCGCGATTGGGGCTTCGCAGGCGATTATATTAAAGCGATGTGGCTGATGCTCCAGCAGGATGAAGCGGATGATTTCGTTATTTCGACGGGGGAAATGCACACGGTTCGCGAGCTGCTGGAGGTTGCGTTCTCCTATGTAGGGCTTGATTACAGCAAATATGTCGTCATTGATCCTGAATTTGTACGTCCGGCAGAAGTCGATCTGCTGCTGGGTGATTGCACAAAAGCGAAAGAGAAGCTTGGCTGGGAGCTGGAGGTTGGTTTTCAGCAGTTGATTCATATGATGGTAGATGAGGATTTGAAACGGGTTCGTGCAGAAACAGCCTATAACAACAGCTTGATTGGCGCAGCAGGAGCAGGCGTTTAATAAAAAGCAGAACAGGGTGGCAGAGCAAATCTGCCGCTCTTTATTTTTGAAGAAAGCTGGAGTGAGTGATGATTAAAATTAAACCGGTAATCGAGCATGAAGGCATTTGCCGGCATTGCGGCGTTGTTCTTGCCAATGAACGAGTGTTGTGGCAGGGCATTCATGTATGCGTGGAAGCGTGCTGTCCTGCCTGCGGCGGCGAATATGTGGAGGATTTGAAAGTGGGTCATGCGACGACCTATCCTTATTTAATTGACCGGGCGTCGTACACGCTTAGTGGTCATGAGGAATCCAAAGGCTGGCTCGGCAATCCGCTGCTTCACAGCATCCAGCATCCAACTGCTGATGAACAGGTCAGGCTTGAGGTAGAGATTAAAGAGGCTTGCCGTGATGTGGTCATCATTAACTGCATCGACTTTCTCTACGGTCATTCCCTGCTCAAGCTGTTGAACGCTGAACGTGAACGTATCGAAAATCCGGATATTGGCATCATCGTCCTCGTGCAGTCGTTTATGAAATGGATGGTACCGGATTATGCAGCTGAGGTATGGACGGTCAATGTGCCGCTCTCCAAAGCGCAGCAGTTCTATCCACAGCTGGATGAGCAAATTTCAGCGCAATGCGAGCGTTTTGAGCAGGTTTTCGTCAGCAGAGCGTATTCGCACCCGAGCCGGTTCAATATAGAGCATTTTACGAAAATGCGTCCGTTTCAGATGGAGGAGCCCCAGCCTGGGCCGACACGAATTACTTTTATTTGGCGTGAGGATCGGGTATGGCTCGATAATCCTTATGTCATTAAAGCGGCGAAGCGCTATAAGCTGCTGCGCATGCTGCTTAAGCCGATTATTTGGTCGCAGCGCAACAAGATCGTCAAGCTTTTCAGCAAAATTAGAAAGCAGGAGAAGGACGTCAAGTTCAGCGTAGTCGGCCTCGGCCGCTCCTTCGCTTTCCCGGATTGGATTGATGATTGCCGTGTAAGCAAATTCAATCTGGAAGCGGAGCTGAAGGCTTGCGAGATTTATGCATCCAGCGCGGTCATTGTCGGGGTGCATGGTTCCAATATGCTGCTGCCCTCCGCGCTTGGCGGCATGGTTGTTAATTTAATGCCGGCGGACAAATGGGGCAATTTCGCCCAGGATATTTTGTTCACGGAAGAGAATAATCGCATTTCGGCGTATATGTACCGTTTTCTGCCCTTGGAGACGAAAATTAAGGTGCTGGGCAAAATCATTTCCAGCCAAATTTCCGGCTTCACACATTATCACGATCAAATGAAGGAAGACATTATGATGAGTAGGAATGGGTAGGCTTATGGGCAAAATAAAGCAAATCTTGCAAGCGAAGGACCATCCGTTCTGGGTCATTATCCAGCAGTTTGTGACGAAGGTGCTGACGGGCGTCAAGTTCCTCATTATCGCCCGCATGCTCGGTCCGGCTGAGATGGGTTTGGTCAGCATTGCGCTCGTGAGCCTTTCGATTATTGAGCTGCTCACGCAGCTTGGCGTCATGGAAGGGATCATTCAGAGGAAAGAAGACTTGAACCATCAGCAGAAAAATGCGCTTTGGACGATGATGCTGGCGAGAGGCGTAGGCATCAGCCTCGTACTGCTCATAACCGCGCCTTATATTGCGCAGCTGTTCGGCGAGGGCCGGGCGACGTCCTTGCTGCTGCTGGCAGCGGGCGTTCCTCTCGCAACCAATGCGGTCAGCATTAAATGGTATGAGCGAATGCGCCATAAGGATTTTCGCTCAACGGGCATTTTGCAGCTGATTACGATTATGCTCGATTTAAGCTTATCCGTCATGCTCGTCGTTGTGCTGAATTCGCCAATTGGCGTCATTGCCGGCCAGCTTATCGCCCAGTTGTTCCGCTGCACGGCTTCCTTCGTCTGGTTCAAGGATAAGCCGAAGCTGAGCCGCGATATGGGCAGCATCGCCGATATTCGCAAATACGGCAAATGGATTTGGGCGAACAGCATTTCGACACTTGTGCTTTATCAATTGGATAAGGTCATTGCCTCCCGCTTTCTGGGAACGACGATGCTCGGACTATATCAGACGTCGCAGAAGCTCAGCCAAATGAGCATCAGCGATGCGTCTTATGCGCTCGGGCAATATTTTTTCCCGGTGCTTTCCAAGCTTAATCGGGAGGATCACAGCCAGCTGAAGGTGCAGTTTATACAAATGCTGTTTATTATCTTCTCGTTTTCAATTGTTACTTCAGGTTATGTGTTATTCAACGCAGAAACAATTATTGTTTTATTATTGGGTAATGAGTGGATTGAGTTAAGTCCGTTGCTCGGTCTAATGCTGCTTAACGCAAGTATTGCTGGTATTATGAATGTTTTTGTTGTTGCATTGCGTGCCATAGGTAAGCCACGGGTAGTAACCATTACATCTTATATTCAGTTGGGTATTTATGTGCCATTAGCTATAGCTGGCGTTTTCTATTATCAAGTTTATGGACTGATTTACGCCAGTATTATAGGAGCAGCCACCACCACGGTTTTATTGTTTATTTCCTGTTTTAAAAGAATGAATCTATGGGGTGAGCTCGTTTATTTAAGAGGGGTTTTTGCTAACCTCTTATTTGTCATTATTATGTTTATTATTTCAATTACAGCTGGAAATCAACTGACCTTTATTATATCAACAATCTTATATCTAATATTTGCATACAGGTTAGTAGCGAAGCTAAAAGTCAAGGTGAAACGGCTGTCGCCGTCTTTTGACGGCGCGGCGCGTTTCAGTCCGGGAAATAGAGAGAAAGTATGAAAAATTCATATACTTTCCTATATTTTAAAAAAGTGCAGGCGATTGATGAAATAAGCGTACCTGTAAAAATTTAATTGCGCAAAAGGAACGTGCTTATGGAACCTAAATTAGCTTTGCATAAAAACAATTCAATTGATTATATGGTAGGGTTTTATTTCATTATCTTTTGCTACACAGCTATTCTAATTCCTTTACTGGAGCTTTATAAAACGGTATTGCTAGATACGTCATTTAATTATCTTAACCTGGGCTTGAGCTGGTTTATTATGTTTTATGCAATGGGACGGCTTTCTTTACTTATGATGGGCGATACAAGAAGATTAATTGAACTGTTTTTCTGGATTTTTGTATACATTTGGATGGGTTATGTTCCTTTCCAACAAGTCCTTACGGAGAGTTTTCCTTTGTCGGGAACTTACTCCAGTGATGATATTCGCTTTGCGCTGTTTGTTGTTATAGCGGGCATTCTTTCCTTCGACCTTGGTGGTTTTCTCCATAATAGCTTGAACAAGAGACGGGAGAGAAAAGCCGATTATGATGATCGATCGAATTTAAATTTGTTTAAAATCGACAAAATACAAGTAAACGAGAAAAAGTTTATTATTTTTACGCTGATTGCGCTGTTTATATGTGCAATTATTATTTTGAAAATTGGAGGCGTTAGTGCATTATTTCTCAATAGACAAATCTTTAATGCTCAGTTTGGCGGGAAAATTGAGTTTCTTTTGTTATCCAGTTTTTTAAAGGTATCCATATTCGTATGTCTTGTACTTGGCGTTATATATTATAAGCATTCAAAAATAAAGCTTTCCTTAGGAACACAGCTATGGATCTTCTTTATTGGTATCGTTAATTTTATGATCAATAATCCTATTTCGGGAGCTAGATACTGGATAGGCTCGATGATATTAACCCTATGCTTTTTACTATTGCCATGGGGGAAGCGATCATTTTATAAATGGGTCATTATGCTTTTATGTTTATTGCTATTTGTATTTCCTAAATCAGATATGTTTAGGCATACAACAGATACGACGAAAATTGTCCAAAGTCTTACTGCCCAAAGTAATATGGCGACAGATGGAGATTATGATGCCTTTCAAATGACGCTAAACACAGTTAAATATGTTGATCTGTTTGGTCATACGAATGGGGAACAGTTATTAGTTGCTTTTCTTTTCTGGGTTCCAAGATTTATTTGGGCAAATAAACCTTTTGGCTCAGGAACGACAGTAGCGGATGCCCTCGGATACGATTTTACTAATTTATCATGTCCGCTATGGGCAGAGTTTTACATTGACTTTGGTTTGCCTGGAGTTGTGCTTCTGTTTATATTGTATGGATATTTTACTCAGAAGGCACAGAAGGCCTATGAACGAGCGGTAACAACGAATGAAATTTCAGTGGCGAGATTATGTGTGCCTTATTATGCTCCGTTTCAAATTTTTTTGCTAAGAGGAGAGCTGATGAGCGGAACCTCCTATTTAACGGCATATCTTTTCTTTGTTTTAATCGGATATTGGTTTTTTAAGCAAAAACAGGAGCCGTTAAATCAGGCATATCCAGACTTTAAAAGTGTCTCGAGTTAAATGAATATAAAAATGATTGGAGCAAGCCTATGAACAAGGTACTTCTTCTAACCAATACGATTGCGCCCTATCGCATACCCGTATTAAACAAGCTGCATCATGATGACAATACGAGCCTGACGGTCTGGTATTTGGAGGAGAAGGAGCAGAATCGCAAGTGGGATATTGATTATGGCGAAATCGAATATGCATACAAATGTCTGCCGGGCGTGCATGCTTTTATTCAAAAACTGGATATGGGCGTTCATCTTAATCCCGGCATTTTTTTGCGGCTGATGAAGCATAATCCCGATGTGGTCATTACCTCAGGCTACGATTCGCTTGGTTATTGGTCGGCACTGCTGTACAGCAAGCTGTTTCGGAAAAAATTTATCATTTGGTGGGGGAGCACGCTGGAAAGCAGCCGGGTACAGAATAAACTGGTGAACACGGTGCGCAAAGTGTTTTTCAAGCTAACGGATTCCTTTATTACATACGGGACACAGTCAGCGGAATGCCTAGAGTATTACGGCGTCAGCAAGGATAAAATCGTCATTGGCTACAATACGGTGGACATTCGATTTTTCCATAAAAAATATACCGAGCATAAGCAGAGCAAGCAACGCAGCGATGAGGGGCCGATCAAGCTGCTTTTCATCGGACAATTGATTGAACGCAAAGGTCTCGCGCAAATTATTGACGCCATCCAGCAGACGCATAGCGATGCGGCCTGGCAGCTGACCATTGTCGGCTCCGGCCCGGATGAGCAGAAGCTTAAGGCACGTGTAGAGCAATATGGGCTAACGGGGCAGATTAGCTTCGAAGGCTATAAGCAGAAGAATGAGCTGATTGGGTATTTGGTGGAAGCGGATTGCCTGATTTTTCCTTCCTTAATCGAGGTGTGGGGTCTCGTCGTCAACGAGGCGTTAAGCACGAATACGTTTGTGCTGGCGTCCAAATACGCGGGAGCAACGAAGGATATTATCGTCGATAAGCAAAATGGCCTCATTATTGATCCGCTTGATCCGCAAAACTTAAAGGAATCGATGGACTGGGTGTTCGTGAACAAACGGTATATTCAGTCGAGCTGGAAGCTGAAGTTTGGACTTTGGCGCAAAATGCACCCGAATTATTATGCCAGAGCCGTAACATCTGCCGTAAACCGGGCTTTGTCAACGGAGGGATAGAAAGTGGAAAATATTCTTTATATTCAGCCGTATGCAAGCCATGTTGGAGGTGTGGATACGGTGCTGCTGCAGCTGGTTCAAGGTCTGGATCAGGCGAAATACAAGCCATATGTGGTGCTGCCGGAATGGAGCCCTTATGTGGAAAAATATGAGGCGAGCGGAGCAACGGTGCTGTTTGCAGCTCTTGCCGTCTTCGGCAAGCCGACCGATGCGCTTTATTATTTTCGCAATATGGTTAAATTGGTCAAATCGATGCGGGCACTTCGAAAAATCGTAAAGCAGTATCAAATTAAGCTTATTCATTCGCATAAAATGGAAGTCATTGGCGGCAATATTGTCGGTAAAATGCTCGGTATTCCGACGCTGCAAACCGTCCATGAGCTGCCAAGAACGCCGCTGATCGCCTATAAATTTGTCGGCTATTTGGACCATCTGTTTAATGATCGCATTATCGTCTTGTGCGAACGCAGCAAAATCATGTTTCAGTGGGGCGGCCATACGTCAAAGAAGCTGGTTAAAATTCATAATGGCATAGAGGTGATCGTGCCTTCCGCGACCAACGCGCCTAGTGAAACGGCCCATAGCTTGCTGCGTGAGGAGCTGAACCTGGCCGAGACAGACCGCATCGTCATTACGGTGGCAAGGCTGTCGCCGATGAAGGGCATTGAATATTTGCTCAAGGCTGCGCACTTGATGAAGAGGAAGAAAGTCGAGCAAAATCTGCATTTTGTCATCGTAGGCGATGTTGCCTTCGATACGGATCAGGAATACAAGCAAGGCTTGCTTGCCATGGCCCAGCAATATAAGCTCGACAATGTGCATTTCCTCGGCATGCGCAGGGATGTTGCCGATTTGCTGCAGCAGGCGGATTTATTCGTGCTGCCGTCGGTCTATGATATTTTTCCGACGGTGCTGCTGGAAGCGATGGCGGCTTCGCTTCCAATAGTAGCGACCGATGTTGGCGGCGTGCCAGAAATGCTGAATGGGGCGAACGGCCTGCTCGTCCCGCCGCAGGATGAGCTGGCGCTTCAAAAGGCGATAACGAGCATTTTTGAACAAAATTACAAGCTGATGGGAGAAGAAGGCTATTCGCTGCTCCAGCAATCCTTCACCCGGGAGCAATATGTGAAACGAACGACGGAGGTTTATGAGGAGTTGTTGAAAATCGGATGAAAAATCTCATTCGCTTGGACCAGTATGAGCAGGCTGGTTATTCAAGGGGCAGAAGCGGCGCGTATGTTCTGTTATGGTGGCTCATTCAAGGCACGCTGTTCCGGTTTTCCCTGCACAATATGTATGCGTGGCGAAGCTTTCTGCTTCGTCTGTTTGGCGCGAATATCGGCAAGGACGTATTAATTCGATCAACGGCAAAGTTCACGTATCCTTGGAAGGTCAGCATTGGCGATTTTTCCTGGATCGGTGATCATGTCCAGTTTTATAGCTTGGATGAAATTGAAGTGGGCAGCCACTGCGTCATTTCACAAAATGCTTATTTATGCACAGGCAGCCATAAAATCAATGATCCAGCTTTTTCGCTGGAAGTCCGGCCGATTGTCATTAAAGATGGCGCTTGGGTGGCGAGTGATGTATTCGTTTATCCCGGTGTCATTCTGCATGAAATGGCCGTTGCGGCAGCAAGAAGCACGGTGCTGAAAAGCATCCCGGCCAATGAAATTCATGCCGGTTATCCGGCGCAATATCTAAGAGAGCGATTCGCGAAAGAGGTCATGGCATGAAGCCTAATATCGTATTCGTAATAAATTATTTTTATCCTGATTTCGCTTCAACGGGGCAGCTGCTGACGGAGCTGTGCTTATATTTGCAGGATGATTTCAACATTACGGTCATCGCAGCACAGTCCGAGCAGGGCGAGAAGGAAGCGGAAGCTGCGGGTGACAAACGGCGGGTCGTCTATGACCAGTTAGAGGGCATTCAAATTATTCGCATTCGTCTGCCTAAGGTAGATAAGCGTAACAAGCTGAGTAGGCTGCGTTATATCGCATCCTACTTTTTTCATGCCAATATTCAGCTGCTGAAGCAGAAAAAGGTTCATTTTATTTACACGATATCGCAGCCGCCGATTTTGGGCGGATTGATCGGAACCATTGGCAAGACGCTTAAGCGCTCCAAGCATATTTACAACATTCAGGATTTCAACCCTGAGCAGGCAGCAGCCGCAGGTTATATGAACAATAAAGCGGTGCTCGAACTGGCGCGCTGGGTGGACACCCTGAACTGCAAATACGCTGATCATATTATTACCGTTGGCTATGACATGCAGGATACCCTTCTTAAACGTTTTGCCAGCCGGAGAGTGACGGACAATACGGTCATTAACAACTGGACGAATGAAGAGGAAATTATTCCGCTGTCCAAGGAGCATCCACAGGTTCAAGCGTTTCTTCGCGAGCATGATTGGCAAAATAAATTCGTCATTATGTATTCCGGAAATTTAGGTCTGTATTATGACTTAGAAAATCTGGTTGAGCTTGCGAGCCGATTTCGTGATTACCCGGATGTGATTTTCGCTTTCATCGGCGAAGGCGCTGTGAAGAAGCAGATGCAGGATTATGTGCAGCGGGAGGGGCTGGCGAACGTAGCCTTTCTACCTTTTCAGCCGAAGGAGCAGCTCAGGTATTCACTTAATGCGGCGGATGTGCACCTCGTCGTGAACCAGAAGGGCATTAAGGGCGTGTCGGTGCCGAGCAAAATTTATGGCGTCATGGCAGCAGGAAAGCCGGTTCTAGGTGTATTGGAGCAGGGCAGCGAGGCATGCCGGATTATTGAAGAGAGCGGCTGCGGCATCGTGGCGGAGCCACAGCAGTATACGGAGATTGCGCGAAAGCTGAATGCGATGATTGAGCTTGGCGGCGCGGAGCTGGAGGAGCTGGGCCTCAGTGGCCGGGATTATTTGGAGGCGCATTTGCGCAAGGAAATATCGCTTAATAAGTATCGCAAGCTGCTGCTTTCCATATAAGAAGGGGAGGAATCCATGATGAAGCTGGTATTATTGTCCGGAGGTTCAGGCAAGCGGCTATGGCCGTTATCGAATGATGCGAGATCGAAGCAATTTCTGAAGGTGCTGGAAAATGAGAATCAGGAAATGGTTTCCATGGTGCAGCGTGTATGGGGCCAAATTAATGAAAATGGCTTGGGCGATTCCAGCTATATTGCGACGAGCCAGGCCCAGATTGAAATGATGCAGACCCAAATTTCACTGGACGTTCCGCTCATTATCGAGCCGGATCGGCGGGATACGTTCGCGGCCATATCGCTTGCCGCCACCTATCTATATTCCCATGCGGGAGTAGGGCTGGATGAGGCAGTGGCGATTTTGCCTGTTGATCCCTATGTGGAAAGCCATTTTTTTGAAGCGGTAAAGCAACTGGAGGAGGTTCTGAACCGCTCTGATGCCGAGATTGCACTCATAGGAGTGAAACCAACGTATCCGTCGTCCAAATACGGCTATATTATACCGGAAAAGGCGAGTTCAGCAGTGGCGGGTACGGTAATGGCAAGCAAGACAGACAGTGAATATGTTGCGGTCAGCCACTTTCGGGAAAAACCGACGGAGGAAATCGCTGAGCGGCTTATTGCAGAAAATGCCTTCTGGAATTGCGGCGTTTTTGCCTTCAAGCTGGGTTATGTGATTGAGCTGCTGGCAAGCAGAGGGCTGCCTATTCAATATGAGGAGCTTGCGAAGCAATACCAGCTGCTGCCGAAAATCAGCTTTGATTACGAAGTGGTCGAGAAGGCGTCGAGCATCGTCGTTCTGCCTTATGAGGGCTACTGGAAAGACCTTGGCACGTGGAATACGCTGACCGAGGAAATGCAGAACAAGCAAATAGGCAGAGGTATCATCAGTGAGGATTGCATTAACACGCATCTTATTAATGAAATCGATATCCCCGTTTCCATTCTCGGCTTGTCAAATGTCGTAGTCGCGGTGAGTCCCGATGGCATATTGGTGACGGATAAAAGCGCGAGTCCGCGCATTAAAGATTTTATCAGCTCCGACCAGGGGCCGATGTATATTGAGCGCCAATGGGGATGGATCAGAGTGCTTGACGATCGCACTTATGAGGATGGCCGCTGCGTATCCACGAAGCGCGTAGGCATTCAGCTCGGCAAAAACCTCAGCTACCGCCTGCATTCGGCTCGCGAGGAAGTATGGACCATCGTCAAAGGCAGCGGAGAGTTTATTCAAAATGGCAATTTTATGCGCGTCGGAGCTGGCAATGTGCTGCATATTCCGATGAAGATGCTTCACAGCATTCGTGCTTTAACAGAGCTTGAAATTATTGTCGTACAAAGCGGCATGGCCGAGGAGCGCAATCAGGTTGTGGAAATTTATCATACCTGGGACGAAGTGTCCGAGCATTGCATTAAGGTATAACCATGCTTGGCGCTCGCGGCACGAATGGCCGTTTAATAACGCTTGGGTACTATATTTCAGATTATGGCTATGGCCATGCAACGCGCAGCATTGCGCTTATTCGAACGCTGCTGCTTTATTCGCCGCGGCGTTATCGGCTAATAATCTGCTCGGGCAAAACGCTTCCCTTTATTCAGGCTTCATTAGCGGAATACAGCACTGAATATAGCCCGGAACGGATAGTGTTCCGCAGCTGTTCATCCGATCTTGGCTATGTGCTTGGCGGAGGAAGAGGCTCGGTTGAGCCCGATCAAGAAAGGTTAAGGCTCGGTTACGAGCCATATATGGCGGCATTTTCAGCTGAGGTAAGGCGGGAAGCAGATTTTATGATGAGTGAGCGGCTGGATATGGTCATTTCGGATATTTCTCCGATTTCGATTGCCGCAGCCGCGCTTGCGGGAGTGAAATCGGTGGGCATATCCAACTTCACCTGGCATACCGCATATGCGTCTTTTGTGGAGCGGGAGCAGCTGGCTCCGCTGCGCCAGGCTTATGAACAGCTGGACTATTTTATTCCGCTAGCGGGATCGGGCACGGAGGAACGGAAATGGGCAGCGGGAAGCGGGCTGGAGACAGGCTTTTATTGCCGAACGCCGCAAGCTGCTGAGGTGCAGCGGATCGTGCGGGAGCTGAATCCGGACGGCAGCAAAACGATCGTTTATTTTGCCCTAGGCATGGGAATAGAGACAGAAGCGCTAGACTCGCTTTCTCTGTGGAACGATCACTCCTGTGTATTTATCGTATCGGAAAATATGCGGGTGAGTGGGCCGAATATTGTCCAAATTCCGCAAGGCTACACCGAATCGCAAAATTACGCGGCGGCGGCGGATCTCATCATTTCGAAGCCAGGCTGGGGTGTAGTCGGAGAGGCGGTCACGCTCGGGAAGCCTTTGATTGTGCTGGTCAGGACATCCATGACGGAGGATCGGAATACGATTCTAGCATTGCAGGGCAAGCATCCGCATATGCTGGTTACTTGGGAGGCTCTAATAGAGCTTAACCTACAGCAAAGCTTCTCGCAGCTAACAATGGAAGGATGGAGCCGCGGCGCTTCAATCGCCATGAATGAGCGGCGTAAATACCAGATTGTCCAATGGATTGAGCAAATTGCCGATGAAACGAATGCCACTCGTATCTACCTCACCTTGGTTTAGCATTTAGAGTTGGTTATAAAGGCTTTGTATAAGTAAGGATGCAAACGGAAGCTCCTTAGTACCAAAGTATATAAAACAGCAGTCTGCGATCAAGCGTCGAGGCTGCATATGGAGAGGAGTGGGCAGCATGAAGCTTGCTGTAATTGGAACGGGTTATGTGGGACTGGTATCGGGCGTATGCTTCTCGGAACTGGGCAACGATGTCATCTGCGTTGACCACCTGAAGGAGAAGGTTGCCTTGTTGAATAAAGGGGAGGTGCCGATTTATGAGCCGGGCTTGAAAGAGCTCATAGCGAGCAATAAATCGGAGGGACGCTTGCAATTTACTACGGATTTGCCAGAAGCGGTGAGGAAATCCGACATTATTATTATTGCGGTAGGGACGCCATCGCTCCCAAGCGGCAAAGCGAATTTGAACTACATTGAGCAGGCTGCCCGCGAAATCGGCCTGGCGATGAATGGCTTTAAAATTATTGCGACCAAAAGCACGGTGCCAGTCGGCACGAATGAGCATATTCAGACGATTATAGCCAGCCAGACAGCTTTTCCGTTCGAGGTCGCTTCCGTCCCTGAATTTCTCCGGGAAGGCACAGCCGTTCAAGATACGCTGCACCCGGACCGCATTGTCATTGGCACATCAGGCGAGACGGCGCGCAAATATTTAACGGAGCTGCACAGGCCGCTCACCGAGCACATTATGAGCACCGATATTCGCAGCGCCGAAATGATTAAATATGCCTCCAACGCTTTCCTCGCTGCCAAAATTTCCTTCATTAATGAAATTGCCAACATTTGCGAGAAGGTGGGCGCCGATGTGACCGAGGTAGCGGAAGGAATGGGTTATGATCAGCGAATTGGTTCTTCATTCTTGAAAGCCGGAATAGGCTACGGGGGTTCCTGTTTCCCTAAGGATACGCAGGCGCTTATTCAAATTGCCGGACAAATGGATTATGACTTCAAGCTGCTTAAATCCGTCGTAGATGTGAATCGCGACCAGCGCTTTAACGTCATTCGCAAGCTGGAAGCCTCGCTTGGCGATTTGGCGGGCCGCACCATTGCGATTTGGGGCTTGGCATTCAAGCCGGAAACGGATGATGTGCGTGATGCCCCAGCCTTTGAAATTATTGATGCGCTGGTAAAGCGAGGCGCAAATGTCAAAGCCTACGATCCGATAGCGACGGCTAATTTTCGCCAGCAATTTGGCGAATCGGGCGTCGTATATTGCGCAGAGGCAGAGGAAGCGGCCATTCAGGCGGATGCTCTATGCATTTTGACCGAATGGAAGGAATTTCGCGATATTAAACCGCTAAGTATCCAATCCTGGCTGAGAACGCCTAATCTCATTGATGGCCGCAACATTTATAGTGAGCATGAACTAGCCAATACGCAGCTCATTTATTATTCGGTGGGCCGTCCCAATATGAACCATGGAGTAAAAGAACAAAAACCATTATTGTCGCTGTAAAAAATGGTGAAGCATAGGAAAAAAACGCACAATTATTTTAATAAAAATGATACAAAATGTATCTTTATATGCTATAATAAATACAGTTAGTATCAAAAAGAAGAGAGGTACCGCATGAGCGCAATCGCCGCTATTTATCAGAAGAAATCCGAAGCTCCCGTTTCTATAGAAGCGGGGTTGCGCCTAATGCAAGCCTTGCAAAAATATCCAGCGGATGCCGTCGATACTTGGCATGACGGCCGTGTTTTCCTAGGCTGCCATGCCCAGTGGATTACGCCTGAATCGGTCGGACAGCCGCAGCCCTTTCACGCAGCTGAGCTGGGACTAACGATTACGGCTGATGCCATGATCGATAATCGTCCATATCTGTGGGAGCACCTGCTCATCGACCGCGAGCGGCGAGCCCGCATGCCGGATAGCGAACTGATTATGCTGGCCTATGCCAAATGGGGAGAGGAAGCGCCGCGTTATTTAATAGGCGACTATGCCTTCATCATTTGGGATCAGCGCAAATCTGAGCTGTTCGGTGCGACCGATCTATTCGGCAGCCGTACGCTGTATGTCCACTCTGATGCTCAGCAAAGCTCCTTTTGCACCACTATTGCTCCCTTGCTTGCTGCCCATCATGTAGAGAAAAAGCTGAATGAAAGCTGGCTGGCCGATTATTTGGCAGTTGCTATTGTTCATGAGTCGAGCGACCTGTTCGCAACGCCCTATGAGCATATTCGCCAGGTGCCGCCGGGTCATGCTTTTCGCCTAAAGGACGGACAGCTCGATTTTTGGCAGCACAGCAAGATCGAGCCCCCAGAGCAGCTGCGGCTGAAGCGGCGCGAAGAGTATACGGAGGCTTTCCAGGAGGTTTTCCAGGAAGCGGTCAATGCCCGGATGAGGACGTTTCGGAAGGTAGGCGCGACGCTTAGCGGCGGCCTCGATTCCGGCTCGGTCGTCAGCTTCGCGGCGAAATCGCTGCAGGCGCAGCAAAAGCAGCTGCATACCTTCAGTTATGTGCCAGAGCCGGACTTTCAGGATTGGACGTCCAGGCGGCATATGGCAGACGAACGTCCCTTTATCCAGGAAACCGTAGGGTTTGTCGGCAATATTGCCGATCAATATTTGGATATGCAGGGCCGCAGTCCATTGTCGGAAGCGGATGAATGGCTGGAAATGCTGGAGATTCCCTATAAATTTGTAGAAAATTCATTTTGGATTAAAGGGGTTTACGAGCAGTCGCATCAGCAGGGAATGGGCATTTTGCTCACGGGAGCAATGGGGAACCATTCGATCTCGTGGGGTCCTGCCATCGATTATTATTCCTTGCTTCTCAAGCGGCTGCAATGGCTGCGGCTGTACCGGGAAGTGACGATGTTCGGCAAGCGCAAGGCAGTCGGGCGCAAACGGATTATGTATTATGTTGGGAAAAACGCCTATCCGAAGCTGTTTCCTCGGGACCAGGATCATGGGCAGCAGGAGATGCCGCTCATGATCAATCCGGCTTTTGCCAAGCGGATGAACGTCTTTGCCAGATTGAAGGAGCGGCAGGCAGCAGCCGGCAGCGTTTTTGAAAAGGATGCGCTTAAAGCGCAGCCGGGGCCATTTCAGGATATGGCGATGACCAATATGAGCGGTACGCAGCGCACGAAGCTATCGCTTAATTACGCGCTGTGGGAACGGGACCCGACCAGCGATCCGCGGGTTGTGAAGTTTTGCTTGTCTGTTCCAATTGAGCAATACGTTCATGATGGCTACGACCGTGCTTTAATTCGCGAGTCTACGGCGAGCTATTTGCCCGATCAAATTCGGCTAAACCAGCGGGTGCGAGGCATTCAAGCGGCAGATTGGGTTCACCGAATGACGCCGGTTTGGTCAACATTTGTAGAGGAGCTGCATCACTATTGCGAGGACCCGTATCTTGCGCAGTTTTTCAATGTAGAGCAGATGAAGGCTTCGTTGGAGCAGGTGGGCTTAGTACCAAAGCCGGAATACGCGGTTGATTTAAACAGCCGTTATTTATTGCATTGCTTGGTGGCCTGCCGATTTGTGCAGCAGTTTCATTTGAAAGGAGGTGAATAAACATGGAAAAACAACAATGGCAAGCTCCGGTTCTCGAAACGCTGCAAGTGAGCGAGACGATGGCTGGTGTAGGTACACGTTACATTGATTTTGTAAAAGCGGGGGACTTCGATATTACAGATGACCCAACTCCGTTCCCTATCGATCCAGGCGTTTCCTTTTCCTAGAAATAAATCCATTATACTTATGCAGTAAAAGTGATCAACAAGGTCCTTATACAGCAAGATATCCTTGTACAAGGACTTTGTTGATTTTGTTCAAAAATAGGAAAGTATAGGTTTCACCGCGAAACGATTGCTTTTGCCGCCAAAGGATGGCGACAGCCGTTTCACCTTGTTTTTGATTGATGGCTTGAAGCAACGCGATTTTATTCATATAAGGGTGAACGCGATGATATTAACGGGGAAAACAGCAATCTACGACGCTTTCGGCCTCCGCATCAGGAGTGAAATCGAGCTTCCTGAGCTGCTTGCGTCGGCAAATTCGGAAGCGTTTGCAGATGTTGAAATAGAGCTGGCCAAGCCAGAATTTACGTGGCCGATTTTGGATCAAACGCAGGATCATTACGCTGTTCACGGCGCAAAATTATTTTTTTATATTCACGAGGTCGCAAGCTTCTGCATTCAAGAGGGCAAACGGATTATTGTGGCGCCATGCGAAAACATGGATGAGGGAAGGCTCCGGCTTTACCTGCTCGGAACATGCGTAGGGGCGCTGCTCCTGCAAAGAAAGCAGCTGCCGCTGCATGGGAGCGCCATAGCCATAGACGGCAAGGCCTATGCCTTCGTTGGAGACTCTGGGGCAGGAAAGTCGACGCTGGCCGCAGCTTTTATAGACCGTGGCTATCCCTTGCTTAGTGATGATGTAATTGCCTTAAAGGAACCGGAGGCTGGCGCAAATGGCGCGTCTATTGTCATGCCCTCCTATCCGCAGCAAAAGCTGTGGCAGCAAAGCGTCGAGCAGCTCGGAAGAACGAGTCAGCTTTACAAGCCGCTGGCCTATTCCGTATCTAAATTCGCTGTTCCGTTATCTGCCAGCTTCCTATCCTATCCACTTCCACTCGCCGCCGTATTTGAGCTTTCGCGCACAGAAGCAAATGCGGTATCGCTATCACAGCTGCATTCGCTAGCAAAGCTGCCTGTATTGCTGAACCACACCTTCCGGCATTTTCTAATCGCACCTTTAAAGCTTCAAAATTGGCATTTTGCTGCCACTGTTCGGCTTGCAGCAACCGTGCAGGCTTATCAATTGCAGCGTCCCGCAGAAGGGGCATTTTCCGCTTATGAAATGGTTGATCTAATACTGGCAGCGACTCAGAAAGGACGTGAGGCAAATGTCTAAACAAGCTAGACCGCTTCTGCAGCCTGAACAGGTTATCCAGCGGACAGAAGGTCATTTGGCTACTGATATGGATGGCGATAAAGTGCTGTTAAGTCTGTCTTCGGGCAAATATTATAACATGGGCAAGCTGGGCGGCATCATTTGGGAGCGGACGGCGACACCCGTGACACGCCGCGACATTGTTGCCCAATTGCTCAAAGAGTATGAAGTGGAGCCAGCGGCATGCGACCAGCAGGTGGCGGACTTTTTACAGGACCTGTACGCGGAAGGGCTGCTTGAGCCTGTCACACATGCAGGCGCACAGGGTGGCGGAGCAGGGGATACGGCAGGCTAGCGAATAGTTCAAGGAAAGGGCGGTTCGATCGTTTTGCTTAAAAAATGGAGCCATTTCATCGCGATTCCGCTTCGCAGCAAGCTGCTTCTGTTCGAAGCCTATATGCTGCTCGCCTGGGCGCGCCTTCTCAAACTGATACCTTTCGCTAAAGTTGCCCCTACGCTAGGTGTTCCGATGAAGGAGACGCCCTATGAGCGGGTTGTGGAGCATGAGCAGATGCTCGGTGAGGTGGCGAAAGCGATACGGCAGATGAGCCGCTATACTTGGTGGGAAAGCGAATGTCTCGTTAAGGGAATCGCCGCGATGAAGCTGCTGAAACGCAGAAAAATAGCGAGCACGCTCTATTTGGGCACAGCCAAGGACGCATCAGGCAAACTAATTGCCCATGCTTGGCTTCGCAGCGGCCCCTACTACATAACGGGCGTGGAGGAAATGGGACGTTTCACCGTCGTTGGCTTGTTTGGTAATCAGATTAAGCGGGAGAAGGAGCATCGCTATGGACAAAACGTATGAATGGGAAGTGGCTAACCTTCCGCTTGAATTGCAATTTATTCTCGAGTGCTTGCAGCCGAATGCCGATACGGCAGTCATTGGCCGCCGCTGGGCTGGCAGCAGGCTGAATGGAGAGAAGATTATCGACTTGGCGCGACATCATCGCGTATATCCAAGCCTCTATTTAAAGCTGAAGCAGCTTGCGAAGCCGGTGCTGCCGAATTCGGTGCTGCAGACGCTCCAGCAGGATTATTACGCCAATACGCTGATGATGCTGAGGCTCAGCGCCGAGATGCAGCGGGTTGTAGCGGCTTTGGCAGAGCACGGCATTCGCTCCTTGCAATTGAAAGGGCCCGTTATTGCTCATGAGCTGTACGGCGATATTTCCCAGCGCACGAGCAAGGACTTGGATATTTTAGTACCCATAGAGGATGTTGACCGGGCCGAGGCGGTGCTTGAAGAGCTTGGTTATTATGATCGGGACCCAGCGCCGCGCTTGTTTAATGATTTAAAGTGGAAAACGCATCATAGCTGCTTTGAACATACGGCCAATCATACGCAAATTGAGCTGCACTGGCGACTAAGCCCCGATGCGGTAAAGGAAGTATCCTTCGAGCAGCTATGGGCGCAGCGCAGAATCTATGAGCAGACGGGGAGTTCGATCCCCTATTTGGGGCCGGAGCATCTGTTTCATTATCTCGTCAGCCATGGGGCAAGACATGGCTGGTTCCGGCTGCGCTGGCTGCATGATATTGCCCAGCTTGCTTCTGCCTGCGAGGACGGCGGCGAATCGCTGATGGAGGAAACGCGTAGAAACGGAGGGGCGGCGGCCGTAGGGCAGGCGCTTGTTTTGGCGCGGGAGCTGCTTGGGGTGAGGCTTCCCCGGGAGCTGCTGCCGTTGGCCGACAGCCCGCTTGCGCATAGGCTTGTCCGCTGCATTTTTCCATTTATTCAGGAGACCGTTACGATCAGCCCGATTCCGGAGGAGAAAAAGATGGCGCTGCTTTATAAGCGTTATACCTTTATGCTGCTGACAAGCCGGGAGAAGCTGACCCATTTCATCGGCAAGCTTTATCCAAGTGCCTGGGATGCGCAGACGCTGCCTTTGCCTAAGGGATTGCATTTTCTTTATTTTCCGCTGCGGCCGTTTCTGTATTTTTATCGAAGGCTCAAGCAGCCTCGCAAAAGGGTGAGCATATGAAACCAATTTTGCTATATATGAAGAAGCTGCATCAGTTTGCAGGGAAAAAGCTGTACCTGAACATGCTGGGCATCATGATTGTGAGTTCGCTTGAGGGCGTAGGGCTGCTCGTCTTAATACCGCTGCTGGGCATCATCGGTTTATTTGATGTGCAAAGCGCAAGCTTGCCGGTCATGCCGCAGGTCAGTAACTGGCTTGGCGAGCTGCCGCAGGAGCTGCTGCTTGTCGCTGTACTGGCCATCTTTATTGGCATTAATGTTGGGCAGGGCCTGCTGCAAAGACAGCAGACGAATCAGGGCTTTGCCCTGCTTCAAAGCTTTGTAACGAAATTGCGGATGGATATTTATCAGGCGCTGCTGCAATCGAACTGGGCTTTTTTTCTCGGCAAGCGCAAGTCGGACTTCAATCATATTTTGTCTTCCGAGCTTTCCCGGGTTAATCAGGGCATGCAGCTCTCGCTGCGTTTAGTTACGACGGGGATTTTTACCCTTGTGCAAATCGGGTTGGCGTTTTATTTGTCGTATCAGCTAACGCTGCTTATTTTAGTTTGCGGCGGCCTGCTCAGCTTGTTCTCACGTAAGTATACGCGAGGGGCAAGGTCGCTTGGCACCCGATTGACGGAGCTGTCGCAGAGCTATGTGGCGGGTATAACGGATCATTTCAATGGCATTAAGGAGATCAAAAGCAATCGGCTGGAGGAAAGCCATCTGTCCTGGTTCAGCAAGCTGACGCAGCAAATGGAGCACAATAATGTGCAGTTTGTGAAGCTGCAATCCAATAGCCAGCTCATATTTAAAAGTATCTCAGCATTGATGATTGCGGGCTGCGTATTTTTATCTGTGCAGGTTCTGCAGGTTGGGGTAGCCCAGCTCACATTAATTGTGCTGATTTTTACAAGGCTGTGGCCGAAGCTGACGCTCATTCAAACCTCTATGGAGCAAATTGTGCTGACGCTCCCGGCGTTCAAGAGCCTGAATGACTTGATGAAGGAATGTGGCGTTGCTGAGGAGATGCAGCTGAATCAGCCTGCTGCGCGGACAGAGCGAACAGATGAGCGGACAGAGCGCACAGAGCCTGCTGCGCTGAAGCTTGCGCATGAGCTGGTCTGCCAAGATGTGTATTATCGCTATCGGGAGCAGGATGAGACGTATGCGCTGAAGCATATTAATTTGCGTATCCCGGCGAACAGCATGACGGCAATTGTCGGCAAGTCTGGGGCGGGAAAAAGCACGCTAATCGATACGTTGATCGGGCTGATCGTACCCCAGCACGGAGCGGTGCTGCTTGACGGTGCCCCGCTGGACGATAGCAATCGCTTTGCTTACCGCAGTGCGGTAAGCTATGTCTCGCAGGATCCGTTTCTTTTTAATGCCAGCATTCGTGAAAATTTAAAGCTCGTATTGCCGGAGGCAACGGAGGAGCAATTGTGGGAGGCGCTCGCTTTTTCGGCGTCTGATGCCTTCGTTCGCGCGCTGCCGCGGGGACTGGACACGATCGTGGGCGATCGCGGGGTACGGCTGTCTGGCGGTGAACGGCAGCGCATCGTATTGGCGCGGGCGATGCTCAGGCAGCCATCGATCCTTGTATTGGATGAGGCGACCAGTTCGCTCGACAGCGAAAATGAGCTAAAAATTCAGCAGGCGCTTGAGCAGCTGAAGGGCAAACTAACGATTATTGTCATTGCTCATCGTTTGTCTACGATTCGTGACGCCGATCAGGTTATCGTTTTGGAAGAGGGTAGGATCATCCAGCAAGGCGGCTATAATCAGCTTTATCGCGAGTCCAAGGGGACGTTCAGCAAGCTGCTGGAGTTTCAGGCGGGCGGGCCGGGATAAGCACCGGGATAGTAAAAAAAGCAAGAGAGTGCGGCGGAATTGCCTGTACTCTCTTGCTTTTTTTTAGTTTATAGAGATTATTTATGTACTAAAGCAGGAATGTATACTCATTGCAAAAGCTTAAACACACAATGGAGCCAAGAAGAATATTTTACTTGTATCAAAGCTTTTATCCTCCATTGATTGAAGTTCTTAATCATCTGTAAACAGGTTAATGAAATGAATTTTTAAATAATACTCTATTTAGATAAAGAGAGGAAGTAAAAATTTATAGTCAATAGGAGGAGAGGCATGTGGCATCTAATGAAACAGATAATCTCAAAATGAGCGTTAATGCTGGAGATGAAAGCTTGAAAATTATTGAAATACAAAATAATTTTCAGAAAATTGATAAGGAATTTGAAAGTCGTGGTTCCAATATAGAATGGTTTAGTGCTGATAATACCGGATTGACCAATTCGAATCAGGCATTTATTGATCTTGAAGCTTTCATTCAATCTCGCATTACAAATAATGTAAGTGAAATAACGAATCCACAGGGAAATACGGTTATTGATTTGCCTGCTGGCACCTATGTCGTTTCAAGCAGTAATCCGAAAATTTTGGGGAATTCCAATATAAAGAGGGCTCGTGGCTTAGCTTTCCGAGGCTCTGGAAGAGGAATTACAAGGATTTTATTTAAACCAAATTCAGGTACGAACGGATATTTGTTTTACAATAATGACAAATGGCTGCACATTCATTTTGAAGGGATTACATTTGTCGGTGATTACGAAAAACAAACCAATTTTATGTATTCGTATTCAAAAGGCGGGGCTCAAAACTATACGTTTGATAAATGCGATTTTATTAATTTTAATTATGGTTGGAAGCTAGAAGGGTTAAATACAAATAGTGAATTTACGTGGTTTCACTGTGGTTTTTATGGGAAATGGAATAAAACGATATTTTCGGAAAGTACAACAGCAAATGACCAATTCCTAAATTATAATTTTTTTGCTTGTCAATATGAGGCTTCTAGAGGAGATTTTCTGCATTTCGAAAAAGGTGGAAATATCAATATCTGGGGGGGAAGCTTCATAAACACGGATAGTAATGCTGGTAACACTACTTTTTTTAAATTGCTTGGAACTTCACATGTAAGCGGTGTACAGAGATTTTTATGTATAGGGGCTAGATTTGAAACAAAATATGGTTTAGCGAAGCTAATTGAATGTGAATGGGCTGATGGTGCTGTTTCATTCATAAGCTGCGATTGTGATTCTCAGCAATACAATGATGGGAGCCATCAGTGGGTTACCGCCTTATTTAAATCAACTAATGTGAAAATGCCCATTATTAAATTTGATGGCTGTACGCTTATGGGGCAACATCAATATTATTACACGGGTAATTCATGGGCATTCCCTCATAATATCATTTATGAGAATTGCCAGATTGCCAAGCATACTAGACCGAAGGATTTTATTTCGTATGTAAATACGAATTCGCTTGGGAATCTTGGAGGGCAACCCCAAATTAAATTTAGAAATTGTCGTGGTTTAAATGACAGCCCTAAAAATATATGGGAGTGTACGCTCGGATATGAGAGAGCAAATGTTGGAATTGTACAAAAGAAGATTGTATCTGTAAAGGGACCTAACGGGAGATTTCCTTATTTGGGGAATCAAAATTTAGAAATTATATTGCCTATTAATTCTATTATTACGCAAGTAAGGCTCTATTCCCCTGCCAACGCTGTAACGGAAGATACCCCTGCCACATTCACACTTAAAACCGCGGAAGCCAATCCAACTATATTAGCAGTAGCAGATGTAGCTCGTCATAAACTTGGTTTTAATGTTACGGCCGAGCTTTTTTTCGTATGTGATACCGATGAGAAATGCAAAATTATCATTTCATCAAGCAATAGTGTTAAACAGTCGAATCCGTCTGCCCTATGTTTAATTGAATATATCGGATAACTGTAGGTTTGATAAATACTAATTTAGTTTTTATCTACTGACATCAAAAACCGTAAAAGGCCATAAGTAAATATGGTCTTTTACGGTGTAATTGTTTTTAACTATGTTTATCTAGCTGCAGTTTGAGAAAGCTATGGACATACAATTAGATTCGCAAATTGAGGAGGGCTAAGAGAAATCGGAACATCTATAGCATTAGAAGTGAAAATGCTGTCAAAAGTAACCTGGTTTATTAAATAGTTTACGGCAAGGACGTATTTAACACTTGTCCCAACCATTAAATATTGGCCTCTGCCAATATTCATTACACTTGAAACATTTGTAGCTACAGCTGAGTTATCAGAAACGGTACAAGTGATTGGTGTTGTAGGTGGGCTTCCATACATGCCACCCTGAATGCAAATTTTCTCATACACTTGACCGCTAACAATGGTTTTATTCTGAACACGATCATGCTGATTCCACACACGAGCCGTGTTTGCGGCATCTGGAGTAGCTGAATTGAATAAATTGGCAAGCTTTGGGCGATTATTAATACGGTCCCCTTCCCATACGGCACAGCGTCCGTGGAAGGAGGTGTCGCCATCAGGACTTACTGAATGAGTTTCTTTAACATCAACAAAATCATTGTTGCGGATTATAAGTGTCCCACCTCCTTTAAGTCCATTATCGATGCCGGTATAAGTGTTTCCACTTTTTAATTTGACGTAGTCGCTTGCCAGATTCCCCGGTCTAAGTTGGATTCCTTTAATGCACTGGTTAAAATAATTGTCTTCTATTGTTGAATAAGGCGTATTACGCATAGCAATAGCAAGAGTACAATTGTGAAACTGATTTGATTTTATTAATGTACCATTTACACGAAAGGTGTCCAGAAGGATGCCATAGGTTCCGCAATTTTTAAAAGTATTTCCTTCGATTATTGATTGTTCTACCTCGCTATGCTCTCTCGGGCTGCCTGCCCACTGAATCCCCGTTTGAAAATAATCGATGCGATTGCCTCTAATTTCTGCACTCAGTAACCATTCGCTGCTATCAACTATGATGGCTGCGCCTTGAGCAAGCGTGGGGAAGTTTACTTTTTCTCGAATAATATCATTATTAATGATCCGACAATTGGGAATTTTCACATGAATAGCCGCATCAATGGCTGTGTTATTTCTCCCAGGATTAACAATGCGATTATTGATAATATCTATGCCTATCTGATCCGATGGAAGCGCAGAATGTTTGGGTAGTCTAAACGGATTTATTCTTGTCACGATGGCCCCAACTGACGAGCCTCCAGGGTTGCTGGCGCCAGCAAGAGCCAGTCCTGCGCATTCAATATGGTTATTAGATACAACAATTCCATTCGTTTGTCTAATGTATATCCCTTGTTCCCATGCAACATAGAGGCGATTAGAGTCAATTTGAATATTGCCTCGAAAGGTTTCCGCATATCCAAGATCATCGTAACTGCCACGATATGCTTGAATAGAGCATTGCGCGCCTATAATAATATTATTTGAAATGATGCAAGGGTTCTCATCATAAGTTTGCGCA
Source organism: Paenibacillus sp. JT22N15 (assembly GCF_059383755.1). Taxonomy (NCBI): domain Bacteria; kingdom Bacillati; phylum Bacillota; class Bacilli; order Caryophanales; family Paenibacillaceae; genus Paenibacillus; species Paenibacillus sp. JT22N15. Next base: position 153,941 of record NZ_JBXENV010000004.1, on the reverse strand, counting down.
AGGGCGTCAATGCCTATATCAAGACCCATCGCTTCTATGTAATTATTGGATATAATAAAATTTTTGGATTTTTGCGGATCGGGTTGGTTACCCAAATGTCCAAATATAATGGCTCCTGTGTAACCATAATCGTTATAAGGTTGGTATGTTCCATCTAACATGGACGCAAGTGTTTTCCCAGTATCAGAAAAGAAAGAGTTGCCTACAATAGAGAAATTGCTGCAACCTCGATAAAGAATGGCTTGTGAGAACTTGCGGAAAACACAGTCTTTAATGGCCCAATCGTAGCTGCGATAGGCATCAATGCAGGAGTTGTTTCTTGAAGGAGCAAATCCGGAAGTAATTCCTTTAGCCAGTTTAGTGCCTAAATCAATGGCTTCAAACTCAATTCCTCTGATGGACCATGACTTTGTATTCTCTGGAGCGTATACGAGGCTGAATGAAGAACCGCTAGGATTTGCATTATCGATTCTTCTTATTTTTGATTTATAGCCAAACCAATGGGAGTTAGACTTCTTGACAATAGATGCACTGATAGCGAAAGTTCCTGAAAAAATAACTGTAGCACTGCCGATACTGGCTAAATCCTCTGCATGTTGGATAGCTAAATAATCATTGGTGATATTATCTGCTTTTGCACCAAACCATTGTGGGTAAATGTTATCAACTTTTAAGGAACCAGCGATTTTACCCGAATTTGTTAAATCGAAAATCCAGTCAAAGGCATTAGCGGTTACAATCCCATCAATGGTTAGCGTTATATTTCGATTAGGTCGGAATCTGGCATTTTGATCAAAAACAAGTCTTTTTGCAGTAGGGACTGTGAGGTTTGTGTGGAGAGCATAAACGCCTTTGGGGATGAAAATGGTATCCGAGTTTTCTGCAATGGCATTTAGCAGAGCAGCAGAACTGTCAGTAGCCCCGGTAGGATCTGCTCCTTTCCATAATAAATTTATTCCACGCTGAGCAAACTCGCTGTCGATTAATGCAAAATTGTTATTCATTTCGCTTAGATTTAAAGTATCTGTTCCAATACAATCAGAAAAATTCAGGTGATTAGATGTCATAGGCTAATTTGTCTCCTTACTCATAATGGGAATGACATTGTCAAGCAGCCTAGGCAAGTTCACGAATGCAAGGTTGGATTAAAGGATGAGGTGATTACCTAGGAAAAGTAAGGCTCATCTGCAAATTAAATTAAGTATTATATTTCTATTTTATGAAAAAAATAAATACAAGTAAATCTTAGCATATTATAAGTTTAATAACTATAAAGGAACTAGGTAGCTGTTTTTGTAATCAGGATGATAGTGACTGAGAACAATAGACCTTCATGTTTGTCAGGCATCACTCATTCTCCTGTTTAGGATGCATGGTAATTTTATTTTACATATGAATCAGTCAGTGGAAAAAAGCAGTTGACAGTACATACTTAAACGTGATAAATTTTTCTCAATCTTAAATCGGATGACTACGGAAGCACCGTAAAGGATCGCAGGTAAACTGCGCCTTTACGGTGCTTTTTTGCGTTGTCTGAGCTCAGATTGCGGGTTGTAGCATTGCTTCGGAAGGAGGGTGAATGGTGCGTTATCAATTAGCTGTTGCAGTAAGTGAGCTGGAATATGCAATAAGGCTTGCAGAATATGTGAGGGATAGTCCCTTCGGCGAGCAGTGGCAGCTTACAGCTTTTACGAATCCAGCCTCTCTCATCCAGTTTCTCAAGGGAGGTTATGCCGTTGATTTGATTGCGGCCCAGCCTGCCATGCTGGCTGCTGCATCTCCACACCTGCCTGCTGGTGTGCCAGTGGCGGCATTCGTAGCTGCCAAGGGGCAATATGCCCAGTATGATGCGGAGCTGCTGCAATATCAGCCGCTCCCGGAGCTATTGCAGAGCTTGGTGGCTCTGCATGGCGCAGTCCGGTCGAGTGCAGTTCGTGCAAGCAGTGAGGGCGGCGCGTCAGTTATCGCTATCGGCTCGGCATCTGGGGGAGTTGGCAAGACTGCACTTGCGCTCAAGCTGGCGAATACAGCTGCCAAGCATGGCTGCCGCGTCTTTTATTTGACGCTGGAGCGCTGGAGCGCCCTTGAGGTGTGGCTGGGAGCGGGAGACCAGTTCGTGCTCCCCGAGGGAGAAGGCATGTCACAGCTGCTTTATCATCTGAAGGCTGAGCCAGATAAGGCTGGAGCGTGGCTTGCGCAGCATCGCAAGCGCCACTCGGCGCTGAAAGCCGATTTTATTTTGCCCTGCGATAATGAGGAGGATCGTTACAGCTTGCTGCCAGCGGATGCAGCGGCGATGGTGGAGCTGCTGCGAGCTTCAAGGCAATATGATCTCATTTTGATCGATTTGCAGGATGGGATGGGGGAGATCGAGCTGTCGATTTGGAGGGAAAGCAGCTTGGTTTTGTGGCTGGTTACCGATGACCCATCCATTCAGCGGAAGACAGAGCTGGCGTTTAGCTACGCAGAACGCAGGTGGAAAGAAGATTTTCAGTCGCTTAGCCGCCGTATCCGACTTGTTGTTAACCGCCGTATTGTACCAGCCGGAGGTGATGAAGCAGAGGGGAGGCCTCCAGATATGTTTACGATTAAGCTGCGAAATGGTAGCCGTTCGATTGCCGCAGCGCTGCCCGAAGCTGCCGAAGGGCGTCCATCGCCGGCGGCAGTTGCTGCATCGCCATTGTATAAAGCTGCCGTGGAGCGGTTGTTTCAGCAATTGGTAAGCGAGGGAGGTATCCGGATTGCTAACCGATGAGTTGGTGCTAGCATTAAGAAACCAGATTAGGTCGCAGCTTGATTTCAGCGGTGCTGTAACGGATGCAGAGCTGACGCGAAGCGTGGAGCAGACGGTATTTGACTATTGCAATAGCGGACATCCGCTTACGGCGGCGGAGAAGGTCCAGTTGGTACGCAGGCTGTTTCATTCCTTTCGAGGCTTGGACATATTGCAGCCGCTGATGGATGATCCGTCAGTTACTGAAATTATGATCAATCATCACGGCGAAATTTTTATTGAACGAAGCGGAACGATGACGCAGCTGCCAGCTGCCTTTGAAAGCAAGGAGCGGCTGGAGGACTTAATTCAGGCTGTCGTTGCAGGAGTCAATCGTGTAGTAAACGAGTCTTCTCCCATCGTGGATGCCCGTCTCAAGGATGGCTCTCGTGTCCACGTTGTACTGCGCCTGTAGCTTTGCGCGGGCCAGCAATGACGATTCGCAAATTCCCTGAGCGCCCGATGACAATGGAGCTGCTTGTTGCGGCGGGAGCTTTAACCACAGAAGCAGCAAGCTTCCTGCAGCAGCTGACCGCAGCGCAATACAATATTTTTATTAGCGGAGGGACGGGGACGGGCAAGACGACCTTTCTGAATGCGTTGTCGCAGTTCATTCCTGCTGATGAGCGAGTTGTAACGATTGAAGATTCTGCTGAGCTGCAAATTCGCAGCGTTGCCAATCTGGTATCGCTGGAGACGCGCAATGCCAACACCGAGGGCAAAGGTGAAATTACGGTTCGTGATCTCATTCGCGCATCGCTGCGGATGCGTCCGAATCGAATCATCGTTGGCGAGGTAAGGGGAGCGGAAACGCTCGATATGCTGCAAGCGATGAATACCGGGCATTCAGGCAGCATGTCAACAGGTCACAGCAACAGTGCTCGAGACATGATGGCAAGGCTCGAGACGATGGCGCTTGGGGCAGCCGATTTGCCCGTTCAGGTCATTCGGCAGCAAATCGTTTCTGCCCTGGATATTGTCATCCATCTATCGCGGTTTCGCGACCGTACGCGCCGTGTAACGGAAATAGCTGAAATTGCCGGCATAGATGGCGGGGAAATCGAGATTCGCCCCTTGTTCCGTTTTGAAGAGGAGGGCGAGAAAGACGGCAAGGTGCTAGGAGCTTTAAAGCGTACCGTCCATTCACTCCTTCACCGGGACAAGCTGCAAATGGCAGGTCTAACACTGGAGGGGGACCGTTATGGAGATACCGGGGAATGCCGGGAAAGACGAGAAAACCAAGAAAACCAAGAAAGCCAAGAAAGCCAAGAAAGCCGAGAAAGTGGAGAAAGCGGAGAAAGCGGAGAAAGCCAAGAATACAGGGAAGGTCGGGCAATCGCTGCTTACTAGAGTGCTTTTCTGGTGCGGTCTTGAGCTCGAAAGCGGCAAAGGTGAGGAAGGGAACGGGAGTAATGCGAGCAGGCAGCCAGCCAAGACCGGATATTTAACAAATTATGATAGGTATGTGCTGTCTTATCGCGAGTTCGCAGTGGCAGCGATTATCGGTTATGCAGCTGTTTTTACAGCTCTGTATACGGTGTACCATTCCCTTCTGGTTTGTCTCATCGCAGCCGGATTGGGATTATGCACACCACGTTATTACAAAGCTTCATTAATTTTGCGTCGCAAGGAGAGGCTGAAGCTGCAATTCAAGGAGGCGCTTTATTCTCTGACATCCTGTCTTGCAGCAGGAAGATCGGTGGAAAATGCCTTTATTGCGACGCTGGATGATTTAAAGCTGCTATATCCTGACCCAAGAACTGAGCTGCTGCTGGAGTTTCAAATCGTGAAGCATCGTCTTGAGCATGCGGAGCCGCTGGAACAGGCACTGCGGAGTTTAGCGGTCCGCTCCCATGTAGAGGATATCGTTCAATTCGTTGATGTATTTGCTGCCTGCAAGCGTTCGGGTGGCGATTTGGTAGAGGTGATGAAGCGTACGGCGCAGACAATTGGTGAAAAGCTGGAAATCCAGCAGGATATTATGGTGCTGCTGGCACAAAAACGCTTTGAGGCACGCATTATGATGGCGATTCCCTTTATATTTCTTGGGTTTCTGAACCTAATGGCTCCAGATTATATGGCGCCTCTATATGGAGGCATGGGCTATCTGCTGCTGACGATTGGCCTTGGTGCATTGTTAGTATGCTTTTGGTCTATCCATAAAATAATGAGCATTCGAGTATAGGAGCGGGCGCAAATGACAGCAATTCCGATAGTACTCATGGTGGCATGGCTATTTATTATCGGTGGGAAGCGACTCCGAATGATTCTGGCTGCATCCCGCCAACTAACACTCAAGCAGGATGCTTTAAAGCATTTGCTTTTCATTGAGCCGTTCAGCGAGCTATTGGAAAGAAGCCGTTTGTATGAGTATATGGCACTTTCACTTAGCAGCTATCACGCTAAGCTCGTTATTTTACGGGGAATCCGGTGGCAGCTGCAGCAGACGAAAGAACTGCTCGGCGGCGCTGCTGGTTACGGATATGCCGCGATGATAGGCTGCGCTTGGCTGGCTTGTGCAGCAGGCGAACCGCTGCTGCTGGCAATGGGTGCGCTGCTCGGATTGCTGCTGCCTGTGCGCCAGCTGCTGGAAGCAGGGAAGCTGATCAAGCAGCGCAAGCAGGAAATTATTTTGGAGCTGCCGGAAATGATCAGCAAGCTGATGCTTTTGGTTGGGGCAGGCGAAACCGCCTTGCAGGCGCTGGGGCGCTGTCTTGATGGTAAGGATACTGCTCAGCATCCGCTGTATAAAGAATGGAACAAAGTCGTATATTCACTGCACAATGGCGAGTCGTTTAGTACGGCGGCAGAAAAATTCAATCGCAGCTGCGCGGTGCAGGAGGTTTCGATTTTTACGACGGTGCTGCTGCTGAATTATCGCCGGGGCGGGGAGCATTTTGTGCTGGCGCTGCGGGAGCTGTCTTATACGCTATGGGAGAAGCGCAAGGCTGTTGCGCGAGCACGCGGCGAGGAGGCATCCTCCAAGCTCGTTTTTCCGCTGGTTGGCATTTTGCTCGTGTTGATGGTTTTTATCGCTGCTCCTGCCATGCTGTTAATGTCTTAAGCGTTAACGGAGCAATTGAAAATAGAGAGGAAGCTGGAATGATGACAACAGTAAAAAAAGCATGGAAAAGATTTTGGAAATCGGAAAGCGGCTTAGGCACGCTGGAAATTATTTTAATTATTGCCGTCGTTATCATTATTGCATTGCTGTTCAAGGATTGGATTATAGAACTTATTGAGCGTTTAATGGGCAAGGCTGATGACCAAGCAGACAAAATTTTCTCTTAGACCGCTGTTTCGCAAGTGGCTGCTCGGGGAGCAGGGGAGCTTTACGCTGGAATCAACGCTTGTGTTCCCGCTGCTGCTCACTGTTATTTTATTGTTTCTCCTGCTTGGGATGTACATGTACCAGAAGACAGTGCTTTATTATTCGGCTTCCGTTACAACGGAGCGGACGGCCTTCGGGTGGGACAACAGCTTCCGAAATTCACGGACGGGCCTATTGCCTGAAGGGGAATACGACAGCCTATACTGGCGAATGCATGAGGATCGATTGCTCAGCTCTTTGTTTGGCTTAGGCGGCGAATCAGCGGATGTGCAGCTTGCTTTGCCTTTGCACGGGGCGGCAGGAGATAGCTTGCCTGAACAAAAAATGGCAGCTGCCGCAGGGTGGATGAATGCTGAGCGAGGGCTTCCTTTTGAGGGAAGCATTGGCTACCATCGTACGGTCATTCAGCGCCATATTGAGACAAAGCTTATACAGCCTGTGTCGCTGGAGCCGCTTGAGCGTGTATTAGGCATTCGAGAGCCTAAGACGGTTGCTTCGAGTCCGGTTACCGATCCTGTCGATTTTATCCGCGGCGTTGACTTAGCTAGATATTATACGGCTAAATTCGCCGGAAGCCCTCAGGGCAGCGGGAAGGAGCAGGCTAGTCAGGTACTATCCTCCTACAGCAAACAAAACAGCAATAGCAAAGCCAAAGGCCTGTTGAATGGAGGAGAAAAATGAAAGCAAGCCGATTTGAAAGATTGAGTCAGCATTTAGCCAGGAAAAGCTGCTTAAGCAAATGGCTGTTGCAGAGAGACGGTGCAGTCACTATATTTTCCGCTATGGTACTGTCGTCGCTTTTGCTGTTCATGTCGATCCTTATTGACTACGCCAGAATAGCGGCTCTCCATAAAATAACCGAGGATGCAGCGAGAGCAGGTGCAAGATCCGTATTATCAGCCTTCGACAGTCAGCTTTATGAGCAATACGGATTATTTGGGCGAGGCGGTACGAGTGGAGATACGATTTACAGCGAGGTTGTGAAAACGAATGTGGAGCGTAGTGCGTCATTCGCTGCCTTTTCTCGGCCAATTGATGCCAAAGTAGTCCATTCACATACGGATCAGGCTGCAGTATTGGGCAGCCATACGGTATTTGAAAGACAGGTGCTGGAAGAGATGAAATATAAAGCACCGATTGATTTTACGCTGGAGCTGGCTTCAAAGTTTGCTCCCATGGCGGGGGCGATGAAGGAGTCTGCGGTGACAGTGGACTTGCTGGAGCAGCTGCGCAAGCTGTATGACAAGCGCCAAGCAAGCCTCGCCCGTATATTAGCTTTGCAAAAGCAGGCAGCTGAGGAACTAGGAACAAGTGGCTTGAAGGCGCTGCTGCCGTATGGGGGGCTGGATTCCTCAAGTGCAGAGGAGGGCACAGCATCATCACTTGCCGGGCGTTATGAAGAATATGCTGGCTGGGTTATCGTTGACGAGCAATTAATAGCCGCAGGCAAGGCACCCAAATATACGCAGGAAAGAGCGGAATATAAATCAGAAGCAATTGCGCTGATTAATGAGCTCAAGAAACGAACGGCCAAGGTGATGAACGAACATATAAAGCTGCAGAGCACGGCAAAGGAACAGCTGGAGCAAGCAAGGCTGTTGAACGGGGAAATGCGGCTAATAGAAAGCAAGGAGAGACAGTCTCCTGCTTATAGCGGATATGACCGCGTTTCTGGCAAACCAGTAGTAGGCTCTGATGCCTACACCTTGCCTTCTGTAGCAGCCTCTGAATTGCAGGATATACAAAAGACAGCAGATCAGCTGATTTTACCAGATGCTTGGTTTACTGAATATAGTGCTGAACTGGACGATCAGGCACAGTTGTATACAGCATTTCATAATGAAGCGAGTGGATTCACCTCAGCTTTTACGCTGCTGCTTGACTCAGTAGATCGTTATACAACAATGCTCCGTACGGGAACAACGAAGATGATTGCGTTATATGGACAATATGCAGGTCTGTATGTCCATCCAGGCTCCATCGTTGCCAAGCGCCAGCAGGAGCTAGCCAATGGAGGGCTCGAGAAGCAGCGCAAAGAGCAAGAAAAGCAGCTAGGTTCGTTATGGAAACAGGCCGGGAATATGCTGGGGGGCTTTCAAAGCGTAGCTGGTTCAGAAGAGCAGCAGGCATTATTTAATCAGCTGGAAGAGCGCTACAAAGGAAATTTGCAATTTAATACAGTCGCAGCGCAAGGTTCAAATGCTGAAACAAAAGCATTCAGCGAGGATGCCCATTCGCAGGCTGAAGCTTCTGCGGAGCTTTCTAATGGCTTGTTCGGCGGAGTAGCCGATATGCTGGAGCAGGCTAGAGATACCGTATATTTGGGCGAATATGTATTGCAGCGATATTCGGTTTTTGCCCCGCAGCAATTGAAGATGATGCTTGAAAATGGGGATACCGCTGAACTTTCGCGGGCGCTGACCTTTCATAATCAAGAAGCCGAATATGTGATTTATGGTTTTCATAATCGCATAGGCAATGTGGCCGCAGCTTATGGCGAGCTGTTTAGCGTGCGCATGGCTATTCGTACTATGGAAGGCTTATCTACTTGCCGCTCTGCTGGACATCCCCTCTTGATTTTATCGTGTTCGCTTATTTACGGCTTGGAGAAGACGATGGAAGATATGCTCGCCTTTGCTGATCGGGGATCGGCCCCATTATCTAAATATGCAAATGTGGAAATTTCGTACACGGATTATTTACGGCTTTTTATGCTTCTGCATGGCGGAGCCAATAAAGAAGCATCCGTATCCAGAATGATTGCAGTCATTGAGCAAAATAGCGGGGTTACTCTATCTGGCGTTTCCACAGCTGTGACAGGAGAGGTACGAACATCTGCACAGCTGTGGTTTTTGCCTGGCGTTATGCAGCTGCTAGGAAGCTACGGATTATTACAGGGAAGGGTGACGAATGGCCGCTATGAAACGACGCAGACGATTGGCTGGTCATACTGATTGCCGAGAGGGAGAGCGCGGCAGCATCGTTATGGAGGCAGCGCTGGTTATGCCAATGCTTCTGCTTGTGCTGATGGTATTCATTATTTTTATACGCATGAGTACGTTACAAATAGCGCTTCAAGCAGCAGCCTCGCAATCCGCCCGGCAAATTGCCGCGCATATATATCCTGTAGAGTTAGCCTATCAGAGAGTTTCCGCATCAAAACCGGAATTTAGTGCCGCACAAATGCCGCTGGCAGATTGGAGCGCGGCGGCATCTAATGCTGCTAAGTGGCTGCCTGATCCGGCAGGGGCACTAGCATCCTCTGCATTAAGCGGCGATTGGAAGCCGCTTATAGATATGGCTGCAACGGAAATTGGACGAGGAGCGATAGAGCCGCTGCTCCGTCAAAATGCAGACGAGGCCGTGTTGGAGACAGCTAGAATCAAGCTTTCAAGGCTGGCGCTGCCGGATTTGAAAAATAAGCAGCAGCCTTATTTGATTATTGAAGCGGAATATGAATTTCCAATGCAGCTTCCTTTCATGAAGCAGAAGCTTATTTTAAGAGAGCAGGCTTCAGAGCGGGTATGGATCAGCGACGCCGCGGCGGCGCAAGATACAGCAGCGCAAAATGATCCCGATCATATTCCGATTCAGATTATATCGATATCGCCTGTACCGCTAAGGCCGGGCCACAAAGCAACCGCTATTGTGCTTACAAAGCCGGGAGTGACTGCTTCATTAAAGGTGATGTACAAAAGTGGGCAAAGCCAGGCCAAGCATCTTGGCGAGGCGACAGCGGGCAGCGACGGATTTGTCCAGTGGACCTGGCTCGTATCGGGCAATACGACGCCAGGCATGTGGGAGCTGACAGCAGGAGTGGGCGATCAGCAAGCATCCATGCATTTTCAGGTTGAGAAAAAATCAAATTAGTAGTGTGTGCAAGCCTATAGGCTTACAAATAGAAAGGGGCAGAGTTTTATGCTCACCTTACCGTTTGCAGCAGCAGCCGTGCTGCTCATCGCTGCATTACTGACAGATTTGCGTTCCATGCTTATCCCTAACCGCTTGACCGTGTCTTTTTTTGGGGCAGGCTGCTTATATCAGACAATCGCTGGCGGCTGGAGCGGATTGTGGACGGGGTTAATCGGAGCTGTTGCAGGGTTTGTCCCGTTGTTCATTTTGCATTTGGCGAGAGGAATTGGCGCAGGGGATGTTAAGCTATTCGCTGCACTGGGTATGTGGGTTGGCACAAGTATGGTGCTGCAAATGATGATGTATGCCATTTTGTATGCAGGCTTAATTGGCGTGCTGCTAGTTTTGTTTAATAGGCCATTTAGCAGGAGGATGTTGAGTGGCTTGCTGCTGCTATTGCACCGAAGCACTGAACCGAGACGCAAGGAGCTTGGAGGCTGGGCAGCGGGGGGAACCACCTTCCCATTTATGCTTGCAGCCGTACCCGGGGCATTAACTGCGTGGCTCATGATTACATAAGCCCAGCAGCGTATTTGTTTAACTCAGTTCAGCTGTTCATAAATTAAGAGAGCTGCAAGCTAAGGGGGAGAAGCGATGGGGAACTTTATTGTAGATTATGCGATGAATCGTGGACATGAGCTAATTATGGATCGCGAGGGAGGCATACGCAGACAAGAGCTTGAAGAAGTAGAGCTGCAAATGCTGCAAGGCAGCTCGATTCCACATCTGCTGCCCATTGAATGGTTCGAGCTGAATGGGCTTATTACGTTTAGCTATCGCATAAGTGGCAAAAAATTGCTGCTTCATCGCTTGCAGATACAATCGCTGACGATGGAGAAGTTTTATGCCGTACTGCTAGGTATTATAGAAGCGCTCGATGAGTGCCATCATTATATGCTTCGTCCTGAAGGCTGCCTGCTGGAAGAGTCATATCTATTTGTTGGCGAGCAGCTAAGCGATATTTTTCTCGTTTATATGCCTCTAAAATCGATAAATTCAGGCCAGGCTGCTCCAAACTGTATCCACTCCCTGCTAGCACTGGCAATACGATGGTCTTCTTATATAGAAGAAATAAATGGCGAGGAGTTTCAGCATCTATTGCGTTTGTTAAGCAGAGACGATGCCACGGTCAGCACGATTCGTTCTCAATTGCTGGAACGCATTAGCATAATGTATGAGGGTACATATCGCCTCCCTGTATCTGTGTCAAGCAGAAGTAGGCCAAATCCAGCTAGCAGTTCTAGTAATGCTATCAATGCTAACATTGCTAATATTGCTAATATTGCTAGCAGTGCTAATATTGCTGGCAATATGAGGCCGGACAAGGTGGGCGATTATAGCAGCTCTAGTCATTATGTAGAAGCTGGCGAGTTCGGCCGTGATAGAGACAATATTAAAAAAAGCGAAACGAATAAGCAAGAGTCTCTAAATGAACGTTTTTTTGCCGCCGGAGATTGGGATATAGAAGTCGAACCTCTGCCTCAATATAACTTTACTCAGGAGGAGCCTGCGCCAGCTCGGAAAGGAAAATGGCTGATAAGCGCGATGATCTTTGTAGCAGTAGCTTGTATATGGCGCTATGTTTATTTAGCGGCCCCTTCCAGCAGCTTGCTGTTCATATGTCTGGGTTTATCGCTTATTGGTGTTGCCGGACTGCTAGCCCTATGGGTCAATAAAAGCAAAGTCGCCGAATCAGAATTAGTAGAAGAAGAGAGCCTAAAGGAAGATAGAATCGAAGAAGAGTTTAGCCGTTCACGTTTTAGAGGAGTCATTCAAAATGGGGAAGACGACGTTCAACATCCTAAATCATCAATTGATTTGAAGGAAGCTGTGCCCCCGTTTAAAAAGAGCGTTTCCTCCCAAAAAGCATCAACTAGAAGAGAGGAAGCGACGGTACTTCTAGGGCAGCATAACAAAAAGCCCACTGCCGATAGCGGATTCTCACTCCAGAGGGAGTGGGAAGGGCAAGGGCAGAGGCTTATTTGGGAGAATGACCGATTTACTATTGGCCGAATTGGCGAACAGGTCAGCTATGGTGACGAAGCGCAGGGAATATCCCGGCTTCACCTTGAATGTTATAGAGACAACAAAGGCTGCTTCATCAAAGATCTTGGCTCTCGGAATGGAAGCATGCTGAACGGACAAACGATGATTGCTTACAAAACCTATCCTTTTTCAGTAGGGGACATCGTCCAGCTAGCTGGGGTAAATGGTCCTAAATATGAATTGAAGCAAGACAACTGATGGAAGGCGCAGGCTTAGGACTTTTTATACATATGCTCCATGGCGCTCTCAACAGTCGGATAACGGAAAACAAATCCATTGTCCAAGGCGACACGTGGAAGTGCCCGCTGTCCATCAAGGAGCAGTGTTGCAAGCTCGCCGACCGCAGCCTTCATGACGAAAGCGGGAACCGGGAACCAGTGGGGCCGATGCATCGCTTTGCCAATCGCTCTTCCAAAGCTGTCATTCGTAACAGGCTCTGGAGCAGAAGCATTAACTGGGCCGTTCACATTTGGCTGATCTACGCAAAAGATAATGAGGCGGACAATGTCCTCGAGATGAATCCAAGATATCCATTGCTGCCCGCTGCCCATTCGTCCACCGCCAAATAACTTATAAGGCAGTGCCATTAATGGGAAAGCACCGCCGGTTTTGTTCAGGACGACGCCTACTCTTAGCTTAATGAGACGTTCTACCTTAATCGCATCAGCAGCTTTTTCCCATTGCTTGACCACTTCAGACAAAAAGTCTGTTACGGCAGTCGGACTGTACTCATCAAAGGTTTCGGTAGTTGACAGCCCATAGGCTGAAATGCCTGAAGCATTAACGACAACCTTCGGTTTGCCTTTTAGAGCTTGGACGATTTGGGCGATGCGTGCGGTAGCAGTTAGTCTGGAGCTTAGAATCCGCTGCTTAGCCTGGGCGGTCCATCTTTGATTAATGGATTCGCCAGCAAGGTTAATGATGGCGTCAATTCCCTCCAGCTTTTGAGGATGCTCGGCAAGCTCGCTCCATGTTACATAATGGAGGCCTTTTCCTACAGGCGAGTTTTGGCTTCGTCCAGAGCGCGAAATGATCCATACTTCATCACGCCGCTCCAGAAGAGCCTTGACCAATGCTTGTCCGACAAAACCAGTACCACCAGCTACCGCGATCCGCATGCATCCACCAGCTTTCGATTATTGTTTCTCGATTTTCTCCGCCCACATTTGTGTGAAGCCGTCTAAATCTTTTTCAACATATTGGTATTTAATTTTACTTTTCTCTGGCAGCGAATTAATGACATCAAGCAGCTCATCATTAATTTGCAAAACGATGGTGCCGCTTGGCGTATCTACTTCAATGGAGTGGGTGTCGATAATGCCATTGAATACACCTTCACCAGTTTTTAAATCCGGGTTGGCGGTTGGTGTGTCTGTACCTGAGCTGCTTTCTGGCGACGCTTCGCCAGGCTCTGTTACGCTACCGCCATCACTCGGTGATGGTGCCGCGCTTTCCTCTGGTGTTGGCGATACAGTAGCTGGCTGCTCGTCTGTGGCAACCGGGCTGCTGGATGCAGCGGGAGCATTATTGCTATTGCTTGAGCAAGCGGCGGTTGCGAGCATAATTGCTACTAATAGGGAGCTCGTCACCATCAAGCTGCTTTTTTTTGTTTTATTATTTTTTGTCATTGTGAAGCACCTCCTGGCAATATAAACGAAATCTGATCGCAATAGGTTCCAAAAAAAAGAGATCAGAGCGAGCCGTCGCCGTGCTCGTACATGTTCTTACACGGACGAAAGACTCGTTAAACAGCCAGCGCCAGGCTAATCGTTTAATGATAGAACTAAGAGACTGCGACGAAATAAAGTACCGCTAATTTGTTGACAAAACTCCCAAAACCGTGGAGATTTTGTCAACAAAAGCGGGTACTAATTTCCCCGCAGCTCCTAAGAAACGCTATTTGTTGAGCAAATGCTTGAAAGGGCTGTAATCAATGCCTTGCTTCTCGAGAAAGGTAACGAGTACTTTGTAGTCTCTTTTGGGTGTAGCTCGTATGTATCCTTCTACACAATGTGCCCTTGTGACCTCTTTGGCGTCATATTCAATAGCCACTTGACCGATTTTTGCAGCTATGGAGTGTTTCGCTATATCTCGAAACGCAGATGGGACAGGCGCGACCAGCTCATCAAGAAAAAGCTTCGACTCCTGGGTCCACATGCTGCGGCTTCTGTCCACCCAATAATTTTGCCAATCGAGCTTTGACTTGCCATCCCGCTGAGGGAGCACCTTCAAAAACTTGCGGAACATAAAGAAACCGCCGATTGCCATGAATACGACCATGACGATTGCCCAGAAAATGATGAAATACATAAACCAATCAGGAGCTGATTTCATATCCAATTTTCACCTCATGGATGAATTATAGCGTATTCCTAGATTTATTTCGACATTCCTTGTAAAATAGGTGTGATAAACCGAAAGGGGCGTTATATAACGATGTTGAAAATCGGTTCCCATGTTTCATTTTCGGACAAAGGGCTGCAGACCGCAGCAACGGAGGCCATTTCTTATGGCTCCAGCACATTCATGATTTATACCGGCGCACCGCAGAATACGCGAAGAAAGCCGATTGACACGCTATATATTGAAGAAGGCAAAGCTTTGATGCAAACAGCAGGTATTGATGAGATTGTTGTTCATGCACCGTATATCGTTAATCTCGGCTCCTACAAGGACAGCACTTATAATCTGGCTGTTGAATTTTTGCAGGAGGAAATCCGCCGTACCGCTGCCATTGGTGTGCAAAACATCGTGCTGCACCCAGGCGCTTATACCGACAAGGATGCTGAATATGGCATTGGCCGTATCGCCGAAGGGCTGAATGCGGTGCTGGAAGGCACGAAGGAAACGAATGTCAATATTGCGCTTGAGACGATGGCCGGCAAAGGCACGGAAATCGGCCGCAGCTTTGAAGAGCTGGCAGCGATTATTGATAAGGTGCAAAGCAACAACCGCTTGACCATTTGTATGGATACATGCCATATGCATGATGCGGGCTACGATCTTGTTGATGATTTGGACGGCGTGCTGGACAAGTTTGACAAGCTGGTAGGGCTTAACCGAGTTGCAGTAGTCCACGTGAATGACAGCAAAAATCCGCGTGGAGCGGCTAAGGACCGCCATACGCCGATAGGCTCGGGATATTTGGGCTATGATGCCATCCAATCCATTGTCCATCATGAGGCACTTAAAGGGCTTCCATTCGTATTGGAGACGCCATGGATTGGCAAGGATGCGAAAACGGAGCGTCCGATGTACGAAGTAGAAATCGCCTTGCTGCGCGGAGAAGTCCAGCAGCGGTTTGGCGACAGTTTTCTGGAGGATGTTGCGAAGCTCCAGCAGTTTTTTGCTCCGCAAGGCATTGACCGTGCATTCGTGCTATCGACATGGGAACTGCTCAAGGCGGATGCCAAAGCGAGAAAAGCTGATCCGCGCGAGCCAATGGAGCGGATTTACGACCTCATTATTGAAGGCGGCGTATTGTCGTCAGCACTGACGGAAGAGCAAATAAATCAACGGATTACAGCATGGTTTGCAGGCAAAGCTGTGCTCTAAATATAAAGATTTATAAATGATGAATAGTATGAAGATAATAGTTGAAGGAAGGAAGTTTGAAATACATGTCATCACCATCTATATCGCAGCAGCCGTCCGCCAAGAGCGGACGGGCTCGCATGCTCATTTCCTGCCCAGACCGTTCCGGAATCGTAGCAGCTGTTTCCCATTTTCTATATGAGCATGGAGCGAATATTGTGCAGTCCGACCAGTACACAATGAACCCGGAGGGCGGAATGTTTTTTATCCGCTTTGAGTTCGATTTGGCTGACCTCGACAAGGAGCTGCCCGTATTAGTAGAGGATTTTGCCCGCGTTGCCGACCGTTTCGATATGAAATGGCATACTTTCCGTGCAAGCCGCAAAAAGCGCCTGGCGATTTTCGTTTCCAAAGAAGATCATTGCCTAATGGAGCTGCTGTGGCAGTGGAAAGCCGGCGATCTTGACGCCGATATTGCCATGGTTGTCAGCAATCATCCGGATATGCGCGAAATGGTTGAAGGCTTCGGCATTCCTTACCATCACATCCCAGTCACTGCGGATACGAAAGCCGAAGCGGAGCGCAAGCAGATGGAGGTCGTTGCGGATAAAGCAGACATTATTGTGCTTGCCCGTTACATGCAAATTATTTCACCGAAATTTATCGAGCAATTTCCGAATCGCATTATTAATATCCATCATTCCTTTTTGCCTGCTTTCGTTGGCGGCAAGCCGTATGCGCAAGCTTACCAGCGCGGCGTGAAAATTATCGGCGCTACGGCGCATTATGTAACAGAGGAGCTGGATGGCGGTCCGATTATCGAGCAGGATGTGCAGCGGGTTAGCCACAGGGACAATGTGGACGACTTGAAGCGGATTGGACGCACGATTGAGCGTGTCGTTCTTGCCCGTGCAGTTAAATGGCATATTGAGGACCGGATTATCGTTCATCATAATAAGACTGTCGTATTTAATTAGGTTTTTCGCGGTTATTTATCAATATTTTTTAATAGGCAAACTGCTCTGGCGGGTGTTACAATGTTCAAAGCCATTGTGTTCAATTGCGCACCACCTATAAGCATGTTGAAAAATGCAGGCTTTCCGCAGGAAAGTTCTTTTTCAAAATATAAGAATTTATAAGTTTCACACTTATAAATGGGCTTATATTGCACCCTCGAAACGGAAGCTTTACCGTCAAAGGACGGCGAAAGCCGTTTCACCTTGCCATGCTTCTAAAGAGAGAGCAACATTTAAAACAAGAAGACCAGAATGGATTTTAGGAGGAAACAAGCTAATGACAGTTACTCAAAAATCAGTTGACCAGCTTTCGATTGATACGATCCGTACGCTTGCGATCGATGCGATTGAGAAAGCAAAATCTGGACACCCAGGCATGCCTATGGGTGCAGCTCCAATGGGTTATCAGCTTTTCGCTAAAAACATGGTTCACAATCCGGCTAACCCGACTTGGGTAAACCGCGACCGTTTCGTACTTTCCGCAGGGCATGGCTCCATGCTGCTTTACAGCCTGCTGCACCTGTCCGGCTACGATCTTCCAATTGAGGAACTGAAAAACTTCCGTCAATGGGGCTCCCTGACTCCGGGTCACCCTGAGTTTGGCCACACAGCTGGCGTTGACGCAACGACTGGTCCACTGGGACAAGGCGTGGCTATGGGCGTTGGTATGGCGCTTGCAGAAGCACAGCTTGCTGCTACTTACAATAAAGAAGGCTTTAACGTAATCGACCATTATACTTATGCCATTTGTGGCGACGGCGATTTGATGGAAGGTATTTCGCATGAAGCGGCTTCCATGGCTGGTCACATGCAGCTGGGCAAACTGGTTGTCCTATATGATTCAAATGATATTTCCCTTGATGGCGAACTGAGCCTGTCCTTCTCGGAGAGCGTTCAGAAGCGTTTTGAAGGTTACGGCTGGCAAGTGCTGCGCGTAGAAGACGGCAACGATCTGGATGCATTGTCCAAAGCGGTTGCAGAAGCGCAAACAGACCATGCTAAACCGACTTTGATCGAAGTTAAGACCGTTATCGGTTACGGCAGCCCGAACAAAGGCGGCAAAGGCGGACACGCAGGTCCTCACGGATCGCCGCTGGGTGCTGAAGAAACGAAGCTGACTAAGCAGTTCTACGGATGGGAAGAAGACAATCAATTTTTCGTACCAGACGAGGTTCGCGCACACTTCGCAGAAGTGAAGAAGCAAGGCGAAGAGTCCAATGCAAAATGGGATGCTTTGTTTGCTGAATACAAAAAAGCGAATCCTGAGCTTGCTGCTCAATTCGAAATCGCAACTTCCGGTTCATTGCCAGCTGGCTGGGATGCAGACCTTCCGGTTTACACAACAGAAGACAAGCCTGTATCGACTCGCGTAGCTTCTGGTAATGCCCTGAACGGCCTAGCGAAAAATGTTCCTAGCCTTGTTGGCGGCTCCGCTGACCTTGAAAGCTCGACAATGACTCACCTGAAAGGCTTGCCAGTGTTCAAGCCAGGCAGCTACGATGGCCGCAATATTTATTTCGGCGTTCGTGAGTTTGGTATGGCTGCTGCAATGAACGGTATTGCCCTTCATACAGGTCTGAAAGTATTCGGCGGTACGTTCTTCGTATTTACCGACTACCTGCGTCCAGCTATTCGTCTGGCAGCTCTGATGAAGCTTCCTGTTGTATACGTACTGACGCATGACAGTATTGCTGTCGGCGAAGACGGTCCTACACATGAGCCAATCGAGCAGCTTGCTTCGATCCGCATCATTCCTGACCTGACGGTTATTCGTCCAGCTGACGGCAACGAAACTTCCGCAGCATGGGCTTATGCGCTGGAGAACACAAGCAATCCAGTAGCGCTTGTTCTGACTCGCCAAAACCTGCCGATTCTTGAAGGTTCTGTAGATAACGCTCGCGATGGCATTCGCCGCGGCGGATACGTTGTATCCGATGCAAAAGACGGCAAGCCACAAGCGCAAATCATTGCTACAGGCTCCGAGGTTCAACTGGCTGTTGCTGCTCAGAAAGCTCTTGCAGAAGAAGGCATTCAAGTTCGCGTTGTCAGCCTTCCGAGCTGGGATCTGTTCGAGAAGCAGGACAAAGCTTACAGAGATTCTGTATTGCTTCCTGAAGTTAAAGCTCGCGTTGCTATCGAAATGGCTTCCCCATTCGGCTGGGAGCGTTATGTTGGCGATCAAGGCACGATTATCGGTATCGACCGTTTCGGCGCTTCGGCACCTGGCGACCGCGTCATTGCTGAATATGGCTTCACGGTTGAGAACGTTGTAAGCAAAGTGAAATCCGTACTTTAATTTTCGAAATAGAAGGAGATTATACCCGCCATGTCTCAATTTGAAAATGTAACGGTCGTCAAAGAAGCTAACGTTTATTTTGACGGTAAAGTAACAAGCCGCGCTGTATTGTTCGCGGACGGAACGAAAAAAACGCTCGGTATTATGCTGCCAGGCGACTACGAGTTCGGTACGGACTGCGTAGAAATTATGGAAATTCTTGCTGGTGATTTGAAAGTGCTGCTTCCAGGCGAGACGGAGTGGCTGCACATTCAAGGCAAAGGCGAGTTCACTGTGCCTGCCAACACGAAATTCAAGCTTCAAGTTGCGACGGTAGCGGACTACTGCTGCTCGTACATTTACGAATAAGAATCACAAATCAAGGAAAGGGCTGCTTCGCATATGCGGAGCAGCCCTTTTCGTCGTACATTTTTCTTTATAGTCATTTATAGTCGTTCAAGGTCATTTATCGTCTTTCATGGACATTCATCGTCGTCGTTCATGATTGTCCATCACCGTTCCTCCATCCTTTTCATTCCATCTTGCTCCTCATTATTATCCTCACTGGACGTTTCCTTAACTATGCAACATGAATCCTAAAACATTGTTATATCTCCGCGTTGCTCCAGAAAGCTACAATAGCTTCTGTAACCGCTAACAATAAACAAGAAGAAGGTTAAATGGAGGGGAAGCTATTGAAACAAAGAGCGATGCGGAGGTGGAATTTCAAGCTTGTTTGGCCGTTGCACGTCATGCTCATTCCGGGAATTGTCCTTGTTCTGATCTTTTCCTATTTGCCGATGCTCGGACTCATTATGGCCTTTCAGGATTATAAGCCCCAGCTTGGATTTTTGGATTCCGAATGGATCGGCATGGAAAATTTCAAGCTGATGTTTGAATATCCGGATGCAAGGCAAGTGATATGGAATACGCTGCTGATCGCGGGCATTAAAATTGTAGCGCATCTCATTGTTCCATTCGTTTTTGCGCTGCTGCTCAATGAAGTGCGTAAAATGCTGTTTAAACGGTTTGTGCAAACGCTCGTCTATTTGCCCCACTTTTTATCCTGGGTCATTCTTGGGGGCATTTTGCTCGATATGCTCTCTACAGATGGCGGGCTTGTCAATCAGCTGCTTGCGGTGTTTGGAATCGAGCCGATTTTTTTTCTTGGCGATGGGAATTGGTTTAGATTTACGGTCATTGTCAGCGATGTATGGAAGGATTTCGGTTTCTCGACCATTATCTTTTTGGCGGCGCTTGCGGGTGTTAATCCCGAATATTATGAAGCGGCGCTTATTGATGGAGCGAATCGCTGGCGTCAGACCCTTTCGATTACGATACCATCGATTTTGCCCATTACGATTGTGGTTGGGATCTTATCGCTTGGCAACATTTTGAATGCCGGCTTCGATCAGATTTTTAATCTATACAACCCGCTTGTTTATGAAAAAGGAGATATTATCGACACCTATGTTTACAGAGTAGGCTTGCTAGGCGGCGATTTTGGCTTCGGCACAGCGGTAGGCGTGTTCAAGTCGCTAGTGAGTTTTATTTTGATTATTATTTCATACAGGCTTGCCTACAAGCTGGCCAATTATCGTATTTTTTAAGGGGGGAGCGGCATGTTTCATCGTTCAATTTCGTATCGTGTTTTCTCTACATTCAACGTTGCTTTTCTAGCCCTGTTGTCCTTCATGTGTATAGCCCCGCTCCTTCATGTGCTTGCGGTATCGTTCAGTACCGCGGCGGCAGCCGATGCCAATTTGGTAAAACTGTGGCCGATCGGTTTTTCCCTAGATGCTTATAAGTCTACATTGACGAATGTTTTTTTTATCGGCTCTTTTGGAAATTCAATCATCCGAACGGTGCTTGGCACAGCGATTGCGCTCTCCTTGTCGATTCTGATTGGCTACGCCTTGTCTAAAGAGAGCTCTGAATTCAGGGGCAGAAATATATATGCCTGGTTTTTCGTATTTACAATGCTGTTTAGCGGCGGATTGATTCCCGGTTATATCGTCGTACAAAAGCTGGGGCTGCTCAATACGGTATGGGCACTTGTGCTTCCGGGAGCCGTTAGCGTTTATAATACGATTTTATTGATGAATTTTTTCCGCACATCGGTGCCGAAAGCGCTGGAGGAAGCGGCGTTTATCGATGGAGCGGGCCACTTTCGCGCATTATGGCAAATTTATTTGCCGATATCGCTCCCATCACTGGCAACGATTGGCCTCTTTACAATGGTCGGTCACTGGAATGCTTGGTTTGATGGACTTATTTACATGACTCATGCCGAAAAGTATCCTATGTCTACGCTTTTGCAGACGATTGTAGTCCAGCGGGACTTAAGCAGCATGAGTGTCAATGCGGATGAAATGAAGGAGCTGTCGAACCGGACGGTGAAAACGGCGCAAATTTTTATTGCTACGCTGCCCATTATTATCGTATATCCGTTTCTGCAAAAATTTTTCGTTAAAGGGATTGTGCTCGGTTCCGTGAAGGAATAGAGCCATTAAATAGGGGGAGTATCTATGATGAATAAAAGCTGGAGAAAAACGACCGCCTTATTGAGCGCTTTAATGCTGGGTATGACTGCTTTGACCGCCTGCTCATCGGCAGTAAATGAGGAAGCGTCAAATAACGCATCGCAGCCGCAAGCTGTGGAAGCCGCAGCTGAAGCGATGAAAGCGGGCAAATACGAGGAGCCGCTTAAAATCAATATCGTTCGCCAGATGACCACTGATGTGAAGTTTCGCGCCGGGGAGGATATCAACAATAATCCTCATATCCAGTGGGTCAAGGATACGTTCAATATCGATCTCAATTATTTATGGACGGCTGACAGCAGTGCGATTGATACGAAAATCCGCTTGATTTTGTCCGCAAACGAGGATCTTCCAGATATTATTCAATACCGGGGCTCCCAGGATGTTATTGATGCCTTAATTGATTCCGGCAAGTTCGCTGACGTTGGAGACCTGTTTGACAAGTATGCGGGCGATGCCTACAAATCAGCGATGGCGGAAGACGAAACAGTCTGGTATCCTTATGTTCGTGATGGCAAACGGTACGCGATTCCGATTCTCGATTACTCCAACAATAATGATACCGTTTTATGGATCAGGGATGATTGGATGAAAAAGCTTAATTTGAAGGCGCCGCAAACGATCGAAGAGATGGAAAAAATGATGGAGCTGTTCACGAATGCCGATCCAGACGGTAATGGCAAGAAGGACACCGTAGGGCTGGCTGTTGGCTTGAAAAATGGCATGAACACATGGGGACTCGCTGATGCGGATTTCCTGTTCGGAGCTTACGGTGCGATGCCGGGGCAGTGGAATTTGGACGCCGCGACAGGCAAGCTTGCATACGGCTCGATTGCGCCCGAAGTGAAGACGGTGCTTGCGAAGCTGAAGGAGTGGATGGAGAAGGGCTACATCCACAAGGAAGCGGGATTGCACGATGAGGGCAAGGCGGCTGAATTATTTTCATCAGGCAAGGCGGGAATCGTTGCTGCTCCGTATTGGGCAGGAGGCTGGCCGCTGCCAGCGGTTAAAGAGGTGGATAAAAATGCCGACTACAGCGCATATCCGCTGCCTGCTGGACCGGATGGGAAAATTGGCCGCAGCAAATCGGGTACGGGCAATGGCGTTATTTTAATTAATAAGGACTTCAAGCATCCGGAAGCTTTTTTTATGTATGCCAATCTGTTATATGAACAGCAGGGCAATCCGCAGCCGGGAAGTCCGTTTGAATACGGCTTTAAAGAAGGCTATGATTTTATGCTTCAGGATGGGCAGCCAGTCTGGGATGAAGCTAAGTTTCCGGCAGACAAGCCGCTTATGAATGTTGAAAAGTATACCCTGCTGTTTGATGGGGCCCGCATCCCTTCTCTGGTTATGGAGACGATGAACGATTTGGCAAGCGGCAAGGAGCCGGTTACAGCGTTCGAGCAGAAGCAGTCCAGAGGGCTGGATAAAAACATTACCGCGGGTGCTGTCAACTACAGCCAGCGGGAATATGCGATGCCTAATCTGTACATTGGCTCTCCGACCAAAACCTACAAGAAGCGTTGGGATTTCCTGAACAAAAGCGAGAAGGAAACGTTTAATAAAATCATTTATGGCGGCAGTCCGATTGATTCCTTTGACACGTTCGTCACACAGTGGAAGGCTTCTGCTGGGGACACCATTACCGAAGAGGTTAATGAATGGTATGCCGCTGTTCAAAAATAAGTCATCCAACAATCTAACATCAGGCAAACAACAAAAGCGTCCGTTCCCTTAAGGAGGGGAATAGGGCGCTTTTCTTGCTCAGGGAGGAAGGCTCCGTAATGGAGAAATCAAATATTTTCAAAAAAATATTAGCCATTATGGGGCTGCTGCTCATCCCTATTGTCGGTTTGTATTCCTATTCGAACCAAATAAGCATTCATGTTGTAGAAGAGCAGATCAGGCAAAACAGCGGGGACAAGCTTTCTTTTTTTGTACAGCAGATTGATGCTGAATTCGATCAATATATGATCTCAGTCAATAACTTAGGAATTGAGCCGCTAGTACGGACCTTTATATCGCTGACCCCCTCCAGCACGGATTCCGAGCTGTTTGAGGCAAAGCTGAGCGTGCAGGAGGATTTGGAGATTAAAGGGAAGGCAGGCATCCTGGAGCGTGCTTATACGTTATTTGCGCCCCTTTCAGGAGAAGTAGTCAGTACGCATAACTCGATTTCCTACAAGCAAAAATTCGTCAATATGGTGCACAGAGGCGGGCTCAAGCCTTTCATCTGGACTTATTCCGCAGAGGATAATAGCCGAATACCGAACGCTTTCGTTTATCGAATTGTGGAGCCGCTGTTCGTTTATGAGGATTTGGAGCAAGCTGATCTGGTAGGCGAGATTCGGGTCGATACGAGAGATATTACGGATATGCTGACCCGGTTTAAGGCGGACAGCCCCGGCGACCCGTTTTTATATCATGAAAATGAAGCGCCCATCGTTGCGCGTACAGCGGACATGAAGCGAATTAATGAACTGCTGCCTCTGTTTGAGAAAAATAAGGAGGATGTCAAGCAAGGGACTTTTCTAGCCTCGCTGCAAAACGAACAGTATATGATTCTTTATGCCAAGTCGGAGGCTACAGGCTGGTATTTAATCGAATACATGCCGCTGGAGAACATTCTAACCCCGATAACCTCTAGCCGAAATTGGTTTTGGCTATCGCTGAGTTTAATCTTGCTCATAAGCGTGTTATCCGCATTTTTGCTTTATCGTAATGTGCAGGTTCCGATCCGGGAGCTGTATTTGGCCGCCAAGCGACTGCGCAGGGGCGATTATTCCGTACGTGTTGGCAGCCGCAAGCATGATGAATTCGGTTATTTATTTGAGCAGTTCAATTTGATGAGCGAGCAAATCCAGCATTTAATCAACAGCATCTATGCCGAGAAGCTGCATGCCAGAGAAGCTACGCTGAAGCAGCTGCAATCGCAAATTAATCCGCATTTCCTATACAATTGTTTATTTTTCATTAAAAATATGACGCGCATTGGCGAGCGGGACGCGGTAATGGCGATGGCGGTCAAGCTTGGCGACTATTACCGCTACACGACGCATGTAGATCAGCAGGAAACGACGCTGCGAGAGGAAATCAAGCTGATCCACAACTATTTGTCGATTCAAAATATGAGAATGGACCGTATCCACTTTCAAATTAATATTCCGGATGCGATGCTGGAGCTCAAGCTGCCGAGGCTGATCGTGCAGCCGATTATTGAGAACGCCATTATTCATGGCATAGAGCCAAGAGAAGGGGCAGGCATGATTAGGGTTATTGGCTTAATTGGCGAGCAGGGATATGAAATCGTATGTGAAGATGATGGTGTGGGTCTCAGTGAGCAGGAGCTGCGGCTGCTGCGGCAGAAAATCAGCTCTAATGCGGTGCTGGACGAGAGCTGCGGCCTGCGCAACGTCCATCAGCGGCTTGTTCATAAATACGGCGGAAAGTCTGGCCTCACGCTGGAGCAGTCCGCTGAAGGGGGCCTTCGCGCAACGATACGGTGGAGTGCCCTTCCAAGCGAACGCGAGTGAGAGCGAGCGGGAGTGTATGAGTGAGCGAATGAAGGCTGCACAGGACGCTGTAAGTATGTCGGGAGAAAAAAGGAGATTCGGCCATGTACCAGCTTTTGATCGTTGATGATGAGCGTTCCGTAGTTGAAGGAGTTGCGGCAACACTGCTTGAATACGGTATGGCCGACATTGAGATTCATAAAGCTTTTTCAGCTTCGGATGCGCTGGCCATTATGCGCAAATGCTCCATTGATCTGATGATTACGGATATACGGATGCCGGGCATTTCCGGTTTAGAACTAATGGAGCGCGTGCGAAAATCGTCAAGCTCGACCGCTGTCATTTTGCTGACAGGCTATGCCGAATTTGAATATGCCAAGCAAGCGCTGACTAGCGGCGCCTCTAATTATTTGCTCAAGCCGGTCAATGACGAGGATTTGATTAGCGCAGTTAAGAAGGTGCTGCTGGCTGTACAGAAGGAAAAGGAAGCAGCCATTTCGCGTGATAACACACAGCGGGCATTACGGGAAAATTTGCCGCTGCTGCAGCGGAATTTGCTGATTGATTTGCTCGAAAATCGGGCGATCACACCAGCTGCTTTAGAAAAGAGGCTCCAGAAGCTCGCGCTTCCTTTCTCGCTGGAGCATGCTGCCAGTTTGCTGCTCATCCGTTTGGAGGAGCCTTTTTTCCAATATGGGCACAATGATCGGGCTTTGCTCGAATATGCGGTCGGCAATATTGCCGAGGAGGTGCTCAGCGATTTTTATCAAATATGGATGTGCAGCGATTCCCGTGACTATTTGGCCGTCGTGGTGCAGGCTTTGGATGGAAGCAGCAGCATCGCTGGCGCAATGGCGGAGCAGGAGCTTATGCGTCGCTGCCTATATTTACAGGAGCAGGTGCAGCGATATTTGAAGGGGTCAATCTCGATTGTCATTAGTGCTTGGGGGCCGTTTCCCGAGCATTTGTCATCCTCCTATCATCTGGCGCTGACGGCTTATCTCAAGCATATTGGCGCTGGCAGGGGATTGTTTCTCTCGCTCGGCGAGCAGCGTGTGCTGGCGCCGGTCCGTACATTCAAGCATTTGTATGAGCCGCCGCTGCTGCCAGATCTGCTGGAGTCGGGGAGATGGGATTCCTTTATGGAGAAGCTGGGCTTGATTTTCGATGAGCTTGAGACCGAGTTTGATGGCTCTGCGGAGCATTCATTGGAGGTTTATTGTGCCGTTACAGGCACACTTAGCTTTATTGCGCATAAAAGCGGGTATGGCTTGTTTGACTTTTTGGAAATAGAGGAACAGCACATGATGGCATTCGAGTCTTTAAGACAGCAGCGGATGCTGCGGGATAAGCTGCTGAGATTGGCGGAAAACATGCGCAGCGCGCTTGAGACTGAGGCAATGGGCAGCCAATCCAGGCTCATTAAGAAGGTGCAGCGATTCATTGACGAGCAGCTTGCACATACGATTTCCCTGACGATGATCGCAGAGCATGTTTTTTTGCATCCCGTGTATCTCTCTCAAGTGTATAAGGCGGCAACCGATGAAAGCTTGAGCGATTATATTCAGCGGATTCGCATGGAGAAATCAGCCTATTGGCTCCGCAACTCAAAGCTGAAAATCTATGAAATCGGCAGTAAAGTCGGCTACCAGAATGCGCCTTATTTTATCAAAGTATTCAAGAAGGTGTACGGCTTGACCCCGCAGGATTATCGGGAGCTTCATTCGGTATAAGCAGCATTGTCCCCGGATCGAGCTTCATATGTGTCAACTTTTCTAATTCATGCCCAGAATTCGATTTTTTGTGACATAAACGTCTGAAAAATCTTCCTTTGGCATGGCATAATCGGAAAGGAAGCTGTTGTTTTCCGCTTGAAATATAGGAAAGTATATGATTTCACCATACTTTCTCTATATTTCGCGGACTGAAACGCGCCACGCCGCCAGAGGACAGCGATAGCCGTTTCACCTTGAAATATAGGAAAGTATATGATTTTTCATCCTTTCTCTATATTTCTCGGACTGAAGCGCGCTACGCCGCCAGAGGACGGCGATAGCCGTTTCACCTTGAAGATGAAGCATATTTGTAGGAGGAAGAAGCGATGAATAAAAGGGAACAGGAGCAGTCGCTTAAACTGCTGCCGGACAAAAACTATACGCCGCTGATTGCGATTTTGACCGTTGTGATCGTAGGGCTTGTGACGGTGCTGTTTTTTCTGCCGGCCTATGACGGGGAGCTTGGCTTCAATGTGAAGCTGCTGCCGCTGCTCAATGCGATTTTTAACTGCTTTACGTTTATTGCTCTGGTCGTCGCTTTAGTTGCGATAATCAAAAAGAACATCAAGCTGCATCGCCGTTTTATTGGAGCGGCATTCGTCTCGACGACCTTGTTTCTGGTGTCCTATGTGACCTACCACTACCTGACGGAATCGACGAAATACGGCGGTGAAGGGGCGTTGAAAAACATTTATTTCTTCGTGCTGATCACGCATATTTTACTGGCAATCGTCGTTGTGCCGCTGGCGCTCATATCTGTAGCCAGAGGCCTCTCGATGCAGGTGGAGCGCCACCGCAAAATCGCGAGATGGACGATGCCCATCTGGCTCTACGTCAGCTTTACGGGTGTTGTCGTGTATTTGATGATATCGCCATATTATTAAGGAGGAGCGAATGACCGCTTCGCCTTGCAAAAATAAAACCGGGTACGGCATGTCTCTTTAGAAGGACAAGCCGTACCCGGTTTTATAATCAAAGGAATATATAAGGCAAGCCTGGCACGCAAGAGGCCTACAGGCTGCCGCCGCCGAGCTTGCGCCCGATATACTGCTCGTAAGCTTGCGCTACGGCGCACATATCCAGCTCGCTCAGCCCCATCGACTCGCCGACCTGGAACATGCTCTTCGCCGACTCAAGCAGCGGGGTAGGCACACGCAGGCTGTCTGACAGCACGGAGGACAGCTTGAGATCCTTGAGCATCAGCTCCAGTGAAAATTGCACATCGTAGTTGGCATTGATCAGCTTAGGGCCTTTCAGCTCAGCGGATTTGCTCGATGCGCTGCCGGCCTGCACCAGCTCTAGAAACGCATTGCTGTCGAGCCCGCCGCTTGCGGCAATCGCCATGCCTTCTGTCAGGGCCACAACGTTGATGCCGACAATTGTATTATGCGCCAGCTTGGCGATGGAGCCGCTGCCGTTTAGTCCCATATAGATGAGCTTGCCGCCCATTGCCAGCAAAATGTCGTCATTGGCGTCGAGCACCGCCTTGCTGCCGCCAATCATAAATACAAGCGTTCCCGCATCGGCTGCCGGCTTGCTGCCTGTAACCGGAGCATCAAGGAACGAGGCTCCTTTCTGTTCTGCGGTTGCCGCTAGCTCGCGCGCCAGGCTTGGCGAGATAGTGCTGCTGTCGATAAGTACAGTTCCGGAACGGACGGCGCTGAAAATCCCATTTTCACCATAATAAACGTCCCGCACTGCTTGATCATTGCTGATCATCGTAATGACAACGTCATTGCCAGCGGCTGCTTCAGCTGGAGTCAAGGCTTCTGTGGCGCCAAGCTCGATAAGCGCTGCCGCTTTTCCGGGTGTACGGTTGTACACGGTGACACTGTAGCCTTTGCGCAGCAGGTTCGCCGCCATTCCCATACCCATTACACCAAGTCCGATAAATGCTGCTGTTTTCATCAAAAGGTTCCTCCCATGGCTAGCGTTTTCCTTTCATTATACGGTTTCTTCACCAAGATTTCATTGTTATAAGCTTGTTTTTATAGTTTAAATCCGATATTGTAGATTTTGACGCTATATATGATGTTGATTATCAGTGGGGGAGCTTGAGCCTCGCCGTTAGTCGTACAATATTTTGAAAACGGCTGAGATGCTGTTTATATTCCTAAGGAGGCTTATTTGTTTATGAGTAAAACGGTACATTTCGATTACAGCAAAGCACTAACTTTTATTGGGCAAAATGAGATCGACAACTTGACGCAGCAAGTTCGCCTTGCGCATGACCAACTACATAACGGCACGGGTACAGGCTCTGACTACCTGGGCTGGATTGACCTTCCTGAAAATTATGACAAAGCAGAATTCGCCCGCATTAAGCAAGCGGCTGAAAAAATCAAATCGGACTCCGAAGTGCTGATCGTCATCGGCATCGGCGGTTCTTACCTGGGCGCGCGTGCAGCGATCGAAATGCTGTCGCATTCCTTCTATAACCTGCTGCCGCATGAGCAGCGCAAGACGCCGCAAGTGCTTTTTGCCGGCAACAACATCAGCTCCACTTACGTGACGCATTTGACGCAGCTGCTTGAAGGCCGCGACTGGTCAATCAACGTTATTTCCAAATCCGGCACAACGACTGAGCCAGCGATCGCTTTCCGTCTGTTCCGTGAACTGCTGGAGAAAAAATACGGCAAGGAAGCTGCCCGCAAGCGTATTTATGCAACGACGGACAAACAGCAAGGCGCGCTCAAGAAGCTCGCATCCGAAGAAGGCTACGAGTCGTTCATCATTCCTGATGACGTTGGCGGCCGTTATTCCGTATTGACAGCTGTAGGCTTGCTGCCAATCGCAGCAGCTGGCGTTGATATTGATGCAATCATGAAAGGTGCGGCTGACGCTGCCAAAGAATACAGCAACCCGAATCTGGCTGAAAATGAAGCCTACCAATACGCGGCTGCCCGCAACTCGCTGTATCGCAAAGGCAAAACAACTGAAATTCTCGTGAACTACGAGCCTTCGCTTCACTTCGTATCGGAGTGGTGGAAGCAGCTGTTTGGCGAGAGCGAAGGTAAAGACTACAAAGGGATTTACCCTTCCTCTGTTGATTTCTCGACAGACCTTCACTCGATGGGCCAGTTCATCCAAGAGGGCAACCGGAACATTTTCGAAACCGTTATTCAAGTGAAAGAAGTGTCCGAGCACATTTCCATCGGCCATGACGATGCAGATCTGGACGGCCTGAACTTCCTGACGGGCAAAACGATGGATTTCGTCAACAAAAAAGCATTTGAAGGCACGCTGCTTGCGCATACTGACGGACAAGTTCCTAACTTTATCGTCAACATTGCGGATTTCTCGCCATACACCTTCGGCTACCTCGTTTATTTCTTTGAGAAGGCTTGCGGCATCAGCGGCTACCTGCTCGGCGTAAATCCGTTTGACCAACCGGGCGTAGAAGCATACAAGAAAAACATGTTCGCGCTGCTGGGCAAACCGGGCTACGAGAAGGAGAAAGCGGAGCTGGAAGCGCGCCTGTAGGCGTCGTTTCAGGCAGCATTCCTGATGAAGCTTGAACGTTACCGAACGGTTAGGCAGCAGGCCCACGCCGAAATTGTCATCAAGCGCTCGCGATTTATTGGCTATGCAAAGCCGGTAGAGACCGAGGAAGAAGCGGTGCAGTTTATTGACGAAATCAAGCGGCTGCACAAAACCGCGACGCATAACTGCTCCGCCTATATGGTGGGGGAGCGCGACCAATTCCAGAAGCAGTCTGACGACGGCGAGCCTAGCGGCACGGCGGGCAAGCCGATTTTGGAGGTCATTAAGCACAAAGGTCTCAAAAATATCGCCGTCGTCGTCACCCGCTATTTTGGCGGGACGATGCTAGGCGCTGGTGGACTCGTCCGTGCTTACACGGACGGCGCAGTTGCCGGAATCGAAGCAGCCGATGAGATCGTCAACGTCCTGCACCGCGAGGTGCGGGTTTCCGTTGACTATACTTGGTATGGCAAGCTGGAGAACGAGCTGCACGGCCGTGGCATACGCGTAGGCGGCACGGCGTTTACCGACCGCGTCATCGTCAGCTGTTTGCCGGTGGAGCCGGAGGCGGAAGCTTTTATCGCGTGGATGACGGATTTGACGCAGGGCCAAGCCGAGATAGAAGCAGGCGATAGCGTCTATTATATTGAGGGCGAATAAAACAAAATCGCCTTGCTTTCAAATTTTTGAAAAAAGCGCCTTATTCATAAACCCATCTGATGGGGATAATGAATAAGGCGTTTTTGCCGTTATCTGAAGCGGTTCAAAGCCGAAATTTTTAGCGCTTAATGAAGTATATAACGAAGGCACAAAGCTTTGTAATAATCATGCTAATGAGATTTATTTCAATAGGGTGGGCTTATTTCTGCTGTCTTGTTTTCTTTGCAAAAAATCGTCTGTCTATATAATAAGCTGCCAGCAAGGAAAGAAGCATAATGAAGGCAGGGACGGCGAATGCCTCAAACGAAAAGGAAGCCCCTTGCAGGTTTAGATGCTCGGTCGCGCGGTATTCCAGACGTTTGGCGGCGAATTGGGCTGTACGCACATCTTCTTGCTTTGCCAAGTCTTCAAAGGCAGGCACCATAGCAAACTGTTCAGCTTTGCCTTCATGCAGCATGAGTAGTGGCGTGTCCTTGTTGCCGGAGCTCCAGCGTTCGATGTCCTGCTCCGCTTCAGATTGGGCTTCCGATCCGACAACGATCATTTTATCCAGCTTCGGCGCACGATTTATTGCGTTTCTGGCAACCAGAGTCAAATGATGCTTGGAGATGATTGGATCATTAAAGCTGGATACCGTTATCGTCTTCGTCGTCCCGGATGCCGAATAAGTGTCGAATGCCGCTGACAATGCTAATTCATCAACACCGTTGTATAATAGGACGCCCGCTTTAACTTTATTCCACTGATAAGCATTGTTAACTACATATGTTAAATCACTAAGTCCTGTTGAGAAAGGATCCATTTCCGGATTTTGCACATAGGTGTAGGATGGATAATTCATTTCGGCAGCTACCTTTGCGGCTGCGGGCTCTCCCAATTGCTGCGAGATCACATACAACGTTGCATCGATACCGGATGTAAGACCTGCTGAGGACACGATATGATCGACAGGGACATAGCGCTGATCCTTCTTCCAGTCAATATCGGGATACGTCTTAATCAGCCTGCCAATATCACCCCAATGTGTCGTAGCAGATTTGCCACTCAGCAAGCCGGTGTCAGCCAAGTTCTCCGCTCCATTGCAGATGGATAGCAAGATCGTTTGGTCGCTTGCATGCTTTTTTATCCATTCGCGAACCGGGGCATATTTATTTTCGTCCAACATGGGCATGAATGGAATGACAATGATATCCGGACTCCCATTCAGCAAATGGTCCATTTCTTCGAATGAATAATGCGGCACAACATCAAGGCCCCCTGTTAATGACTTGATACCACGGTCGGGTGCAACTCCGTAAACGTTATAGGCTTCCGTCATCGCGAACATTTCATAGGGCACTAGGAAATCAAAAACCTCGGTAACTTCCGCAGCGAGAAGAACGGCTACTGTAGGCTTGCCCGAATCGTAAGGGAGGGCCTGAACATTTTGCAGAGAAGGAGTATTTTTATCGTAAAGCGACATGACATCATTCATTGTATACACATAGCCGGCAGCACCGGCAACTCCTACAGGTACAACTAACAAGCACAAGCAAACGATAATTCTCAGAACGACTTTCATTATTTACTCTCCTTTGTTTCACGATATTTGGATGAAATCGAATGTTTTTTTCCTCCTACAGTAGAATATCAGGAATCGGCTGCTTCGGATTCGGTCCCGGGTTGGGAGAGCAGCCAGACTAGGGGCAAAATGGCTCCCAGCCTATAGTCCAGACATCAAAATTGGCAATAACTCGAAGGAGCTATTTTCGGAGGAATCCTTTTGAGACATCGGAATCGAAGAAATCAAAGGGAACAGCGATCGTAAGCCAAGCCTTTCACGCAGTGCAGACTATATTTCCAGCAATCCATTGAACTCCACAAACAAAAGGCCAATTTAGCATTGACTTGGACTAATATGATCTGCTAAATTGATAATACCAAGTTTGTTAATAGGGATTATCTTTTTTTGAAATATAAGCATTTATAAGTTTCACAATTATAATGAGCTTATATTTCATCGTGAAACGGTAGCTTTGCCGCCAAAGGATGGCGATAGCCGTTTCACCTTGAAATATAGGAAAGGGTGTCGTAACGCTATCCTTTCTCTATATTTCTCGGAATGAAACGCGCCGCGCCACCAAAGGATGGCGATAACCGTTTCACCTTGCAATTTTTACTTTTCGCTTTTCGTCTGTGGTTTCACCTACGACACGAGTCGATGGTCTGGAGGGTAATGTCAACGTGAATGCTATGTTTCGAAACAAATGGTGGAGCTTCGGCTTCCGAAGTACGGTTATGCTTTATTTTATTATCCTGATTATTATTCCGATATTCGGCATTTACACGCAATCGCTGTCGCTTGGCTGGCAGCCATTCTGGGAAAGCGTAAGCGATCCTCTCGCGTGGAAAGCGGTGCTGCTTACCGTCAGGCTTGCCGTTATTGCGACGATAATCAACATTTTTCTCGGAACGATGATTGGCTGGGTGCTTATTCGCTATAAATTTCCCGGGAAAAGATTTCTCAACTCGCTCGTCGATTTGCCTTTTGCTTTGCCGACGGCGGTTGCTGGGCTAATGATTTTGCTGCTGCTGGGCCCTCGCAGCTTTGTTGGCGGACTGGCGACGAAGCTGGGCTTCGATATCGTCTTTCATGAACCAGCGATTATTATCGCGATGGTGTTCGTCACCTTCCCATTCGTCATCCGCGCCGTACAGCCTTTGCTGGAGGAGCTGGATCGCTCGGAGGAAGAAGCGGCTTATACGATGGGAGCATCGAAGGCGCTGACGTTTTTCCGCATTATTTTACCGTCGATGGTTCCGGGTATTATTAGCGGAGCGATGCTGGCGTTCTCGCGCGGCATAGCCGAGTTTGGGGCAGTTGTGCTTGTAGCAGGCAACATTCCTGGCAAAACGCTCATTGCATCGGTTTATATTTTTGGGGAAATCGAAAGCGATAATCCGCAAGGAGCGGCGGCGGTTTCCGTTATTTTGCTCACCTTGTCCTTCGTCATTTTGTGGACGGTTAACCTGATTCAATCCAGGAGGCCGGGCCAATGAGAAAACTATGGATTACGCTCACTTATGTCGTATTTATACTTCTACTCATCATACCGCTTGTCGAAATCGTGCGCGGGTCCTGGGCAGAGGGCTGGAGCGGCTTTACTGAAGGGCTGCTAAGGCAGCAATCGCTTCATGCCCTTAAGATGACTGCATTAATTGTCGTTATTGTAACCGCATTAAATACGCTGTTTGGCGTTATGCTTGCGCTTTATCTGGTACGGGCAAAATGGATCGGTCCGCGTATCAAGCGCCTGCTGAACAGCTTGGTCGATCTACCGTTTGCGGTATCGCCTGTTATCGGCGGTCTAATGATTGTCCTTATTCTTGGACCAAGTACAGTTATTGGAACTTTTTTTGAAGCGTCGGGCTTTAAAATCGTCTATGCCTTGCCAGGCATGGTGCTCGCAACGCTGTTCGTCACCTTCCCGCTCATGGTGCGCGAGGTTCTGCCCGTTTTGCAGGAAATCGGGGCCCAGCAGGAGGAAGCGGCGTCTACGCTTGGCGCATACTCGTGGTATACGTTTTGGCAGGTAACGTGGCCGTCGATTCGTTGGGGCGTCATTTACGGTGTTGTGCTTACGGTTGCCCGCTCGCTTGGCGAATTTGGCGCCGTGCTCGTCGTATCCGGCAATATTATGAATAAGACGCAGACGGCAACGACACTCGTGTATCAAGATGTGGAGAACTTTAATGTTGTAGCTGCGAACGGGGTTGCACTCGTGCTTGCGGCGTTCTCCGTTGGATTGCTGCTCTTAATGGAATGGGCCAAGAAACGAAAGGAAGTGCATTAAGCCATGCATATTGAAGTCCGTAATTTAAACAAAAGCTTCGGGGATTTTCATGCGGTGCAGGATGTCAGCTTCGATATTAAGAAAGGCCAGCTTATTGGCCTGCTAGGGCCGAGCGGCGGTGGCAAAACGTCGATTCTCCGCATGCTGGCAGGGCTTGAGTCGCCTTCCTCTGGCGATATTGTGTTCCACGGCAAGCGCGTCAATGATTTGCCGCCACAGGAGCGCGGAATCGGTTTTGTATTCCAGAATTATGCGCTGTTCAAGCATATGACCGTTTATGATAATATCGCTTTCGGGCTGAAAGTCAAAAAGCAAACCAAAGAACAAATCCGTGAGCGTGTCATGACGCTTGTTGAGCTTACAGGGCTGAAGGGCTTTGAGCACCGTTATGCTCATCAGCTATCGGGAGGCCAGCGCCAGCGCGTTGCCTTCGCTAGAGCGCTCGCGCCTGAGCCGCAGCTGCTGCTGCTCGACGAGCCATTCGCGGCGATTGATGCAAAAATCCGTACAGAGCTGCGCACTTGGCTCAAGGAAATGATAGAGCGCGTCGGCATTACATCGATTTTCGTCACGCATGACCAGGATGAGGCGATTGAGGTTGCCGATGAAATTATGATTATCAGCAAGGGAAAGCTGGAGCAGAAGGGCTCTCCTTGGGCGATTTATAAAGACCCGCAGACGCCATTCGTAGCGAGCTTCATCGGGGAGTCAACGATTGTCGAGGATGTTGGCGCACTGAAGGGCTTTGACTCTGCTGCTGGCAAACCTGGTACGAAGGCACTTATCCGTCCCGAATATATCGAAATCGGCAAGCCGGGTGAGATTCGCCTTGCATCTGCCGCGCTGGAAGCAAGCGTCAAGCATATTCATTTCCGCGGCAGCGAGTGGCTGGTCGAGCTAGAGGTAGGCTCGGTTAAGCTCGTCACCTACCGTTCGCTGGAGAAGGATGTATTGCAGCCGGGCGACCGCGTTCAAGTGCTGGTGCACCGGGCGTATTTGTTTAATGATCAAGAGAGCTGGATTCAGGAAAACAGCCTGAAGGAAGATCCAATGCCAATTCATATCTAATAGCTTGGGTTTGAAAACATCGAGCAGAAAGAGTTGTATGCCATTATGAATGCTATTCAGACAACAAGCCGCCGTATACTTGCCCTGCTGCTTGCGACCGCCCTGCTGCTTGTTGCAGCGGGCTGCGGCGAAGCGCAAGACAATGACCCGGCGGTGGAATCTTCCGTTCCAAACGGCGATGTCACGCTTGTCATTGGTGCATACTCCATAGTGAAGGATGCTTTCGCCGAAATTTTGCCGCAGTTCCAGGCTTACTGGCTGCAGCAAACGGGACAAAAGGTTGTATTTCAGGAATCCTATGAAGCCTCTGGAACGCAAGCGCGGGCCATTATAGGCGGATTTAATGCTGACGTTGCCGTGCTGGCGATGGAAGGCGACGTTAACAAAATCGCCGATGCAGGACTTATC
The DNA here is from genome assembly GCF_059383755.1 of Paenibacillus sp. JT22N15. NCBI lineage: Bacteria > Bacillati > Bacillota > Bacilli > Caryophanales > Paenibacillaceae > Paenibacillus > Paenibacillus sp. JT22N15. The sequence goes on along the minus strand of NZ_JBXENV010000004.1, from coordinate 117,769 downwards.
AACCCGAATTGGAAGGAGCAAGCGGACGGCGAATTTGTGACCAAGTCGATTGTGGTGCTTGGCACACGTGAGGGCAATCCGCTGAACATTCAGGATTGGTCCGATCTCACTCGCAGCGGAGTGAAGGTCGTCTATCCGAACCCGAAAACATCTGGCGGCGCTCAATGGGACATTAATGCGATTTATGGAGCGGGATTAAAGCAGTCAGAGGTAGAGACAGGCACCAAGGACCCGGCCTATGCCAAAAACTTCCTCAAGGCTGTCCATGCCAACGTGGAATCGCTCGATAAAAGCGGCCGTGCTTCTATGGCGGCGTTCGAATACGGCGTAGGCGACGTTATCGTGACGTATGAGAACGAGCTGCTCGCCCGCATTAAGCAGGGCAAGGACTATCATATCGTTGTGCCGAAAAGCACAATCTTGATTGAAAACCCGGCAACGGTTGTAGACACAAATGTAGACAAGCACGGTACTCGCGAGGTGGCCGAAGCGTTCATCCATTATTTGCACAGCGATGAAGCCCAGCGTGTTCTTGTCGATTACGGCTTCCGTCCCGTAAATGAGACGGTAGCCAAGGAGTCAGCGAGTAAATACGTAGTTCCTGAGCAGCTGTTCGACATCAGCTACCTCGGCGGCTGGCCTGAGGTAAAGAAGACGCTCTATTCCAAAAAGGGCATCTGGTACCAAGTGCTCGCGGGTATTTAATTCCAATCAAAAGCTAAGTTGCACTTAACAATGTAATTAGACATTGTAATAAATCTTGTAACAACAAACAAACCGTGGATTTGGCTATTGAATGAGCCAGATTCACGGTTTGTTTTATTGCCCCCAAAAAATCGGTAAACGCTTTAAGGTTGTATAGGTGAGCGGGTCGAAGCGGAGTGAAAAGGTGGGGGTGGAGAAACGGAGTGCTCGCTTTTGCTGTGGAATTTCAGCCGTTCACGGCTAATTCGAAGAAATTCAACTGCAATGGCGATCGTAACCCCCACCTTTTCACGCAGCGAAGAATCCCATTTCACCTATATCTATCCCTTACGAGTTTAAAACGAATTTTTCAAATACGTGACGAACACCCTCATCATTATTACTAAGCGTCACATAATTCGCAACCTCTTTCAGAGCCGGAATCGCATTAGCCATCGCTACGCCAAGTCCAGCCGCTTCGATCATCTCGTGATCATTCCACGCATCGCCGATTGCAATCGTTTGATCCATCGTGCAGCCAAGATGCTCAGCCATAAAGCGCAGCGCATGTCCTTTTGTTCCTTCTTTATGCATAAACTCTAAATAATGAGCTTTGGATTTCGTAATATGCACGCGGTCGCCGATAAGCGCCTTGAGCTGCTCAGCAATTTCATCGAGATAGTCCGGCTCATCGATAATCAGCATTTTCGTATTCGGCTGCTCCAGCAGCTCCTCGAAATCTGGTGCTACCGTATAAGGGATTTTGGATAGGCGCGAATACATTAGCGCCTTCTCATTTGCTTCCTTCACAAACAGCTGGTCATCGACATAAAGCTGCAAATGCAGGCCATGTTTTTCAGTAAAAGCATACAGCTCCTTGGCTGCATCGGTAGGCACGCTGCGCTCATACAGCACCTTGCCGTCCAGCAGCGTTTTTACAAGCGACCCCTGATACGTAATGATGGGCACATTGAGCTGGATTTGCTCAGCAATTTGTCTGGCGGAAGCGTACATTCTTCCGGTAGCCAGCGTCACCGTTACGCCTTTCGCGATAGCTTCCTCCATGGCGCGTTTCGTTCCTTCAGTCACAATGAGTTCATCGTTCAACAGCGTATCATCTACATCAATTGCAATTAATTTATACATAATGGCAATATGTTCCCCTCTCCAAGCCTCTTTATCGTGTACATAAGCTAGGTTGATTGTAGCGAAAAATCGCCATTCGTACAAGCGATCTACCGCTTTTCTTGTATAATAGAAAGGGCTGTTAAAGAATGGACAGGGAGAGGATGGGCAAGGATGAAGCTAAGATGGGGGATTTTAAGCGGTGCGAGCATTGCTATACATACGATGATTCCAGCCATTCAGCAGGCGGAGCGAGGCGAGGCAGTGGCGATTGCAAGCCGCAGCTTGGAACGGGCTGTTGAAGCAGCAGAGCGGTTAGGCATTGAAAAAGCGTACGGCTCCTACGAGGAGCTGCTCGCTGATCCAGATATCGATGCGGTCTTCATTCCGCTGCCGAATCATTTACATAAGGAATGGGCCATTAAAGCGGCTAGAGCTGGCAAGCATGTGCTTTGCGAGAAGCCATTTGCGGTCACGGCAGCGGATGCCCGGGAAATGGCGGAGGCAGCCCAGACGGCAGGCATCGTTATGGCGGAAGCTTTCATGTATCGCCATCATCCGCGCTATGAGCAGATTAAGGCGATTATCGCGTCTGGCGAAATTGGCGAGCTTCGCGTCATGACAGGCTCGTTCACCTTCAATAATGCAGCAGACACAGGCAATGTTCGCTACAACGCGGAATGGGGCGGCGGCTCCTTGTATGACATCGGCTGCTACCTCATAAGTGCAGCGCGGCTTATTTTGGACGGTGAGCCGGTAGCAGCCAGCGTCCATGGTTTATTTTCCAAGGAGCATGGCGGGGTAGATATGATGGCTTCTGGCGTTTTGGAGTTCGGAAACGATGTAAGCCTCGTATTCGACTGCGGCATGTGGGCGGCTTACCGCAACCGCTTGGAAATTCTCGGAACGAAGGGGCGGATTGAGCTGCCGAACGCTTTTGGGCCGGGGGAAGAGGATTATTTTATCGTACATACGGAGGATGGCCAGCGTAAGGAAGGGCCTTTCAACCTGAACACTTATGTGATGCAAATCAACAGAATCGCACAGATTGCCGCGGGCGAGGCACAGCCGCTGTTTGGTCCTGAGGATGCGATAGCAGGAACAGCGGTTATTGAGGCCTGTCTCACCTCGGCACGTGAGAAGCGGCGGGTTCTTTTTTGAAAATTTGCTCCATCCCCCTTCAATAAGATACAGTAAAGAAAGCGGATGAGAGTTGAACCTGGGGAGATGACGAGTTGAGGTATTTTACACATGCTGCTGCACGGCGCAGAGTGCTGTTAATTGGCCTAGTTGGGGCTATTTTATTTATGGTTGCCGGGTTCGCAGTGGGATGGCTCTGGATGGGGCATCGGTATCCGATGCTGAAGGAGCCGGCATTTCAGAACTTTGCGGTATCCTACAATACCATTATGGATAAATATTTAAATGGAGCGGATGGCGAGGATTTGATCAATGGCGCCTCTGAGGGAATGGTAGCATCGCTGGAAGATCCGTACTCCCGCTATTTGATCGAGGAGCAGGGCGATGCCTATACGCAAGGGTATGAAGGCGAATTTTCCGGAATAGGGGCCGAGGTGCGCGAGCAGGATGGCCAATTCGTTATTTCTGGGCTGACGCCGGGTGCGCCAGCAGAGCGCGGAGGCGTCAAGTCTGGTGATATCATTATGGCGGTTGACGGCAAGGAATCGAAGGATTCTAAATTTCAGGATCTTATCGGGCTTATGCGCGGCAAGACAGGTACCGAGGTGACGCTGACGCTGCAGCGCCCGGGCCAGACGGAGCCTATCGAGATTACGCTTAAGCGTGAAGCGATTCCGGTTTACACCGTAACCTCGGAGATGCTGGAGGCTGGTATCGGCCATATTACGATTAGCCGCTTCGCCCAGAAGACGGCTACGGAGTTTGATGAAGCGGTAAAGAAGCTGAAGGCACAGGGCATGACGAAGCTGCTGCTGGATCTTCGTTCCAACCCGGGCGGCCTGCTGCAGCCGACGATTGCGATTGGCAGCAAGCTCATTCCGAAGGGGAAAGTGATTCTAGAGGTCGTATATAAGGAAGAAAGCAACCCGATTGTTTATAAATCGACGCAAAAAGAAGAGTGGACGATCCCTATCGTTGTGCTGGTGAACGGCCAGTCGGCAAGCGCCAGCGAGGTGTTGACCGCCGCGCTTAAGGAGTCGGCGGGAGCAACGGTCGTTGGCGAGAAAACGTATGGCAAAGGCGTCGTACAAGCATTTGAGCAATTTAGAGACGGCTCAGTGCTCAGCTTGACCGAGGCGCAGTGGAAAACGCCTGCTGGCACGTGGATTCACAAAGTTGGCGTCATGCCAAATGAGGTTGTCAGCCTGCCTGCATTTGCAAGCTTGCGTCCGCTTCCGGTCGGCAGCGAGCTGAAAAACGGCAGCTACGGCGAAGACGTCAAGACGCTGCAATCGATGCTGAAGGAGCTCGGCTATGCGCCCGTCGGCAAAGACGGCCTGTTCGATGATGAGACGGAGGCGGCGATGCGCGCTTTTCAGAAGGCAGAGAAGCTGGACGTTACCGGCTCGCTCAATGACAAGACGGCGTACAAAATAGTCGAGCTGCTCAAGGAAAAGCTGGAGAAGGAAGATACCCAGCTGCAGCGAGGCGTACAATTATTGAAAAAATAAGCTTGGCCGCCGCCCCGCGGCTATTGACAACGGTAATGATTATTACTATCATTTGATAGGGAGCCTTTTGGATCGAGCAGACGATTGCGTGTGTACACAAAAGTGCCAACCGTAATCATACGGCCATTGCGGCAGCGGGGTGACACACCTATTGAAGATCAAATATTGCACCAAAAATTTCAAAAACGGGACGAAGCCAGTTTACAAGGCGATGAAGGATAAGTTTCCCGACATCAAGATGAAGAAGTCCGACTGTCTCGGAAATTGCAAAACATGCAGGCATGAATGTTTTGCCGTGGTGAAATCTAAGGTGGTCAGCGCTCCGTCAGCCGAGAAGCTTTATAAGGAATTGAAAAAATTAATTGGATAAATATAGGGTGGGCGGCTTTTGCCGCCCTCCTTTTTTGTGTTAAGATAGAGGCAACTCCGAAAAAGAAGAGGTGCATAAGTGATGAATGATCAATTAGCTGAAGCTTTAAACGAACAAATGAACTTTGAATTTTATTCGGCGCATGTGTATCTTGCAATGGCAGCCTACTGTTCTGGCGAAAGTCTGGACGGGTTTGCGAATTTCTTTATTATCCAGGCTGAGGAAGAGCGTTTCCATGGCATGAAAATATATAAATTCCTGAACGACCGCAACCGTCGTGCTACTTTGTCTGCTCTGCACGAGCCTAAGAACGAATATGCGTCGATGCTCGATGCATTCGAGCGTGCTTATGCGCATGAACAACAAAACACACGCAAGTTTTACAACCTTGCTGACCTTGCGCTCAGCGAGCGCGAGCATGCGACGATCTACTTCCTGAAATGGTTCATCGATGAGCAGGTAGAAGAGGAGTCCTTGTTCGACGGCATCATTTCGAAGCTGAAGCGCATTGATAAAGACAGCAACGCGTTTTATATGCTGGATGCTGAATTTGCGCAGCGCACGTTCACGCCTCCTGCGGAATAAGCGAAGCATGCTGCACGGTTAAAGGTTTCTAGCATTGTCCGCTGCACACCGTTTATAACGTACTGCACATGAAGAAGAGGGATTGGCACTTACGCCAATCCCTCTTTTTGCTGAAATATAGGAAAGGATATGATGATTTCATCCATTCTCTATATTTCTCGGAATGAAACGCGCCACGCCGTTAAAGGACGTCGATAGCCGTTTCACCTTGAAATATAGGAAAGGATATGATGATTTCATCCATTCTCTATGATTTCTACGCGAAACGGTAGCTTTGCCGCCAGAGGACGTCGACAGCCGTTTACGCTTGAAATATAGGAAAGGATATCATTTCGTTATCCTATCTCTATATTTCTCGGAATGAAACGCGCCACGCCGTTAAAGGACGGCGACAGCCGTTTCACCTTGCCCAAACAGCTGAATAAATGAATCGACTAAGTCCGGGTCAAACTGGGTGCCGTGCATCTCTTTAATGTAAGCGAGCGCTTGCTCCACCGACCATTTTTCCTTGTAGGGGCGTTTGCTGGTAAGGGCGTCGAACACATCAACGATGCTTACGATGCGCGCTTCAATGGGAATAGCTTCTCCCGCAAGCTTATGCGGATAGCCCTGGCCATCCCACCGTTCATGATGGTACAAAATAATATGCTTGCTCGCCGTCAGCTCGCTAGTAAACAGCTCGTCATTAAACTCGTTGAAAATCTTCTCAATAATGTCGACACCAATAAACGTATGCATCTCAATAATGGTGCGTTCATAGTCAGCGAGCGGACCGGGCTTATATAAAATCCCCTCGGGAATGCCCGATTTTCCGATATCATGCAAAATGCTCGCCGAGGCGATGCGGCTGAGCCGTTCTTCGTTCCAGCCTAGCTGCATCCGCTCATTATGATAACGCACAAGCTCCTCCGTAAGATCTCTTACCCGCACAAGATGCGATTCAATGCCAGGATCGCGAATTTCGCAGGAAATGGCAAGCACCTTGAGCAGCGAGCTTTGAATATGCCCAATCCGTTCCTGAGGCATATAGAAGCCGCTAGGGAGCTGCTCCAATTCACGGAAAATACCGATATAATACCAGCTCTCCTCCATATATAAAGGTGTAATGGTAATGGAGGAATGCCAGAGCTGTCCATCCTTGCGGCGGTTAATGAATACGCCAGACCATGGCCGCTTTACCTTTAACGCGTCCTTCATGCTTTCATGAATATGCACGGGGGTAAGGCTGGTGCGAACAATACCGGCCTTTTTACCTAATATTTCTCTGCGGTTGTAGCCGGTTATCGCTTCATAGCTCGTATTGATTTCTAATATCTGATGCTGATCATCCGTAATAATAACGGCATCACCTAATTGTAAAAAGGTTCTAAGCTGATCGTTCATCCGGTAGACACCCCATTTATAGGCATATATTTATTTGAAATATTTATCTAAGGTATTTATTTAAAAGCATTGAGCAAAAAAGAAGATACGGGCGCCGGTTTGCCGCGATAATAGCCGGGCGAGCTGATGTACAGCTCTTCCTTGGCCCGCGTGACGGCGACATAAGCGAGCCGCCGCTCTTCCTCCAGCGCAGCCTCGGCGACGTCATCCCCGGTCTGGATGGCGCTCCGGTCGCTATTTTTGCTCGCGGACAGCGCGGAGCTGTGCGGCAAAATGCCATCGGATGCTCCGCTGACGAACACGACGGGAAATTCCAGCCCCTTTGATTTGTGGATCGTCATAAAATGAACGGCGTCAGCGCCGCGGCTCGCCAGCTTGAGCTGCCTCATCTCCTGCAGCTTCAGTGCGATTTCGTCCACGAATGCCAAAAACTCGGTGATCGTCGCAAAACGTTTGGCGGCGGTTTCGAGCTCGTCGAGCGTTTCCTTCAAAGCGTCCTTATGCTCGGTAAGCGTCTGGCTTTTATCGGCTTGAATGTAATTGTCATAAAAGCCGTCGCGCAGCAGGCGAATCGCCTGCTCGGGCTTTAGCTTAGGCAAGGAGCGAATGAGCCGCAGCCGCTCTTTGATTTTTTCCTGGTGAAACTCCTTAATGCCAGGGAAGCGGACGAGATGGATCAGCGGCCATTTTTTGGCTTGCTGCTTCTCTTCGTTCCAGATGAAAGCCATCGCCTGCTCCGGCTTGACATAAAGCGTTGCCAGAATGTTTTGCATCGCGTCAAAATGGCGCCGATCGATCGCCAGCCGCAAATGGGCAATGATTGGCTTCACAACCCACTGCTCATAAAAGGACTCGCCCCCGCCGTAATCAATAAACGGAATTTGGCGTATGACCAGCTGGTCGAAGATGGCGCGGCTGCTGCTCGCCGTACGAAACAGAATCGCGAAATCCTCATAGCTGCGTTTTCCTTGGCTCTGCGCTTCCGTAATTTTATTAACAATCAGCTGCGCTTCATCGTCGGTATTGCCCGGCCTTGCAAATGTTGGGGAGAGGCTTTGCGTCTTGGCTACTTTGAGCGATTTGGGACGGCGCTGCTTGTTGCTGCTAATAATCGCATTGCCCAGCCCGACAATGGCAGCTCCGGAGCGGTAGTTAATATCGAGCACGACATTTTTGCTGGTCGGAAATTGCTGCTCGAAATTTAATATATAATCGTTGCGCGCCCCGTTAAATGAATAGATCGTCTGGTCATCATCGCCAACGACCATCAAGTTGCCATGCTGCGAGACAAGCAGCTTAATCAGCTCATACTGCACCTTATTCGTATCCTGAAACTCATCGATCATGACGTAGCGGAAGCGGCGCTGGAGCATTTCGAGCAGATTCTGATCGGTCGTGAGCAGCCGATAAGCGGCAAGCAGCATATCATCATAGTCGATCAGCTGCTGCTCCGACTTCCACTGCTCGTAGCATTCAAAAAGAATTTTCAGCTGCTTGTCCTCTTCTGTTTTGGCCGGCAGCTCATGAAGCTCCAGCATTTCCAGCTTGTAGGCTGAAAATAACGTAATGAGCGTCTCCGGCTGATACGTCTCATGCAAATTCCGTTCGCGCAGCAGCCGTTTGAAAAAAATTTGCTTCCGGCCGCTGTCGCCTAATATCGCCTGCCTCATGCCCCGCCTGCGCAGCAGCTGCAAGCAGAACGAATGGAACGTTCTGGCTTCTACCGCAGCTGCAGCACTTTCAGAAATGCCGGGCAGCGTGGCAATGCGGGACTTCATTTCCTCTGCCGCTTTTTTGGAAAATGTCATGAGCAGCAGTTGGGATGCCATTACGCTGCGGACAGACAGCAAATAAGCCGTTCGGCAGACGAGAACGGAGGTTTTGCCGGAGCCGGCTCCAGCGAGCGTGAGCAGCGGTCCCTCGGTATGGCGGACAGCGGCAATTTGCGCCTCATTGAGCTGAATGCCGTGCTGCTCCAGCGAGCGAAAAAAAACGGCATCGCTTTCGCCGCGTCCGACAAGCTGCTTGCTCGTATCAGCTGCCGCCTGATTGGCCCGTGGCATTATGTTTGTTGTTACGCCGTAAGGTCTGGGATAATATTTTGTACGTGTTTGTTCCATATGTATAATCACCTGTGCTTGATTATAGCATGGCTTAATGGATTAGGATAAACTAATTAAAGAATAACGATAGGAGTTGAGCTAGATGATTGTGCCAGCGAGAAAAGAAGATGTACAGCAAATTATGCCGCTTCTGCATGCAGCAATTGGCGATATCGCCTGTACGCTGACGGGCGCTAAAGACGAGCAGGAGGCGATGAATAGATTAGCGGATTTTTATGTGGAAAAAGGAAACAGAATCAGCTACGAGCATGTGCTTGTCGCCTGGGAGGGGGATGCCATCGCGGGCATGGCGCTCGGTTACGGCGGTGATGCAGCTGCGAAGCTTGATGCTCCGCTGCTTTCGCGCATCCGTCAGGAGCCAGCTCATGCCGGCTATCAAATTATGACGGAGGCAAGGCCCGGCGAATATTATTTGGATTCCGTGGCGGTAAATCCCGCCTATCAGGGGAAGGGGATAGCGCGGGCTTTGATCGGCGCGCTGGAGAATAAGGCGAAGGATGCGGGCTGGCCGCGCCTATCGCTCATTGCGCTGGATGATAACGAGAAGGCGACGGCGCTTTATTTTCGGATGGGCTATGCCGAGGATGGAGAGCTGGAGCTGGCAGGGCACCGCTACATTCGAATGGTAAAGCAGCTGACGCAATAATGGATTGCGAAGTAGAGAGCAAACAGGTACGATAGCCATATGGCAAATATTCCATTCATTTACTAACTTGCTAGAAGCAGCTATGGAGGCATAACAAATGAAAGACATCAGCATTCGTATAGTAGAGCCACTGGATGAAACCTTGCACCAACTGATTCAATTGCTAGACGAGGAGCTGCTGGAGCGATATCCGTCGGAAGAGGTGCACGGGCTGGATTTTACCGATCCAGGTATCCAAGACACTGTATTTATTGTCGCTTTTTCCGGGGACGAACCGGTCGGGTGCGGTGCCATCCGGCCGCTGGATGCCCAATATACGGAGCTGAAACGCTTTTTCGTGCATAAAGAAAGCCGGAAGCTCGGCATTGCTGCCGCTATGCTTTCCTTTTTGGAGAATGAGGCGCAGCTGCGCGGCTTTGCCGGCATCCGGCTGGAGACGGGGCCCGAGCAGCCCGAGTCGTTGAAGTTTTATGAAAAGCATGGCTACATATTTATCGGGAAATTTGGCGAATATGTCGATTATGAGCTGAGCATGTGTTATGAGAAGCGCTTCGGCGCATAAAGAAGGGGCGAACATGATGAACGTATTTGAAGGATGCAGCAGGCAAAGCTTAAGCAAGGAGCTGTCCTGGATTAATGAGCCGAAGAGCTGGGAAGTGAATGAGCACCAGCAGTTGGTCGTGCAAGCGCCGCCGATGGGCGATTTTTTCATCGATCCGGCAGGAGGCAACACGAAAAACTCCGCTCCTTTTCTTTACACATTAGTTGAAGGCGATTTCTATGCCGTCACTCGCGTTGCGGTTGATATGAAGCAGACGTACGATTCCGGCTGCTTGATGATTATGGCAGACGAAGATCACTGGGCCAAGCTTTGCTCGGAGTTTTTTGACGATATGCCGTCCATTCTCAGCGTTGTGACACGCGGCGCATCCGATGATTGTGTTTCCAGCGATGCCCAGATCGTTCGGCCTTTTTTGCGTATTGCCCGGGCTGGCAATAGCTTTGCGTTCCATTATTCAGTGGATGGCGTCAAATGGAAAATGGTCCGTTATTTTGGAATGGACATTCCCGCAACGATTAAAGTTGGCGTCGTCGCCCAATCGCCGATTGGAGAAGGCAGTACCGCAACATTTGATTATTTAAAAATCAGCACAAACGTAATTGGCGACATTCGCAGCGTTAATTAACGAATTGCAACTTGAGCAGCAAGCAGGAGGGGTTATTTCATGCCCATGCTGCTGAACAGGAAGGTAATAAGCTCGGTGGGGCCAGGCATGTCGGGGAAAAAAACGAGCAAAATAGCCAAAGCTGCCGTTAATGCTGTTATGGCGATTGCCGTAGTCATTTCCCGGCGCCCGTTGTCCTGCCCGCGAGTTTCTCCATATATAATAATGACGGAGACGAGCAGAATACCTGTAATAAACAGCACCTTCATCGAGAGTCCTCCTGTATGTTTTGTTGCATTTATTCATTGGATTGGCCCGGTATCCCTTGCGGATCACCGGATTTTCCTGTGCGCAAAATGCGAGCCTCTACATGGATTGTCGTTTTTATTTTTGGCAGGTCGCTTTCCCACTGGGCCCTTTTTGCTTTCCATTTGTGTGGGAAATGATTGCGGTACGCATTCGCATAGCCGAAAAAATCGGTTTTCAGCTTTTGCTGGGTTAATTGCAGTGCGGCTTCCGCTCGCTGCTTAAACTGTTCTTCAAACAAAGCCTGAATTTTTTCTACATTCGGCGGTGGCAGCAGCGACAGATCAGTTGTATTCAAGATGACGTCGCCCTTTGTTTTAATGTTGACCTTCATCGTCCAGTTTCCGTCAGCAAAGCCGGGAACAAACTCCGTACGAATGAATTGCGGTTTGATGGTGACAGCTGCTTGCTTGTTGGTTTTATCCGGGTTAACCGTCAAAACGATATTGTCCAGTTGATTCAGCATCATAAGTATGCCTAGGCTCATCGGCTCGGTTACGACGCGAATTTCCCGGTCATCCTTAATTAAGGCCAGTCCAAATACAAAGGGCATCGTAGCTTTCTTATTTTGTCCAGGCGCGGGTGGAGCAATTTTCAGCCTGGATAGTACGGCTGATTTGCTTAGACCTTCCAGCGCTTGGGCTAAATCAAGCACCGTCATTTTGGTACCCAGCTTCATATTGCCCATTTCACGCAAAGCTTCCGCCGAGCTTCGCTCAAGAGGAGGCAGCAGGGAGAGGATATCCTCTGCTTTAGTCTCGCTAATATAAACATAAGCATGTTCACGAAATTGGGAGAAGCGCAGCAAAAAGTCCATGTACTCGCGAATGCCGAGCTTTGCTGTCTTTTCTCCTATGACAATGGCCTCGCAATGTCCCCAGAAAACGTGGCGGGAAATTTTGCGCTGCAGCCGGGTCATTGCGTCTGCAATATTAAGCCCTTCTGCGGTTTGCACCATCGTAACGCCGCTCGGAGATCCTTCACTGCCACCGGTCCCTCCGGTCGCGCTGCTGCCGCTTTGGCGTGGAATGAAAATTTGAATCGAAAGATGGACTTTACCATCCTTGGTTCGGTCAATGCCGGTTGCAAGCACCATTGCCAAGTCATTAATTTCCACACGATCCCAGCAGCCTTGCAAAAGCGCCATGCTGCATGCCGCCAGAAGCAGGAGTGCGATTTTGCGCCGCAGGTTGTGCAGCTTGCTGCTTATCATGAGGATGCCTTCTTTTTGCGGGTCAGCTTGTTTTTAATGAGACTAACCAGCAGCAGCAGCAAGGGCAGGATGAACAGGCTGGCAATCGTATACGTATTGCCAGATACGCTGATCAAATTGGCGATATCCGCTTGGCTTCTGGCCGACCAGTAAGCAAAAACGGTGCAAAGAAAGGCAAGCGGCATAACGACGGAGTGATAGTGCTTTAATTTAAGCCAGTCGGCAACAGTAATCGAATAGACGTACAGAAAGACAGATATTTTCACAAAAATACCCGATATCCAAATAGCGATTACGAGAGCTTCCAAATGCTGCATAAAATCGGCAATGGTTATGTAACGGGCAGCAATCATCACCGGATAAATAAAGCTGGAGGTCAAATCGCCCATTAGGAATAAGCACACCAGATTGGTGACCACCATCGTGATGGTGACGAACAGTACCGATAGCATACTTTTTCGCATCGCTTTCTCACGGTCGTTAACGTAGGGGAGCAGAAACGCTATCAAAATATATTCGCTGAACCAGGCAGCCGGCGCGAGCGCGCCTTTAATAGAAGGGCCAATTCCATTCTCGGCAATGGGCAGCAGCTCGGAAGGATGGAGCTGGCCGATCAGCAGAACAAATATAAAGGCTGCGAGAAAAATAAAAACGGCTGTAAAAATCTGCGCGCTTCTCCCAATAACCTCGATGCCGAGGCGGGCATTGATTGCACAGACGAGCACCATCGATCCGGTTACAATGAACTGCGGTGTCATCGGCAGCGCATTGCTAATAATAAACTCGCCATATTGGCGAATAATGATGCCTGTTAAATGGGGCAAATAAAAAATATAAAACAAGCCTACCAGAAAACCCGGAACAGCTCCAAGCAGGCTGAAGCTCGTTCGAATCAGGGTGCTGTCTGGTTTCAGCCGATTGAGCTTGACCGCCACCCATACGGTCAGCATGCCAAACAAGCCTGCCCAAATCGGGGAGATCCACATGTCCTGATGGGCATGGGTCATCGTAATGCTGGGAACAGACAATATGGATGTGGCGAGAATCGACGGATAGAGCAAAATAGCCATCTGTGACGATGATATTTTTCCAGTTTCAAGCATGGGAGCTTCAGCCTCCTCCGTTATAATGTAGGGCAGGTTTTGGCCACTGCCGGCTATTTTTTGTTCCCGCTTGGGCTGCTGCGCCCGGAATGCCGTTCTTTTCGGGCTTCGTTCATCCAGGCAGGAGCACGCCAGATGACATCGCGAATAGTCCCCATCGAAGCTGGCGTAACAGGTGACAAGTAGGGAACGCCGAAGGAACGCAAACTTGATAAATGGATGACGATCAAAATCAGTCCAAGCATCATGCCGATCAGTCCCAGCGTTCCTGCCAGCAGCATGATTGGAAACCGCAGCAAACGGGAGGAAATGCCAGCCGCATAACGCGGAATCATAAACGATGCAATACCGGTTGTGGCCACGACAATAACCATTGGCGCAGAGACGATGCCTGCCGACGTGGCAGCTTGTCCGATGATGAGCGCGCCCACGATGCTGACAGCTGATCCGACCTGTCTTGGGAGCCTGACCCCAGCCTCGCGCAGCGCTTCGAAGGCGATTTCCATAATCAGCGCTTCAACTAGCGCTGGAAAAGGGATTTCTTCCCTTGCCTTGGCGATGCTGAGCAGCAGCACCGTCGGAATCATTTCCTGATGGTAGGTTGTAATCGCCACATAAGCTGATGGAAGAAGCAGGGACAGCAGAAAAAAAACATAACGCAGCCAGCGTACAAAGGTGCTCATAATAAAATGCTGATAGTAGTCCTCGACAGACTGCAGCATGGAAAATAAGGTCACGGGAGCGATGAGGGCAAACGGCGTCCCATCAATTAGAATAGCGAAGCGCCCTTCCAGCAAATTTGCGCAGACGACGTCCGGCCTTTCGGTTGCAATCATTTGTGGAAACGGCGAATAAGGCGAGTCGGCAATCCATTCCTCAATATATTCGCTTTCCAAAATGCCATCGGTGTCAATCGCGGCAAGCCGCTTCAACGCCTCATCGACGGTGGCGGGATTTGCGGCTCCCTCCAAGTAGAGAATAGCGATATCGGTTCGTGTATACTCGCCGATCGTCATCGTTAGCAGCTTCATTTTCGGACTTTTCATTTTACGGCGCAGCAGTGACAGATTAATGGACAGTACTTCATTAAACGATTCGCGAGGGCCGCGAACGGTAGATTCCGCTGAAGGCTCCTCAATGCTGCGATGCTCGATTTTTTGCAAGCCGAACGACAGCGCCTCCTCGCTGCCATCGATGAAGAGCAGCGGCATGCCATTGCTAATGATATCGACAGCGTCCTCCAGCGTGCGCACGGTATTGGCAGCGGCGATGGGCAGAAGGTTTAGCAGCTGTGCAGGGGTCGCAGCAGTCAAGCGGCCGGCATCGCTCGCAAGGGGTCGCAAAATGAACATATTCAGCTGCTCATCATCGCACATACTGATATGAAATATGAGCATGGCTTCAGCAAGCTCCCCGATCCGCAAGGAATGGAAGGAGAGGTCAGCGCAGTCTGCATACACACGCCGCAGCTCTGTTATATTTTCATCCAATCGCTGTGAAAGCGGCTGCTGCTCGTCGGGCTGGCGCTTGTCCGACTGCTGCCAATCGGCCCTCGCTGTTTTGTGATTCCAATTGCTGCGTTTGAATCCGCGCATGACAGTACCTCGCTTCCAGAAGATAGAACAAGTCCGTGCCATTAGCGTTTCCAGCACGTTCCTTTCCTATGTAAGGAAACAAATATTTTCAGAAGTGATGAATTATTATGGCGAGGTGTTGAAAAAAAAGCAGCCTTGAATTATAATTGATAATGATAATCATTATATATGGATGAGCGATCATTCAGCAGTGCCAATAGGCCGGGAAGGTGGGAAATGATAAAGCATATGAGAAACTCGATACGGATGGGCTTCCAAGAAGAGGATACACACTTTAGGCATAACACCGAATCTGTTGCAGGAGGAAGAAGCAAGCTTGGGCAGACGGTTGAATATATGAAACGCCATTATCACAAACCAATTACACGGGACATGCTCGCCAGCATGGTTGGCATTACGCCGGAGCATTACTCCCGCGCCTTCAAGAAGCATATGGGCATCAGCCCGATCGATTATTTAATCGCCATTCGCATTGACCGGGCTAAAGGTCTATTGAAGGAGACGAATGCGACGGTGCGCAGCATCGCTCGTCAGGTCGGCTACGAGGACCCGTATTATTTCAGCCGCCGCTTCAAGCAGGAGGTTGGTGTAGCGCCATCCGCCTACGCGGTGCCTGGATATAGCGCAGGATTATAATTCATAGATGAAACATGCCGGGGCTTAATAGACCCGGCATGTTTTTTTATACAGCCCAGCTTTTATAGTATAATGGAAAATAAGAGACAGCAGGTTTAGACTGAATGGGTTGCGGTAATAAGGATTGAGTTCGATTACTTCATGGACAGGAGGAATTAAGATGGATTTGGGTATACAAGGGAAACGCGCCATTGTGACGGGGGGAAGCAAAGGAATTGGGCTTGCCACCGCGCTGCGGCTGGCGGCTGAGGGAGCAGAAGTAGCGATAGTTGCCAGACAGGAGGGACCGCTGCAAGAAGCAGCAGAACGGATTAAGCAAGCGACAGGCAAAAAGCCGTTGATCATCTCCGCCGATGTATCAGTTGAGGCTGACGTACAGCGGGCAGTTGCCGAGGTGGTCCAGCAGCTTGGCGGTGTTGATATTCTCGTAAACAATGCTGGAACGTCGGCAGCGCTTCCGTTCGATAAGGTTGAGCCGGATGCGTGGGCAGCCGATCTTGACCTTAAGCTGTATGCGGCCATTCATTTCGCGCGAGCGGCACTTCCTTATCTCCGCGAGGCAGGAGGCGGCGCCATCGTAAATGTGACGGCTATTGGCGGCAAGACGCCAGCAGGCTCCTCGCTGCCTACTTCGGTAAGCCGGGCGGCTGGCCTTGCGCTGACGAAAGCGATGAGCAAGGATTTGGCGGGCGATGGCATCCGTGTGAATGCTGTCTGCATCGGCCTCATCCGCAGCGATCAAATTGAGCGCAAGTGGAAACAGACCGCTCCCGATCTGTCGTGGGAGGAGTTCGCGGCGAGCCCGAAACATGATATTCCGCTTGGACGGATCGGCAATCCGGAGGAAGCTGCGAATGTCATCGCTTTTCTCGTCTCGGAAGCGGCTTCCTTCGTCACGGGAACTTCCGTCAATATTGACGGGGGCAAAGCAGCGGTGCTGTAGCTTCATTTGAAAAATAAACCCGGCATCCGCCATTTTCTTTCCTTATGTATGCAAGCAGAGGGGTTAGCTGCGACTTGTTTTGTCGCAGCTAACCCCTCTATATGTCTGCCGCCGCTGCAATCGTCTGGTTGCGGCCCGCATTTTTTGCTTGATACAGCGCTTGGTCCGCTTTCTGGAGCAGCTCCTCGGGGCTGGTGCCATGCAGCGGATACTGGGCAACCCCCTGTGAAATCGTTACGCGCCCAACGACCGGATCTACGCCTTCCTCAACAGCAATCCGCAGCTGCTCGGCGACTAAATATGCTTCGGGCAGCGCCGTCTGCTGAAGCAAAATAACAAGCTCCTCCCCACCGTAGCGGTAGCCAATATCCTCTGGCCGAATGGCATGAATGACCGTTTGCGCCAGCTGCCTGAGTACCGCATCGCCTGCTTGATGCCCAAATTTATCGTTGACCCGCTTGAAGCGGTCAATGTCGATAATAATAATGGAGAAGGGCAGCTTCTCTTCCATCCACAACGTCAAAAATTTGATTAAGGTGCGCCTATTCATGAGTCCCGTTAGCGGGTCCGTTTCCGCATCTTTCGTTAATTGATGATGCTGAGCCTGAATAAGCGATCCAACATTGATCGTTGATTTAATAAGCAGATCCGTTTCCCGAATCCAGTGGTTTTTGCGCCAGGAGCTAAGCTCGCCTGCGTCCCCGAGCTGGCTGACGAACTGCGAAAGCTTTAGAAACGGCTTGGCAATGCGCCGCGCCAATATAATGACCGCGAATATAAGCAGCAGCAGCGGGATGGCAATTGTGACGGCAGCATTTTTGAAATGGTAAACGAGCTGGTCCTTAATGCTTTGCATAGGAGTGGCTGCCACGATGCCCCAGCCATTTTCCTTAACACTGGCATATCCGACGAGCAGCTTGCTGCCGTTCAAGCTGGTAATCATTTCGCTGCCGCTTTGCCCAGCCATCAGCTTTTTCACTACCATATTTTTGCTTATGTTTTTGCCAATGAGCATGGGGTCGGGGTGAAAGAGCAGGTTGCCCTGCTGATCTACAATATAAAAATAAGACTCCAAAAAATCATTCGTATTTTTCTCAAAAATCGTATTCATAACATTATTTTTCTTCAAATAAATGCTGCCGCCAATAAAACCCTCGTATTGCTGGTTTTTGTCATATAGCGGCTCGCTCACCATAATAAATAAATTGCCTGTCCGTTCATCAAAAAAGGGGTCCGAAATGCTCGATCGCTTTGATGCCAGCGCTTGTTTCAAGGAAGCTGACGTAATCGGCTCATTGATTAAGCTGCTTATTTCCTCCGTAGCTCCTCTTATAATTCCGTGTTTATCCACGACTACGATAGAATTGAAAAAATTGCTGCTATGCTTCATTAAATTTAAATCCTCATTCATCCGCTGAACTTGATCAGGCTCGTCCCACATGCCCTCCTGTTCTATTTGCACACTGTGTTTCAAGCTTAGCCGTATCGTTTTGGTTAGCGCGTCAAGCGTATCGCTCATTTTGCTCGCTTTGGAGAAATTGGTGGATAATGCTGTACGTTCCATTAAAAGCTTGCTGGATTGGAAGGACGAAAGCAGCACGAGGATAATCGTGACCAAGACGCATAAAAAAACGAGACCGCTAAGTACAGTTGCCAAGCTAATTTTGCGCTTTTTGTACGCCGAGAGAGGGGCTTTCATCGTAATGACTTCCTTTCGTTTCGCTGAAGTATGCCAAAGGAAAACGTTGTATAAAGTGATTTTGTTGTATCGTCTGAAAGTCCTTTTAACTTCCTATAAAAGTAATTATATGTAATATCAGGGATAATGAAAGAGGAAAATTTAATAGCGTTATAGCTATGAAATGTCGCTTCTATTGTTATTATCGGTTTTGTGCTAAAATTGGATTTGTGAAATGACTAGCTGATGCTGCTAAATGCACTATTTTGAAAGCATATTAATGAAATGGGAGCATGTATTGAATATATTCTGAATGGAAGTGAAGCTGGAGAAATAAGCTCGTACCGTTGTGGACAAGCTAGGCTGGTGATTTATATTATACAGCGTGAGCTGTGATTCAAACAGTAGCAGTGCTAAAGAAAACGATGCCTGCTGCAACGACTTATTGGCTGTTCAGCATTCCTTTTGGAATCCGGCATGGCAGTGTTTTGGCTGTCCAAAGCTAGTATGCTTGCTTTTTTGATATATCTATAATAAAATTAAGATGATAATGATTACAAATTGAGAAATGACAAGCCGCAGGACGATGCAAAGGAGGCTCATGAGCGATGAGCGAACTGGACATTCAAATGGATAATATTAACCAGCAGCTGAAAGCGAAGGGCTACAAGCTGACGCATCAGCGCGCAATGACTTTAAGAGTGCTGCTGGAGAACGAGCAGGACCATCTCAGCGCAGAGGACGTATATATGCTGGTCAAGAAGTCATACCCGGAAATCGGACTGGCGACCGTTTATCGGACGCTTGAGCTGCTGACCGAGCTGCATATTGTAGAAAAAATGAACTTTGGCGATGGCGTTGCCCGTTTCGACTTGCGTGACGCCAGCCAAGAACATATGCATCACCATCTGATCTGCGCCAAGTGCGGCGTGCTGAAGGAAATTCAGGAGGATTGGCTGCTTGAGCTGGAGCAGCGCGTACAGCGCGAATTCGGCTTCACGGTTACCGACCACCGATTGGATTTTACAGGCATGTTCCAAGGCTGCAACGCCGGCGATTGCAAGCGAGGCAAAGATACGAAAGCGAGTTAATTGCTCATTTTATGGAGAAATGCATGCATAGAAGCCAGCCATTGGGCTGAAAAACGCTGATTCCACCAAATAAAGGTGATTCAGCGTTTTTTTTTTACTGCATATTTTTATTTGGTATTGATAATAAGGCTTAGTAAACCGTTATATAGGTATAGGACTTGCGGCTTAAACTACCAGTTAAGAAGGTGACAAAAACATGAAGACTATATTGGTAGATAACGAGCCTCTTACGCTCAAGCTCCTGGAAGAGGAGTTAGGCAAAATTGGGGGCATTGATGTTGTGGGAAGCTTTTCCAATCCTGAGCTGGCGCTTCAGCATATTTTAGCCGATCCTCCGATCGCTTTATTTTTAGATATCGATATGCAGGAGCATGGCGGGATGCAGCTTGCAGAGCAAGTGATGCAGCAATTTCCAGAAGTTATGCTTATTTTCCTGACTGAGCAAGAGAAATATGCGGTGAAAGCATTCGAGCTTAGCGCTCATGATTATATAATGAAGCCATTCAGCCATGAGCGGTTGTGCATGACGGTTGAACGGCTATTAAAGCGGGCTCGGATTGCTCCTCCTGCTGTGCTGCCGGCTTCTGGACCAGCTAAAATGATTCACTGCTTTAGATCGCTGCGAATCGGGCCGAAGGGCGATGAGAGCGCTACGCTCAAATGGAAAACCTTGAAGGCGCAGGAGCTTTTCGCCTATTTGCTGGAGCATCGCGGGAAGCTGATTCGCAAGCAAGATTTGCTGGATCAGCTGTGGCCGGAAATCGAATGGCGCAGAGGCACCTCCCAGCTGTATACAGCGATTTATCAAATTCGGCGAATCATGCGTGAAGAGGGTGTCGGTATCCGAATCGTTAACCGTGATGAGGGCTACACGCTCGATTTGAATGGCGTACTGCTGGATACGGAGGAGTGGGAACGGAAAATCAAGAGAATCCCTCCGTTAACAGATGAAACATTGGAACAGCATCAGCAGATGCTGGAAATGTATCCTGGCGACTACTTGCTGGAATATTCGTATGAATGGGCCGAAAGGGAGCGTCGGCGGCTTCGCACCGTATGGCTGCGCCATGCCCAGCACATTGCCCAGCATTTTGATTCCATTGGCAATGAGGCAAAGGCGGCCCAGCAATATTTGCTCATTCAAAAACAGCTGCCCTCCGAGGAGCAGATTTATTTTGATCTGATGCGCTTGTATGACCGAATGAATGAGCGGTTTGCTGTGCAGCGGCAATACGAACAGCTGCTGAAGATGCTGAGGCAGGAGTTTGATGCCGAACCGCTGACATTGGTACAGCAATGGTACGAGCAATGGCAATACAAGCATAGCCAGCGTTTGTCGGCGCAATAAGCGAAAGGCCATTGCATAGCTGCTCCGTCTATGCGAAGATTTTTAATCTTTCATTATCATGGACTAAATTTACTGAAAATTCAAATATTTACCAACTGAAAAGAGGGAAAGAAATGGGGCATCTCCATGGCACCTATGATAGCTCACTGATTATTTTCTCCTACATTATTGCAGCACTAGCGTCGTTTGCAGCTCTGGATCTGGCCGAGAAGGTCGGCATTTCCGGTGGCCGCAAGCGCTGGCTGGGTATTACGATTGGCGCCGTTATTTTGGGAATGGGCATTTGGTCGATGCATTTCGTCGGCATGATGGCCTTCTCCCTGCCAATCGTCGTAGCCTATGACCTGATCGTTGTACTGCTGTCCCTTCTCGCCGTCATTGTGGCCGCATTCATTGCGCTGTATGTCATTGGAAGGGATGAATTGAAAATCGGCAGGCTGCTGGCAGGAGGTTTGCTGCTGGCCACCGGCGTGTCGGTTATGCATTTTGTAGGCATGGAGGCTATGCTGATTCAGATTCATTATGATCCGCTGCTGTTTCTGCTTTCTATTTTTATTGCGTTTGCCGCATCTGTTACCGCTTTATGGCTCGTATTTTATTTCCGTAAAACGAGCAAGCAGGTCATGCTTTGGAAAAAGCTTAGCGCTGGCATGATCATGGGAGCGGCTATTGCGGGCATGCATTACACCGGAATGATGGCGGCAACGTTCAGCTCGGAAATCAAAACGGCGATCTTTTTTGAAATGGTGCTGGCTACTAAGCTGCTTGCTTATGTCATTATTGCTGGAACACTGATTACGTGCATGATGTCGCTGGTGGTTCTGTTTATCTCCAAACGGCTGGAGAGCAAGGAAACGCAGCTCGATGAGCATGAGAAGTGGTACAAGTCATTGTTCGACAACAATTTGGATGGCATTATTTCGGTTAATATTCAAGGCCAGATTATTGGCTTCAATCCAATGGCACTCGAAATTACAGGTCTAAAAAGCGAGCAACTGCTCAATCAGCCTATAAATCTGCTTTTGCCCTATATTACGCCAGACCAGCTTGATCATACAGTAGCGATGTTTACTAAAGCTTTTCAGGGCGAGGCTCAGCGTTATACCTCTGCCATCTTGCGAAATGGAGAGGAGCGCGTAGATATTAGCGTTGTAAGTGCTCCGGTTGTTGTAGGCGATGCAGTTGTAGGTATTTATGTCATCGCCAAAGATATTTCAGAGGAGAAGCAGGCGGAGGAAAAGGTAAGGTATTTGGCGTTTCACGATGAGCTGACAGGTTTGCCGAATCGCAGAATGTTCAATCAAGTGCTGGATGAAGAAATTGAGAGACCGAAGCCGGCAAGCGAGGCAGCAAGGGAAGACGATTCTGTTTTCGCTGTAATGGTGCTTGATATCGATCGATTTAAAATGATTAATGACTCGCTCGGCCATTCTTATGGCGACCTGTTTCTTCAAGAAATGGGCAACCGAATCAGCAGAAGTGTAGAAGGTTATAATGTGATGCTTGCCCGAATGGGCGGTGATGAATTCACCCTGCTGGTGCCTCATTCTGATTCAGGCATTGTGACGGAAATTGCCGAGAAAATTATTCATGCGATCCAGCTTCCCTATCGTCTCAAGGAAAGCGACTTTTATGTATCGGCCAGCATCGGCATCGCCTTATATCCGCAGCATGGGACAGATACGAGCCAATTGCTAAAAAATGCAGATACGGCGATGTACGAAGTGAAGAAAAAAGGAAAAAATGGCTTTCAGTATTATTCGGCCGAACTCAACGACAAGCTGCGCAATAAAATCGAGCTGGAAGGCGACTTGCGAAAAGCGGTGGAGCTGGGCGAGCTTGAGCTGTATTACCAGCCCCAGATAAGAGCCGAGGATGAGCACATGATTGGGGTCGAGGCACTCGTCCGCTGGAACCATCCAACGAAAGGCGTGCTGTCGCCAGGCATATTTATTCCGATTGCGGAGGAGACGGGCATTATTTACGAGCTGGGGACCTGGGTGCTCCGGGAAGCCTGCCGCCAAATGCGCAAATGGCATTTAGCGGGCGGGCCGCTCATCCCAGTCTCGGTCAATTTATCCTCCCAGCAATTCCATCAGCCTTATTTGGCCGAATACGTGAAGGATATTTTGCGGGAGACGGGGCTTGAGCCGCATTTTTTGGAGCTGGAAATTACCGAAAGCATGATGATGGACGCCTCGGTATCGACAGCGATTTTGAACCAGCTCAATGATTTTGGCGTGCGAATTAGTCTCGATGATTTTGGAACGGGCTACAGCTCGCTTAGCTATTTGAAGATGTTCCCGATTCACAAGGTGAAAATCGATCGTTCCTTTATTCGCGATATTACGGAAAATGACAACGATAAGGCGATTGTATCCACCATTATTTCCATGGCCCAGCATTTAAATATGGAGGTTATTGCCGAAGGCATTGAAACGAAAGCCCAGCTGGACATTTTAACTGACAAGGACTGCGAGAAAATACAAGGCTATTATTTCAGCCGTCCTTTGTCCGCTATTGATGTAGAAGAGGAATTTTTCATACCTGGTCGCCAAGAGAAAACAGCATTTCATTCCTGATTCAACAGAGAGCGGAGGTGATAAGGTGGACTATTGGAAGAAATCTTTGCCGAATATGTACAAGCAGTTTCCTGAGCCGATCATTACAATCGGAGAAAATGGCGTCATTCTTCATATGAATGAGGCTGCTAAACAATATCAGCGGGGGGCTATCCGCGATTTGCTTCCGGGAGCCAGATTGTCAGAGCTGAGACGGATAACGAAGGAGGAGGGCGCAAGGCTTGAGCAATTTTTGAGCCGGCCAGATGGCACCTGTTCGGAGCGTCATTTTTTATATTTTGACGATTCGGAAGGGGGAGTTATCAGTTGGGAGCTGTACAAGCTCCCTTATGATGCCAGCAACAGCAGCTTAGGCAGCCATCTTCTCATTCGGGATCGTTCGGAATCGATTAGGCAGCAGATGGAAAGCGAGGCTATTAGGGCGCGTTACAACGAGCTGCTAGACATATACTTAGATCCGATTGTCATTCATCAGGACTCAAAAATTGTTTTCATCAACCATGTGGCTGAGCAGACGATTGGCGGGAGCAGTGAACAGCTGCTTGGCCAGGATATTTTTCGGTTTATTCATCCTAGCGATTGGGACAATGTAGCTAAGCGCATAAAAATGATGTATAAGACGAAGCAGCGTACCAATATTAAAGAAATTCAGCTTATTAGCTTTCGCGATGAGGTTTTTGAGGTTGAAACGATGAGCAAAATGATTGACCATAACGGCCGTCCAGCCGTATTGACGATCATCCGCGATAATAGCGCCCGAAAAAAAGCGGAGCGTGATATGATTCACCAGGCTTTTCATGATTCTTTAAGCGGTTTGCCGAATCGCTCCCATTTCAACCAACAGCTGTCGAAAATGATTGAGCGAAGCAGTGCAAGTCTTAGCGATGGGAGCAAGCAGGTTTCCCGTTTTGCCGTTATGGTACTTGACCTTGACCGTTTCAAAAATATTAACGATTCACTTGGACATGCCTACGGGGATGTGTTCCTGAAGGAGATGGGCTGTCGTATTCAATCTTGTGTAAGAGACAGTGAAACTTTAGTAGCCAGAATGGGAGGAGATGAATTTACGTTATTAATT
This sequence comes from Paenibacillus sp. JT22N15, assembly GCF_059383755.1. NCBI lineage: Bacteria > Bacillati > Bacillota > Bacilli > Caryophanales > Paenibacillaceae > Paenibacillus > Paenibacillus sp. JT22N15. The sequence goes on along the minus strand of NZ_JBXENV010000004.1, from coordinate 93,463 downwards.
AATCGCTTTCAGGATGAGCAGCAGCTCGGTCTGCTCGCAGGAAGGATTACCGCTGCTATTCAGCAGCCCTACCGACTGAAGGACAGCGATTTTTATACGACGGTCAGCATTGGAATTGCCGTCTACCCTGACAATGGACAGGATACGGTACAACTGCTCAAAAATGCCGATACCGCGATGTATGAAGTGAAGCGCAACGGTAAAAACGGATATCAGTTTTATTCGTATGAATTTAATGAGCAGCTTCAGCTTAGGCTGGAACTGGAGAGCGAGCTGCGCAAGGCGATGGAGCGCGAGGAATTTAGATTGTACTACCAGCCGCAAATTAGCTCCATTGACAATAAGATGATTGGCGTCGAAGCGCTGATTAGGTGGGAGCATCCAATAAAAGGCATAATCTCGCCTGGTGTATTTATTCCGGTAGCTGAGGAAAGCGACTTGATTTACAGCATTGGCGAGTGGACGATGCGCGAGGCTTGCAGGCAGATGAAGAAGTGGCATGATGAGGGCATTTTTTTCGCATCGGTATCCGTCAATTTATCGGCAAGACAGTTTCTTCAGCCAAATCTGGTTCAGCAAATTCATGTTATTTTAGAAGAAACGGGGCTTGATCCGAGCTTTCTAGTGCTGGAAATTACCGAGAGCATGATGATGGACGCCTCGCATTCCATTGGAATATTAAATGAATTAAATAGCTGCGGTGTTAAAATCAGCCTCGATGATTTCGGGACGGGCTACAGCTCGCTCAGCTACTTAAAGCATTATCCAATATATAAGCTGAAAATTGACCGTTCCTTCATCATAGATATTACAACGGATGAGAGCGATCAAGCGATTGTCGCCACGATTATTTCCATGGCCAAGCATTTAAAGCTGGAAGTAATCGCGGAAGGGATTGAAACGAAGGAGCAGCTCGATTTTCTAACCAGTCATGACTGCAAGGAAATTCAAGGCTACTATTATTGCCGTCCGCTGCCGGCTCAGGTGCTGGAGGAAAAGTATTTGGCGATCCAAGAGGAAAATGATGGCATATGGGGCGATTTGAAACATTAACGGCAGTTTGGTTGTGGCAGCGTTTAATCCAATTGAAGGTCGGCTTTAGCTTGTAGGACACAGTTTTGGCAGACGCATGACTGGTTGCGCTGTGCAGGCGGAATTTGTTCAAGCAGACTTTGTGGAACGCGCTCCCGGAAGCACCAGCAGGAGTGGGGCACTTGCCCCGCTTCTATGGCGCAGCCACCCGGTCCGCCGCATAATGGGCATTTTTTCAAGGCGGCAAGCCCCTTTCCTCTAAGGGTAAAAAAAATTTCAATAAAAAACTTGATAATAATAATCATTATTGGTAAAATACATAAAGAAAGAAGGGACCGCAACATCCCTTCCATCAGATCAGTTATTTCGTTTCGAAAGTTCGGCAATCTGTTTCGCTAGCTTCGTGTGCAGCATCTCTGCTATTGCTGACGATATAGATTGATGAAGCGCTGCATTTGTTGTCATCTACCCAATGACGGCAAGAGTCGACTTCGCACAATACGTCTTTAGCCATTACTATCACCTCCCATGGTTAGTAGTCGGTGCACAAATATAAAGCTTATTGACCTCTTATTGGCGTAAGGGGTTATTTGTGCTTTGTAGATAGTTACCCGTCTATCTTACCAAATGAAACCATCATTTACAACCTGTCCACTCCTGCAGCTGGCCTGATTTATCAGGATCTGAAAGGCTTGCCCTCTATGTAATAAGCATTCTCGCTGTAGGTACGAAAGGCGATTTCTGCTTCCGCCAACTCAAGTCTCTCCATGTAACGGTGAACAATAGCGGCAAAGCGGTCCCGAACCTCCTGTCCGCGTTCAAACCAGCCAATTTCAATAAAAGGAAACGAACAATCATCGGCAAGTCCTCCATAAATGGAAGTGGTTGCGAGGCACTCTATAGTGAAATTATCTACTCCGCAATCACAGAGGACAGCGAGCTCTTGAACAAGCTCAGGCGCGATGCTGCGCAAGCTAGGTGCAGGCACACCGCGAAATAATAAATGAGGCATATGAAAGTTCTCCTTCTAGTTCGTCATTTTAAATTGCATAACTTGCAGTCTACTATAAAGCAAGTTATCTTTATCTTAACAGAAATTCCTATTTAGCGGGGGTTCATTGCAAGGAAAGGATGTTGGACAACGATGGCAATAACGGTGGCTGAAGTCGTTGCTAGGCAGCGACAATGGTTCGAGAGCGGCAAGACACGCTCGGTTGAGGCGCGCATTCAGAAGCTCGAAAAGCTGCGCGAGGTGATGCAAAGGCATGAGCAGAAGCTGCTTGCAGCTTTAAAGACGGATTTGAATAAATCGGAGTTTGACGCGTATGCGATGGAGCTTGGCCTCATCTATACGGAGTTTAGGCATACGATTAAGCATATAAGAGGCTGGGCGAAGCCAAAGCGCATTAAGACAGCAATGACGCATATTGGCAGTACGAGCAAAGTCATTTCGGAGCCTTATGGCGTTGCAGCCGTTATTGCGCCATGGAACTATCCGGTCCAGTTGGCGCTTGTTCCGCTTATTGGAGCGATTGCAGCAGGCAATACCGTCATTTTGAAGCCTTCGGAGCTGGCGCCGAATGTTGCGGACTCCCTGGCAGGGATCATAGCAGAAGCCTTTGAGCCGGAGTGGGCTGCGACAGTACTTGGCGATGCCGAGGTTAGCACGGAGCTGCTGGCAGAGAAGCTTGATTATATCTTTTTTACCGGGAGCGTTGGCGTTGGCAAAATCGTAATGACGGCAGCTGCCAAGCATTTGACGCCGGTAACGCTGGAGTTGGGTGGCAAGAGCCCCTGCATCGTGCATAAAGATGCGAATTTGGCGCTTGCAGCGAAGCGGATTGCATTCGGCAAGTTTACAAACGCTGGACAAACCTGCGTTGCACCGGATTACTTATACGTTCATCAAGAAGTAAAGGAACGCTTCGTCAAGCTGCTGAAGGCTGCGATTGAAGAGCTGTATGGCAGCGAGCCGCTCCATAATGACAGCTACACGCATATTATTAGCGATCGGCACTTCGCGAGGCTTGCCAGCTTTATGAACGACGGGCGCATTATAATTGGCGGAGACAAGGATGCTGCGCGCCGGGTCATTGCGCCAACGGTACTGGAAGGTGTGGATTGGCAGGCGCCAGTTATGCAGGAAGAAATTTTTGGCCCCTTGCTTCCGCTTATGACGTTTCAATCGATTGAGGAGGTTATGTCGGCCGTTGCCGCGCGTTCGCATCCGTTAGCGCTGTATTTGTTTACAGAGAGCACGGAGGTGCAGCGCCGGATTACGAGGGAGCTGTCGTTTGGTGGCGGCTGCATCAACGATACCTTAATGCATATGGCATCGCCGCATTTGCCGATTGGCGGAGTGGGAGACAGCGGCATGGGCAGCTATCACGGGGAGAAAACCTTTTATACTTTCTCTCATCAGAAAAGCTTGCTTAAACAAACAACGCGCTTTGATATGCCTTTCCGCTATCCGACGTCCAAGTGGGGCAAGAAGCTGATACGCAAGCTGCTCAGATAATTGCAATCGTAAAGCCTCCTGAATTTTAGGAGGTTTTTTTTAATACTACGAAAACGGTACTGTTCTAAAGCGATTTGCAAAATAATGATTTCTCTAGTCAAAAATGTTAGCGGAAATCGGTTTTAGAAGCTATACAATATTCGGAAAGCAAACAGAAAATTTAAACCTTGTAATTACTGTATAATTACTATCTATATTAAATTTATGGAAAACAAAGTAGAATATACGAACAAACAATAGGATGGAAATGAGGTCGTATCGTGAAGCTAACTCCATAGCATTTTTTGAGAATCAGCTAAAATTGCAGCAAGCCCCTATTAGTGACGGCTTATTCAAGTAGTTTCGATAAAGTGACGATAGAAAGGAATGTATCTCTTGAAGAAGCTAGGACAGTTGAATACGCTGCGCAATCAAATATTAATTGGATTTATGCTTGTAATGGTTATCGTGCTGGCATCGGTCGGCTACTTTACGTATGGTCAGGTATCCGTGCTCTTGCGAAACAGTGCGGAGAAGCATATTCAACAGACCGCGGTTCAAGCTATGGGGAAGCTTGATGTGCTTCTGGGACAAATCGATACGCTTACCGCGCAGGTGGCTACGAATGCGTCTATCCAGCGATTATTGACAGAGGAGATATTTGGCAATACGATCCGCTTTGAAGAGCGTCAGTCGCTGCAGCAGGAAGCGCGGAAATATGAAGCATATGTCACGGGCATCCGAGCGCTTGAAATGTACAGCAGTGATTATAGAAGGCTGTTTCCGCTAGATGACATTAGTCTGGAAAGCCGGGTGCCGAAGGAGTGGATTGACCAAGCAGATAACGGCAAAGGTCGCTTGGTATGGCTTGGCTTTGACCCCCAGGATGCAAACGTTGTCGTTGCTATTCGCCATATTCGCTTAGTGGACCGTTCCTTCATTCATGCTGGCTATTTGGTCGTTCATATTGAAAAAAGCTATTTTGAGCTTACAAATGCCGTAGCGGAAAATGAGAATGAAACGCGGGAGCATATGGCTTTATTTGATGGAGCGGGCCAAGAAATTTTTTCGGATTTAGCTGTGGATGCAAGGGAGGAAAATATTCTTGATCATGGTGGAGAAGCGATTACGGTGGGCGATGAATCGTATATAGCGATTGAGCAGCAATCGAAGGAAACGGGGTGGAAGCTGGCGATATTGACACCTGTAAATTATGCAACGGCAGGCATTTCAGTTCTACGGACTGCTATTCTTGTATCTGGTGCGGTCGGGGGGTTGTTGTTTCTGGTATTGAGCTTTATTTTGTCAACGATGATTACCAGACCGATATTAAACTTGATTAAAGCGATGCGGGGTGCTAGATTTGGCACGTTGAAGGCGAACCCGAATACCTCCTCAACTATGGAAATCAATGAGCTCAACCATACATATAACCAAATGGTCGATTCCTTGAATGAGCTCATTGAGGTCGTCTACCAGAAGGAAATTATACAGAGTCGAGCAGAACTGAAAGCGCTCCAAGCCCAAATTAATCCTCATTTTCTGTTTAACACATTGGAAGCGTTCTATTGGGAGCTTGATGATAAAGGGGAAGAGGACCTTGCGAAAGTCGTACTTGCCATGTCAGGCTTGTTTCGTTATGTAATCAACCGAACGGAAGATGATGAGTGGGTTACGATAGGTGATGAATTGGATCATGCGGAGCGTTATTTAAGAATTATGGAGATGCGAATGGTGGACAGACTGTCGTGGCGAATAGAGGCGGCAGAGGCGTGCAGAACTGTACCCGTGCCCAAACTATTAATCCAACCGCTCGTAGAGAACGCTATCTTGCATGGAGTCGAGCAGCGAGTCGGGCCGGGAACGGTCGTCCTTCGTGCCGAGCCTTCAAATCGGGAAGGGTTTATGCGAGTAATGATAACGGACGATGGACCGGGTATGGATGCCGCCGCAGTAGAGTCTCTTCAGGCATTCATGAAAGAAGGTTATGGGAGCAGCAATAAAGGTACAGGTGTTGGCATGTCAAATGTGGAGCGAAGATTGAGGCTTTATTATCATGCGGCTGGAAGCGGGATGAGTATTGAGAGCGAGCCTGGTCGCGGAACATCCGTTACGTTTGAAATACCTGATAGATTGGAGGGGAATGGAAGAGATGAAGACCATCTTAGTCGTGGATGATGAACCTAGAACAAGGCAGGGGATTCGTAAAACGCTGGAAGCGTGGTCCTGCGGCCGGCATCGGATCGAAATGGCATCCAGCGGGGTGGAAGCTTTAGCTTGGTTACAGCAAAATGAAGCTCATCTGCTTGTAACCGATATTAGAATGCCGGAGGTGGGTGGCCTGGAGCTGGTCGAACGATTAGGCGATCTGACACCTCCCCCTGTGGTTATCGTTATTTCCGGGCATCCTGAATTCGATTACGCTCAGAAAGCGCTCCAGCTTGGGGTCGTCTCTTATTTGCTAAAGCCATTAGTTAAAGAAAAATTAGTGCAGGCAGTCGAGCTGGCTTTGAAGAGGGAAGAAGAGATAAGCAGGATGGTAAGAATGCAGAAACTTTTTGACCCCAAATTACTGGGGACGGTGCAAGAGGAGAAGCAGTACAGCATTCAGGTGCGTGAAGCGCTGCGCCATATTGATGATCATCTGAGCCAGCAGGTAACCATGCGTGCAGTTGCAGACCATTTGCATATGAATGCGAGCTACTTCAGCGTTCTATTTAAAGAGCAGACAGGTCTAACCTTCAGCGATTATTTGAGTCGCAGACGAGTGCAGCGGGCTAAGGAGCTGCTGGTCAATACGAGAGACTCTATAGCAGAAATTTCAGAGCAGGTGGGCTACCAAACAGCAAAATATTTTGTCAAAGTGTTTCGTTCCATAGAGGGCACTAGTCCAAGCCAGTATCGTCAAAGCGTCTCTAATTCAGAAAAAAGTATCCAATAATTATGGTATTACTCCCAATGCTTATATCCTTACGGCTTGCGAACAGTGTTGCTACAATTTAATTAAAGCGGATTTAATACGCTTACATTAGAATTAAAGGGGATGTAAACGTGTTCAAGAAAAAAGGATTGATGCTCTTATTGGCGTTTTGTCTGGTTCTGGTAGCAGCTGGCTGCGGCACAAACAGTAATGAAAGCAGCAGCGGCGGTAAGGAGACAGCAGGCGAGAGCGGTGAGCAGGTTACGATTAACTTTATGCATTTATGGCCAGAGGGTGTGTCAGCAGGCCAAAACAAAATCGTAAATCAAATAATTAAAGCCTATCAGGATGAGCATAAGAATGTGACGATCAAGCAAGAAGTGCTGGATAACGAGCAATATAAAAACAAGCTGAAGGTGCTTTCGGCATCCAATAAACTGCCGGATGTCGGTGTAACGTGGGCGGCCGGGTTCTTGCAGCCGTACGTGGAAGGAAAGCTGTTTACACCTGTAGACGACTTGCTTAGCGGCGAGCTGAACGGCAAGTTCGTATCCGGTACGACAGAGGCATATGCGATTGATGGTAAAACGTATGCGCTCCCACTTGAATTCAACATTGCTCCGGTTTACTATAATAAATCCATATTCGAGAAATACAAGCTTGAAATCCCGCAAACCTACGAGGAATTAAAGGCTGTTGCAAAAACACTTTCTGAAAATGGAATCGCGCCGATTGCGCTTGGCAACAAGGACCGTTGGACGGGTTCGCTCTGGTATATGTACCTAGCTGATCGAATCGCCGGGCAGCAGACATTATCCGGTGCGATAAACGGCGAAGGAGCCTTTACAGACGAAGGATTGCTGCAAGCAGCGACTGAAGTACAGACACTGGTAGACAGCCATGCATTCGTGAAGGGTTTCAACGGTTTGTCCAATGAGGAAGCAAAGTCGGAGTTTCTGAATGGCAAAGCTGCTATGTATATGATGGGCACATGGGAGCTGCCAAACTTTACGACAAATGAAGATATCCCGAAAGAATTCCGTGACAGTGTTGGTTTCTTTAAATTCCCGAAAGTTGAGGGCGGAAAAGGTGACATTAACAGCTGGGTAGGCGGTCCGGGTGTCGGTCTATTCGTATCCGAAAATTCTGCGGTAAAAGCGGAAGCGAAAGCATTCATCGAATACTTTGTAACCCAGTGGGGAGAGCAAGCGGTGACGGGTGCAGGCGTTATTCCTGCGACTAAAGTGGATACATCCAGCATGGAGCTGCCGCAGCTTTACATTGATTTATTTAACGAAATGAATCAAGCAAGCAGCATTACCTTGTTTGCAGATGTTCAAATGCAGGCGAGTGCAGCCGAAACTCATCTGAATATGATTCAAGCTCTGTTTGGAAAGGCAGTGACACCTGAGAAATTCTCGGAAGAGCATGATAAAGCCATTTCCGAAGGGAAATAATCGTCCCCTGAGATTGATCGGTGGAAGACATAGCTGTGGGCATGGCTCCAATATGTCTTCCGCTCATTCATTATGAAGGAAAGGAGTCGGCCCATTTGGACAAAGTGCTTTCTAACAAAAAAATAATTGCTTTATATGTGCTGCCGTCTCTGTTATTAATATTAGCTATTGTATACATTCCGATTGTTTTAACCGCTTATTATGGCTTGAATAAATGGAATGGCATTGGTGCGATGACCTTTGTTGGGTTGGATAATTACCTCGCGTTGTTCAAGGATGCAACTTTCTGGAACAGCGCATGGCATTCTCTGCTGCTTGCCGTTTTCTCGGGAATAAGCCTTCTGCTCTACCTTATTGTAGCAATGGTGTTAGCCGCGCGAATTAACGGAGCGAATTTATTTCGCAAAATCTATCTCATCCCTATGCTTCTATCATCGGTAGCGATTGCGCAGCTTTGGCTCAGAATTTATCATCCAACTAACGGCGTGCTGAACAGCATGTTGGAATCACTTGGTTTTGCCAATCCTCCCGCATGGCTCGCTGAGCCATCGCTCGTATTGTATGCCTTATTTATTCCGATTTTGTGGCAGTATGCGGGTTTTTATATTTTGATTTATTATGCGGCTCTGAAAAACATCCCGGCGTCACTTGAGGAAGCAGCCAAAATTGACGGAGCGAATGCCCTGAAAATTGCTTGGATGATTAAGCTGCCGCTTGTGATGGAAGTAATTAAAGTAACGATTGTACTGGCTGTTGTGGGCTCATTGAAATATTTTGATTTGATCTTTGTTATGACAGATGGAGGTCCCAATGGGGCAAGCGAAGTTATGGCCTCGTACATGTATCATGAAGCGTTTCGAGCCTACGATTTTGGATATGGCAGCGCAATCGGCTTTTTTCTGCTGGTTATTTGTTTGGCTGTCACTTGGGTCATTCGCAAATTAACGGCCTCAAAGGATACGATCCAATACTCGTAAGGAGGAAGACTTCATGGTTACTAGGAATATAAAAATTCGGAATGAGCTGCCGGAATTAAAACCGGGGATCGGCATCAAGCTGGGGTATAGCGTTTTATATGCTGTTTTGATTATGGTAGCTGCGCTGCAGCTATTTCCTCTTGTTTGGCTGTTGTTTTTCTCTCTTAAAAACAATCAGGAGGTATTCAATCTACCGCCCTTGTCACTGCCGATGAATCCTCGATGGGAGAACTATGAGAAGGTTTGGAGCGCCGGGAACATTGATGTTTATTTTTTTAACAGCGTCTGGATCACCGTTTCAGCTACGGTTATCACTGTGATGCTGGGCAGTTTAGTCACTTATGCCGTCACAAGAATGAAGTGGAAGGGCAGCTCGCTTGTCCTGGGCCTATTCATGGTGGCCATGATGATTCCGGTTCATTCCACGCTAATTCCGCTGTTCAGCCTGTTTAATAAAGCGGGGCTAACGGACCATCCCCTGTCTCTGATTTTATCTTATGTTGCTTTTAACATGCCGATAACGATCATGATTCTGCTGGGGTTCTACTATGCGCTGCCGCGCGAGGTGGAGGAAGCCGCTATCATTGACGGCTGCTCGGTCAACCGGATGTTCTTCCGAATTGTATTCCCGATGACAAGCTCCGTGCTTGCTACAACGGCGATCATCAACATGATTTATAACTGGAATGAATTTATTTTTGTTAACACGTTTATTAGCTCTGATTCTTATAAAACGTTGACTGTCGGCGTGCAAAATTTTATCGGTCAGTATACGACGGATTGGGGGGCCATTGGAGCCACTCTCATGATTAGCATTCTTCCGATTTTGATCACGTTTCTGTTCCTTAGCAATCGTATTGTTGAAGGGATTGCAGCAGGTTCGGTTAAAGGGTAAGCGATTAATTAATTCTAAGACCTAACTCTTCATGTAGGTCTTTTTTTGTTTTTTAAATATTGTAAAAGGGGATGTATTATTTTTTTGGTAATCTCCATTTTGTCCATTGCTTTAAAAAGTGGGCTGCGATAAACTGGGAATGCTGATAATTATAATCATTATCAGCATTGGATTATTTTCCAATTAGTCTTGCCATTATGACAGAAGAGGAATGATGACATGCTTCGCCGTTTTTTTGAATATTACCGACCTTATAAAGGGTTGTTCATACTGGACTTCTCCTGCGCGGTTTTTGCAGCCTTGCTGGAGCTGGTGTTCCCGCTCGCCTTGAACCGGGTCGTGGATGATCTGCTGCCTTCGGGCAATTGGAAATGGATTTTATGGGCCTGTGTAGGCTTGATTGGCATTTATATTGTAAGTGCGTTTCTCCATTATGTCGTGACGTATTGGGGTCATAAGCTGGGCATTCAGATTGAGTCGGATATGCGCAGCAGACTGTTCAACCACATTCAGAAGCTATCATTCCGTTTCTTCGACAATAATAAGACGGGGCATCTTGTATCGCGGATGACTAATGACTTGATGGATATCGGGGAAATTGCCCATCATGGGCCGGAGGACATGTTTATCGCCGTTATGACGCTGCTGGGCGCATTCGGGCTCATGCTGACCATTAACTGGCAGCTGGCGGTGCTGACGTTTATTATTATTCCGCTGATGGTCTACCTGTCGCTGTATTTCAGCCGCAAAATGTCCAAGGCGTTCCATCGGATGTTTTCCGATATTGCTGACTATAATGCCCGCGTTGAAAATACAGTTAGCGGCATTCGCGTCGTTCAAGCGTTCTCCAACGAGAAGCATGAAGTGGAGCAATTTGAAGTGAACAATGGCCGTTTTCTTCAAACGAAGCTGGTCGCTTACCGCGTTATGGCTTGGAACTCATCGATCAGCTACATACTGATGAAATTCGTTTCCTTGTTTGTACTCGCCTGCGGTACATGGTTCGTCATTCAAGGTCAAATGACGTTCGGGGAATTTATGGCATTTGTCCTGCTTTCCAATGTGTTTCTCGGTCCAATTGAAAAAATCAACTCGGTTATTGAGACGTATCCGAAGGGAATTGCCGGCTTCAAGCGTTATTTGGAGCTGCTCGAGACGGAGCCGGATATTGAGGATGCGCCGGATGCGAAGGCGATTAGCCGCCTAGAAGGAGAAATCACATTCCGCGATGTTTCCTTCGGTTATGAGGAAGGCAAATCGATTTTGAATCATATTGATTTGACTGTGAAAACAGGAGAGACGGTAGCTCTTGTTGGACCATCGGGAGCCGGCAAAACCACGATATGCAGCCTGCTGCCGCGCTTCTATGAGGTGACGGGCGGGGCGATTGAGATTGATGGCCTCGATATTCGGAAAATTAAGCTCGATTCGCTGCGCGGCCAAATCGGTATCGTCCAGCAGGATGTGTTCTTGTTTGATGGCACGATTCGTGAAAATATTGCTTACGGCAAGCTGAATGCTACCGAGGAAGAAATTTGGGAGGCGGCTCGCAGAGCGCAGCTGGAGGAGCTTATTCTTTCGCAGGGCCAAGGCCTTGATACGCTTATCGGCGAACGCGGCGTCAAATTGTCTGGCGGACAGAAGCAGCGTCTTTCCATTGCCCGCATGTTCCTGAAAAATCCGCCGATCCTTATTCTTGATGAAGCGACCTCGGCGCTTGACACGGCTACGGAAGCAGCGATTCAGCAGGCGCTGGCTGAGCTGTCCAAAGGGCGCACGACGCTCGTCATTGCGCATCGCCTGGCGACGATCAAGAACGCTGACCGCATCGTGGTCGTTACGGAGGAAGGCATTAAAGAGCAGGGCAGCCATGATGAGCTGCTGGCGATTAAAGGTGTATATAATCGCCTGCATAAAGCGCAGTTCGGCGCCTAGTAGAGGCTACTAAGCACTAACTAGGCACTTAATAGGCACCACTAACTTGATACTACTAAAGAAAACGCTAACTAGACACTAACAGCGTAAGTGGATGGAAAAAAGGCTCAGTATGAGGGAATTAATCTCATGCTGAGCCTTTTGCCATTCATATCAAGGTTGAGAAACCGCAGCTTGTGATGATGGCTGAGATCACGCAGCCCGGGACGCTCCTTCTTTTTTTGAGGACTGAGGTTCCGCTAATCTGGCTTTTGACCCGATTTCTAGCCGTGCGCGGACAGGAAAGCCGTTATTGTCCTCCTAATCCCGTCAAAGTGGTGATTGTCAGCGCATTAGCGGCTCCTGAGTCCGGAGCCAGTGGCATAACTCATGTTCCTGCTATAATAGCGGCTGCTGTGTCCACCAAGACTAGTTTTGTGCAGGGAGTAACTCCTGAAACGAAGTACATAAAGCTGGCTAGTGGTACGTAGGTTCTTGCGTGTGAACACAAATACACGCCCTAATAGTGTGAAATTTCGGCTCAGGAGCTTTGGCGCAAAAGGTTGGGCAGCACACTCAGCAGCCGATCCCGCGTTAATGGATCATCGAAGTTCCACATCGCATCTGCCATGTGGAAGCGGCCGCTGCGTACAGCAGGCAACTGCTGCCAGCTTTTGCTCATTATGATGTGGCGGATCGTTTCTCTGGATAAAGCATCATCTGTGCTCAGCAGAAAAATCCGCGAGCCTGAACATTCCTCCAGCTGTGCAGCATCGATTTTCATGAAGGGGACGTTGGCGTGAAACAGCTGCTGGACTTTGTCAGGCTTCTCAAAACCATGCGGATGGTAAATGGACAGCGCCATACCGTGATTGCCCATCAAATACAAATCGCCTCTGACAACAACGAAGATGGATGCCGTTTCACAGGGCAGCAATTCCGGGCGTATAGCTTGCCACATCGCGTCCATACGGGATTCGAAGCCGGAAATCCAGCGCTCTGCCTGCTCGGTTCTACCTAAAATGTCGGCGACTTGCCGAAGCCGTACATAAGTGGAGGCATTTTTTTCAATAAACAAAGTTGGGGCGATGCTCGCTAGTGCTTCTGGAGACTCATGCTGGAGATTGCAATGGAGAATCAGCTCAGGCTCAAGCTCAGCAATAATAGCCGTATCGCCCTTGCTGCCAATATCGGCAATATGCTGGAGCTCGCCTCGGAAAACGACCTGTTTGCCGATAAGCGACAAATCCGCTCCGATCGGCTTGATGCCCAGCGTCAGCATGTCGCCAAGCGCATAGCCTATTGCAACAATGCGTGTCGATTGCAGCGGCAGCTTGACTTCGCGGCCTGCCCAGTCAGCAGAGGCGGCGGCATCCGTGATTCTTCTTGCGTATTGTCTAGGAGACAGCCCAATCTGCTTCCGGAAACGGCGGTTAAAATAATATTCATCCTGAAAGCCGACGCTGTGGGCGATTTCACGGAGCGGTTCCTGCTGGCGAAGCAGCAGCAGCTCCTTGGCCCGGTTCATTCGCAGCTCGGTTAAATAGTCGAGCGGCTTGTGTCCGGTGAGCATCTGGAACAAGGTGCTGAACTTCCAGCGGCCTACGCCGGAGATTTGAAGCAGCTTCTCGACCGTAATCGGCTCGCGATAATGCTCCTGCATATAAGCTACCGTCGATTCAACCGCAGCGACAGCGCTGTCCTCCTGATTGTTGCGCTCGTGCTGCTCCAGCAGTACAGCAAAAAGCTCCTGCAGTTTAACTTGCTGCTTGAAGCGAGCGAGCGGGAGGGCGTTTTGTCCGATAAGCGATAGCTGCTCCAAAGCGTCAAGCATCAGCGAAAGAGGCCGAATCGCAATCGGCACAAAATAGGGAAAGCGATCACCAAGGCTTGCTTCGGGGCAGGCTTGTCCGATTTTATAAAGGTCGAAGGTTATGCGGATGCACTGGAAGCTGCTCTCTGATTTAGCCGCGAAACGCAGCATCTCCCCGGAGGGCAGCAGCAGGCAATCGCCTTGGCGAACCTGTATGGGCGTTCTTCCCTCCATTTGTCCTAAAGCATCGCCTGCTGTAATAGCAAACAGTGTGTGATGGGAGAGCGTATCTTCATCTATTAATGCTGCTGGATTGTTGCCCAGCAGCGGAGTGGCCGCCTTAAAAGAGAAAAATAAAGATTCAAGTGGCAGAGCGCGCCGCATCGTCTTCATCCGTCAGGACGAATAGCCAATCGCCGGCAAAATCAGGCAGCAGTTCATTCGATATGTTAGCGAATCGTTCATTTGCGTCAATCAGATTTTTCTGTATTTCTGGGGCTGGCGTATAGCCAAGTGTATGGTACAGCGTAGCTGCGAAGCTTTTATCGCCCATGACATAGAAATCCTTGCCAAGCAAAAGGAAGACAGATGCGCTTTCTCCCGTTTGGACGTTAAGCTTGGCCACAGCCTCTTTAACTTTTGCCTCATAGGAAGCAATCCACTCCTCAGCCTCCTGCTGCTTGCCTACAATATCGCCAAGCATGCGGAGGCGCTCATTCGTTCGAGACGATCATAAGTGACCGTTGGCGCGATTTTGGACAAGGTGTCGAAAGCACCTTCTTCATAATAAGTACCGCCGCTATCAAGCAAAATCAAATCGGGATCAAGCGCCGTTATTTTTTCGGCATCGCCAAGCAAATCGCCAATATCCTTTATGCCATCCAGCAGCTCGGGAAATGCGACTTGTTCTTTAATAATGCCCAGTGCTGCGCCAATAGGCGTTACGCCGAGCGCCAGCATGTCGCCAACATCGCTCCCGGTATAAATAATGCGCTTCGCTTCTGCCGAACATGAGGACAATAGCATTCCCATCATAAGAGCAAGACTTGCGGCAGTCGTGACAACATTTCTAGTTGTTTTCAATTTGGTACCCCCATTTTATTTTATCTTTAGACAATGATAATCATTATCGAACATCATTTATCATAATGGAGGCTGCAAATACGTTCAATGGACAAACAGCAGTTAATGCTTGGGACAAAATCAAGCGCCGCTTCCTCTTAATAGGGGATCATCGATTTTTTTAATGCCAAAATAGAAAAGCTCTATTGGCTTTTATTCGGCAATCGATGGTAAACTCGTTTCAATCATTATTAAATACGACAAAACCACTAGGAATAATAAAATTAAAAGCAAACAACCAACAGGAGGGAACAATCTTGACAACAACTAAAAAGAGACAATTGAAGCTAGGCGCCATTTTGCACGGAGTAGGCGGCAATATTGCCGGATGGAGACACCCCGACGCACAGCCTGATGCGAGTGTTAATTTTGAATTTTACAAACAGCAGGCACAGAAGGCGGAAGCTGGCAAGTTTGATTTTGTATTTATTGCCGATGGCTTATATATTAATGAAAAATCAATTCCCCATTTTTTAAACCGCTTTGAGCCGTTGACGGTTTTATCAGCACTTGGTGCGGTTACATCGAAGATTGGCTTAGTCGGCACGCTGTCGACGTCTTATAGCGAGCCTTTCACCGTAGCGAGACAATTTGGCTCGCTTGATCATATTAGCGGCGGCCGTGCAGGCTGGAATATCGTGACTTCGCCGCTTGAAGGCTCAGCGAAAAACTTCGGCAAGACCGAGCATCCCGACCATCCGACCCGTTATCGGATCGCGAATGAATATTTGGACGTCACTCGGGGGCTGTGGGATTCGTGGGAGGATGACGCCTTTGTTCGCGATAAAGAAAGCGGCCAGTTTTTTGACCCGAAGAAGCTGCACACCTTAAACCATAAAGGCGAGTTTTTCTCGGTGCAGGGACCGCTGAACATTTCCAGATCGAAGCAGGGTCATCCGGTTATTTTTCAAGCAGGCTCGTCGGAGGATGGCAAGAACTTCGCTTCCAAAGTAGCGGATGCGGTATTTGCCCATTTTGAATCCATCGAGCAGGGCAAGCAGTTTTATGATGATGTGAAAGCACGTGCAGCTGCGCATGGACGCTCTTCGGAGGATGTCGCCATTTTGCCAGGCATTGCGCCAATCATTGGTGCGACGGATGAAGAAGCAGAACGCAAATATCAGGAGCTGGCGCAGCTTGTAAATATTGAGAAGGCACTTGATTATTTGGGACGGTATTTCGACCACCATGACTTTTCGCAATACCCGCTTGATGAGCCGTTCCCTGAGCTTGGTGAAATTGGTCAAAACAGCTTCCGCAGCACGACGGACCGCATTAAGCGGCAGGCGAAGGAAGGCGGCTTGACGCTTCGCCAAGTGGCGCTCCAAGAAACGACGCCGCGGCCGACGTTCATTGGCACTCCCGTTAAAATTGCGGATCAAATCCAGCAATGGTTTGAGCAGGGCGCGGTGGACGGCTTTATTGTCGGATCATCTATACCGACGGGTCTGACGGAGTTCGTTGACCAGGTTGTGCCGATTTTGCAGGAGCGCGGCTTGTTCCGTGAGGAATACGAGCATGACACGCTGCGCGGACATCTCGGCGTACCTGTGCCGGAAAACCGTTATGCCAAAACCAAGGTGACGACCGTTTAGGAGGATGAGAGATATGAGCGCAGCATTAAACAAACGAGTCGTTTGGATGAAAATGGCAAGCGTCGCGCTAGCGGTTACCCTCGTACTGGCAGGCTGCAGCGGGGGGACGGGCAAGAACAGCGCGGCGACTGGCGGAAGCAGTACTGGCGAGGCGCCAGCAGCTTCGGCGGAGCAGAGCAGCACGCCTGCTTTAGGCGGCGAACTGAGCTATGCCCTTGCGACCTCTCCCGATCAGCTTGATCCGCATCGCAGCGGCCTTGCCGTTGCGGTCAGGGTCATCCGTACACTTTACGACACGCTGGTCGTCCAGCTTCCAGGCGGAGAAATCAAGCCTTGGCTGGCAACGGAATGGTCGGTGTCGGAGGATGGCAAAGCATATACGTTCAAGCTTCGCCAGGACGTAAAGTTTCAGGACGGTACACCTTTCAACGCCGAAGCGGTGAAATATAGCTTTGACCGGATCATTGACCCGGAGACAAAAGCGGCGAATGCTTTAGCACTCGTTAGGCCCTATGAATCCTCGGAGGTTATTGACGAGTTTACGGTCAAATTGAACTTATCCGAGCCGTCGCAGGCGTTCTTGGGAAATGTAAGCCAAGCGCTGCTTAGCATTGTGTCGCCGACGGCGGCGAAGAAGGACGGCGATCAATTCACCAAGCATCCCGTCGGAACAGGGCCCTTCAAGTTTGTAAAATGGGATGAAAATTCGGAAATCGTCGTGGAGAAAAACCCCGATTACAACTGGGCGCCGGAAACGGTCAGCCAGCAGGGCGCGCCGAATTTGGATAAAATCATTTTCAAAATTGTGCCTGAGGAGGCTACGCGGATCGGAAGCGTACAGAGCGGGCAGGTGCTTGCCGCTGAGACGGTACCCCCGCAAAATATTCTTTCCTTGAAAAATGATGCGAACAGCCAGCTATACCAAGCCAATACCGTTGGCCTGCCGTATACGCTGTTCATCAATCATAGCAAGGCGCCATGGAATGAGCTGAAGGCTAGGCAGGCGCTGCAGTTGGGCATCAATGTCGAGGCAATTGTCAAAACGCTGTATCTCGGAACGTATGAGCAGGCGTGGTCGCCGCTTTCTCCGGGCATTTTCGGCTATGACGCTTCGCTGGAAGGCGGCATCAAGCCGGACATCGAGAAAGCGAAGCAGCTGCTTGACGAGCTGGGCTGGAAAGCAGGGGCCGATGGCATCAGGGAAAAAGACGGCAAGAAGCTGACGCTCCATTATGTCGATGGCTCGCCGAACCGCGAGAAGCGCAATGATATTGCCGCTATCGTGCAGCAGCAGCTTAAGTCGCTGGGCATACAGGTAGACGTGGAAATTACAAAGGATGTCGCAACCGTCGTTTATGGAAACAATAACTATGATCTTTATGGCAACAGCCAGGTCAATTCTGATCCTAACGCGCTTTATTCCATCTATCACACAACAGCGCCGGGGTCCCGTCAAAACTTGCCGAATTTAGCCGATCCTGAGCTGGATAAGCTGCTTGAGGATGGCGCAATCGAGAAGGACCAGACGAAACGTGAAGCAATCTATAAGGAAGCACAGCAGCTTATTATTAATAAGGCCGTCATTATTCCGATTTATGTGTTCCCTTATACAGTAGCCGCCTCGAAAAAGGTGCAAGGATTAGCTTTTGACTCGCTGGGCTATCCGATCTTTAATGATGTGTATATAACCAAGTAATCATATCGTAATTTGACAATAAAAGTGGGAAAGGAGCGGAGATGGAGTATGTTAAAAGCGGTAAGCGTTCGGCTTTATACGTCCTTGCTGGTGCTGGTCGGCACGATGGTGCTCGTCTTTTGTATCGTCAATGTGCTGCCCGGCGACCCTGCGCTCCTTATTCTTGATCCGTCTTCGGCCACACCGGAGATGATTGCTAACCTGCGGGAGCAGCTTGGGCTAAACCAGCCGTTCTATGAGCGGCTTGGCGAATATTTTCTGCATGTGCTGCAGGGCGATTTTGGAAAATCAATCGTTAATTCGGAGCCGGTACTGCCGAAGATCGTTGAGCACTTTCCCGCCACGCTCGCTTTGACGGCGTTAAGCTCGCTTCTTGCGGTCATCATCGGCGTCACGCTAGGCGTGCTGTCGGCCATTCATCGCAATCGCTGGATTGACATCGTCGCGCGAATGGTTGGTTTGTTCGGCATTTCGATGCCGACATTTTGGTCGGGCATTTTGCTTATTCTGATTTTTTCGGTGCAGTTGGGCTGGTTTCCGGCTATGGGCTCGGATGGCTTCAGCACGCTGGTGCTGCCCGCCATTACGCTGGGCTTCGTTGGCTCAGGCTTTATCGTGCGGATGGTTCGCAATAGCATGCTTGAGGTCATTAATGAGCCGTTTATCGTCACGCTGCGGGCGAAGGGGCTGCCAGGGCGGTTCATCATGTATAAGCATGCGCTGCGAAATGCGCTAATTCCGGCATTGACGATGGTTGGCGTTATTATTGGCGATTTGATGGCCGGAACGGTCGTTATTGAAACGGTATTCTCACGCCAAGGCATTGGGCGAATTATTGCTGACGCGATTATGGCAAAGGATTTGCCAGTCGTGCAGGGCGTTATTTTTTTCTCGGCGATCGTGTATATTGTTGTGAATTTGCTTGTGGACATTTCCTATACTTTGATCGATCCGCGCGTAAGGCGTACCCAGTAGCGCAGGTAGAAAGGGGCAAAAGATTCATATGAAGCAAGCCGTCATTGGCAAACAGATATGGCAAGGGAGCAGGACAGAAGGTGCTGCGAAATCCCGCAAAAAAATAAGGCTGGCGCCTGCGGATCTGCTGATTTATGCCGCAGCCGTTATCGTGTTGTTTATTATCAGCTGTGCTTTATTTCCGAGCTTGATTGCTCCTTATTCGCCTACGTTGATGGATACGGAGCAAATTATGCAGCCGCCAAGCCTTCAGCATGTGTTCGGGACGGATTATTTTGGCCGTGACGTATTCAGCGTTGTCGTGCATGGCAGCCGGGATTCCTTGTTGATCGGTTTCGTATCGGTGCTTGTCGGTTGTATGACGGGCGGAGCGATTGGAGCGATAGCGGGATACATTGGCGGCGTAGTCGATGCTGTATTTATGCGGCTGATCGACGTGCTGATGACGATTCCGGGCGTGCTGCTGGCGCTTGCGATTGCAGCGGCGCTGGGGCCAAGCCTGATGAATGTCGTGCTGGCTGTTGCGGCGGCATCGATACCCGGGTACGCGCGGGTGATGCGCGGGCAAATCATGAGCATTAAAGGCCGACCCTTCATTACCGCCTCCCGCTCAATTGGAACGTCCAGCCTATCGATCTTTGTAAGGCATGTGCTGCCGAATTCTTTATCGCCGATGTTTGTCATGGCGGCAATCGGCATTGGCACGGCGATTTTGACCGGAGCAGGCCTTAACTTTCTAGGACTTGGCACGATAAAAGAAATTCCAGACTGGGGGGCGCTGCTCTCTCAGGGCCGCGGCTATTTGACCGTAGCTTGGTGGATTTGCACCTTCCCGGGCCTTGCCATCACGCTGTTTGTTCTCTCCATCAACATATTGGGTGACAAGGTTCGCGATCAATTAGATCCAAAGCAAAGCAGAGCATAAGACAGTATAAGACAGCATAGACGCCGGGCTTGATAGAAGGAAGGCGAAAGGAGGCAGCGTAAATGAGCCAATTGCTCACGATGGAGCATCTGACGGTTGATTTTAAGACGAAACGGGGCTTGCTTAGAGCCATTACGGACGTTTCGCTTCATATTGCGCCTGGAGAAACGGTATGTCTCGTTGGCGAATCCGGCAGCGGCAAAACGATTACGTCCAAAGCCATTATGCGCCTGATCGACTATGAGAACGGCGTTATTGCCGGAGGCAGCATGCGGCTGGGAGATGCGGATCTCGTCGCGATGCCGGAGAAGGAGCTGCGCGCGCTGCGGGGCAAGCGGATGGCGATGGTTTTTCAAGAGCCGATGGCGGCGTTTGATCCGATTTTTACAATTGGAAGCCAAATTACCGAGGTTATTGAGCGCCATCAGCGTGGCAAAAAGCGCGAGGCGTGGGAACGGGCTGTCCATTTGCTGCGCCGGGTCGGCATTCCTGAGCCGGAGGCGCGAATGAAGCAGTATCCGGGCGAGCTGTCGGGGGGCATGCTGCAGCGGGCTATGATCGCAATGGCGCTCGCTTGCGGGCCAGAGCTGCTGATTGCGGATGAGCCAACGACGGCGCTGGATGTGACGATTCAGGCGCAAATTCTACATTTGCTGCAAGAGCTTAAAGAAGAATTTAATATGGGGATTTTGCTAGTGACCCATGATATGGGCATTGCCGCCGAGATGGCGGATCGCATTATCGTTATGTATGCCGGGCAGGTTGTCGAGCAGGCGACCGCAGCCGAGCTGTTCGGGCAGCCGCATCATCCGTATACGAGAGGGCTGCTGCAATCGATTACGACGATGGACAGCGACCGCAGCGTCAAGCTTCATTCCATCGAGGGTTCTATCCCGAGCTTGTCGGAGCTGCCGTCCGGCTGCCGTTTTAACCCTCGCTGTTCCTATGCGACGGATAGATGCCGCAGCGAAAGCCCGCCGCTGCTTGCGATAGGCGAACGGCTGAGCGCATGCTGGCATGCCGAGCAGCTCGTTCAATCCGAGGAGTGGACGGCTAGTGCTGAGCTAACAAATGCAACAAGCGCTGAGTCACCGATTGTGGCTCTCCAAGAAGCTGGCCGGCAAGGCGAAAATCTGTTCGAGGTAAGCGGGCTAAGCAAATTTTATCCGATCCAGAGAGGCTTGCTGCATCGTTCAGGCCCGCAGGTCAGAGCGGTGGACAATGTTTCGTTTTCCATTAGAAAAGGGGAAACCTTTGGCCTCGTCGGGGAGTCTGGCAGCGGCAAATCGACGCTTGGGCGGGTCATTTTGCAATTAGAGCAGGCGACGGCTGGCAGCGTTAAGTTTCAGGGCAGGGAGCTGACCGGGCAAAGCAGCTCGGAGCTGCGGCAGGCGCGGCGCGATATGCAAATTGTTTTTCAGGATCCGTATGGCTCGGTTAATCCGCGCTGGCGTATCGGCGACATTATCGGCGAGCCGCTGCGCGTCCATGACCATGCTGGCAGCAAGGAAAGAAAAGCGCGCGTAGAGGAGCTCATGGAGCTTGTCGGGCTGAAGGCAGACTGGTACAGCCGCTATCCGCATGAATTTTCCGGCGGGCAGCGCCAGCGTATTGGCATTGCCCGTGCCATAGCGCTTAATCCAAGCTTTATTCTTGCGGATGAAGCGGTATCGGCGCTGGATGTGTCGGTGCAGGCACAGATCGTCAACCTCATGCAGCATTTGCAGCAAAAAATGAATCTGACCTATTTGTTTATCGCCCATGGGCTGAATATCGTCAGACATATTTCCGACCGGATCGGCGTCATGTATTTGGGCAAGCTGGTCGAAATTGCGCCCAGCGAGGAACTGTTCCTCCACCCAGCGCATCCGTATACGCAAGGATTAATTGCTTCCATCCCCCAGCCCGGCCCCGGGCGAACGCGAACATTTCGCGCGATTGAAGGAGAAATCCCCTCTCCGGCCAATCCGCCTTCCGGCTGCCGCTTTCATACGCGCTGCCCTATGGCAACGGAGCGCTGCAGGGAGGCGGAGCCCGAACTGCAGCTCATTGGCAGCGAGCATTATGCCGCTTGCCACTATGTATTAGGTTAATATTTATAAAGGAGGCTGTAACGATGTCCGCAGCAAAAAAGGTAATTGTATGGAGCAAAACAGGCTGCCAGTATTGTGGCACAGTGAAACAATTTTTGGAGCAAAACAACCAGCCCTATGAAAATATCGATATTGAAGGCAAAGATTATTTGCGCGACGTCCTTGAAGCCAAATATGGCATCCGCCACGTTCCTGTAGTGGAAATCGGCAGCGACGGCGTCTACACCGCCGTTACGGACTGGGATTTGGAAAAAATCAAAGCGCTAATCTCACCTGCTCCCGTAGCAGGCTAAGGGGTTCGAAATCGTGAGAAGCCCACTGCTCGTCAACTCAGATGTACCTTGCTACACCTGAGTTGACGGTCTAGGGGCAGAGACGGGAAGAAGCACTTATAGCTCTAGGGTGTATATGCAAACTGGAGCATGCAATTGTTGCTAAGAGCCTAGAGCTCTTGGCGCTCCCTTTTTTTTGGAGGACTCAGCTTCCGCTATTCTGGATTTTGATTCGATTTTAGGCGGTAAGCGGACAGGAAAACCGCTATCGTCCTCATAAACCCGTCAAAATGGTTAAAAGCAGCTCATTAGCGGCTCCTGAGTCCTCAGCCTGTGCCTTAACCCTTGATTTTGTTGAAATAGCGGCTGCTGTGTCCGCCAAGTCTAGCTATACGCGGGAGTTAACCACTGAAACAAAAACATGAGACTTCCTTCCGGTACATATTTTCGGTCATATGATTCTATTCATGAGGCGGATATTCCCAGCAGGAGAGGGAATGCATTTGACGCTAAATTCGATCTGGATCTGGCTTGCTTATGTTTGCATATACACCCTAAAAACTCTAAATTAGTAGCTTAGTAGGGCTTATGGTGAAAAGTATTTAGATTCCAAAAGCGTAACCTTTTGAAGCTTTAAGAGGGAAAGACTGTCCGTCAGTAGGTTTATGTTACTGATGGATGGTTTTTCCCTTTTTGTTTGAGTGGGAAGGTGCAGAGAGCGGCGGAGAGAAAGGTTGGAGCTGGAGGAGTTAAAGCTAAGCTTAGCTTTCCGAAGGAAAGCTGCTTCGTAAGCATATGCTCAGTGTCCGCCTAAAGCTTTCCGGAGGAAAGCATCTTCGTAAGCATGGACTATTGTTTTCGGATTTCTTCCTCAGCGAGGAATAATAAAAGAAATCGGAAAACAACAGCGGCCGGAAGCCCAATCTTTCTCGCAGCAGCGACGATCGCACCTGACCACCGAAAATGGTTCAACTTACAATTTTCTTCCCCTGATTTTTCCATGATATAAAAATCAATTTTAAGGGTATAAATACCAGCCTTAAATAGAGTAAAATAGTTTAGATAACGAAGCTGGCGCAGGCAAATGTCGATTCGCACAAATGTTTGCGCTTACAGAAACAGGAACTTTATGATGGAAAGGGTGGAATTTATAATGGTTATTCGGACATTTGGCAGTCTGCTGACAGCAGCGGCATTAACGGCTTCGCTAGTAGGAAGCGCAGCGGCGGCTCCGGCCCCAGCTCCAGCGGCAGACAAAAACAGCAGCAAAACAGCGGGGCAGCAGCCCGCCTATGATTGGGGAAGGGCGAAGGTCGTGGGTGGTGGCTTTGTTCCCGGCATTGTGTATAATCCTTCCGAGAAGGATTTGATTTATGCGCGGACGGACATTGGCGGCGCTTATCGCTTCGATTCCGCGACGCAAAGCTGGATTCAGCTCTTGGATTTTGTAGGCTTCGAGGAATGGAGCATGCTGGGCGTGGAAAGCATCGCGACGGACCCTGTGGAGACGAATCGGGTTTATGCGGCGGTAGGCACGTACACGAATGATTGGACAGATACGCCGGGCATGATTTTGCGCTCGACGGACAAAGGAAACAGCTGGCAGCGGACAGTGCTCCCGTTCAAGCTTGGCGGCAATATGCCGGGGCGCTCGATGGGCGAGCGGCTGGTCATCGATCCGAATGACAATCGAATTTTGTATCTCGGGGCGCGCAGCGGCAATGGTCTGTGGCGCAGTACGGATTACGGCGAAACCTGGAGCAAAGTGGACAGCTTTACAGCGAGCGGCAACGTAAAGGATTATTTTGACGATATCGTTGGCGTGGCTTGGATTACGTTCGATCAAGCGACGGGCTCGAAGGGCAAAAAGTCGCAAACGATTTATGTCGGCGTGGCTGACAATGAGCAAAGCATATACCGCAGCACGGACGGCGGGGAAACATGGGAAGCAGTAGCGGGGCAGCCGAAGCAAGGTTTTGTACCGCATCATGGGGTGCTGGACGGCAAAGGCCATCTATACGTTACATACAATGAATTTGTCGGCCCTTATGATGGCGGCAAAGGCGCCGTGTGGAAGCTGGATACGGCAACCGGCGCATGGACCGATATTAGCCCTACCGGAAATACGGACAATCCGTATGGCGGACTGGCTGTAGATGCGCGGCAGCCGAATACGCTAATGGTAGCGACGATGAACAAGTGGTGGCCGGATGATGTCATTTACCGCAGTACAAATGGCGGTGCGACGTGGGAGCCTTTCTGGACGCTCGATTTCTCGAAAAATCCGAACCGGGAAAATCGTTTTACGATTGAATATGCGGATTCCCCTTGGCTGGACTGGGGCGAGAAAAAAGAGCTTCCCGAAATCGCGCCGAAGCTTGGCTGGATGATTGGCGATCTGGAAATTGATCCGTTTAATTCGGACAATATGATGTACGGCACGGGCGCAACGCTGTTCGGCGCGAGCAACTTAACGGATTTTGATAAAGACAAAAAGGTCGATATTACCGTCATGGCAGACGGTATTGAAGAAACAGCTGTACTTGGCCTCATCAGCCCGCCGTCAGGGGCGCCATTGCTGAGCGCGATGGGCGATATTGGCGGCTTCCGCCATGAAAGCCTGGACCAAGCGCCGGAGATGATCACGAGCCCGTATATCGGTACGAGCACGGATATTGATTTTGCCGAGCTGAAGCCAGATATCGTCGTACGTGTCGGACATGCGGAAGGGACAGCAGCAAGAATGGGTGTTTCCACAGATAACGGCAAAACGTGGACGCCGGCAGCGAACGCCTGGACAGCGGCGGAAGAGGACAAAACAAGCGGCGGCTTTGCTGCTGTAAGCGCAGACGGCAGTACAATCGTATGGAGCCCGAGCAGCGCGGATGAACAGACAGCGCGGCCAGTCAGCTACTCCACCGATTTAGGAAAAACGTGGACGGCTTCGAAGGGCTTGCCGGAAAAGGCTCGCGTATCGGCAGATCGGGTAAATCCGAAGCTCTTCTACGGCTTCGCCGCGGGTGTGTTCTACGTCAGCAAGGATGGCGGAGCGACGTTCACTGCATCGAAGGCGACAGGCTTGCCGCAAGTGATTACAAGCAACTTCAAGGCGATGCCAGGCAAAGAAGGCGACATTTGGATCGCTGGAGCCAAAGACAACAAAAAAGTCGAAAGTGCCTATGGCTTATGGCATTCGACCGATGCAGGCAAGACGTTTGCGAAGGTTGCAGGCGTGGAGGAAGCGGCAACGATTGGTTTTGGCAAAGCGGCACCGGGAAAAACAAATATGACGCTTTATTCCTACGCGAAGATCGGCGGCACATATGGCATTTTCCGCTCGAAGGATCTCGGCAAAAACTGGGTTCGCATCAATGATGACCAGCATCAATTCGGTTCGGCTAATACGGCGATTACAGGCGATCCAAGGGTCTACGGCCGTGTGTATATGGCGACGAATGGGCTGGGGATTGTCGTTGGCGAATTGAAGGATGGCATTAGCTATGAATTCACGGATTTGAGCGGCGTGTACGCGGAAGCGCAGCAAGCGATTGCTTTTTTATATGGCAAGGGCGTTATAACAGGGAAAAATGATACGGAGTTCCAGCCGGGTGCGCAGGTAACTAGAGCAGAGTTCGTCAAGCTGCTGGTGGGTACGCTCGGACTTGTGCCAGAGGGTACGTCAAGCTTTGCGGATGTAGCTGCAAGCGCATGGTATGCGCCTTATATTGCCGCAGCTGAGAAAGCGGGCATTACAGCGCTTCTGGCGCAAGCAAGCGGCGGAGAAGGCAGCTTATTTGAGCCGAACGAGCCGATTACACGGCAGGATATGGCGGTAATGCTTGCCAGCGGCTGGAAAGCGACAGGCCAGACGCTGCCGGAACTGCCTGCTGGCAGTGTGCCTGTGTTCACCGATAGTCAGACCATTGCTGCTTATGCGAAGGACGCTGTAGCGCTTGTGGCACAAGCGGGATTAATGAAAGGCAAGCCGGACGGCAGCTTCGGCGCGATTGATCCGACCAACCGTGCGGATGCGACGGTCGTCATCTACAGGCTCCATACGCTATTCTCGCAAGCTCAGGCTGCAAAAACAGAGTAATAAACGAAGGGCTGGCCCGCAAGCAGATGTATATGCTTGCGGGCCAGCCCTATTTTTCAACAGCCTTTTATTCGTCTGCTTCGTGCCAATGCTCCTGGCAGAAGGCAAGCACAAGCTGCTCCTCCTCGTCTTCCAGCTCAAAATCCAAAATGCGCTCCGTCTCGCGCTCGATGATTTCGTGCTTGGCAATTTTGGCTTGGTCGCCATCCTTGGCAAATACAGCACGTACATAAAGCCCTTTAGGCGAATAAATATCATCGTCCTCGGCTGCTTCAATATCGATAATAAACTCGTAGCGTTTACCGGTTAAAATGCCGAAAGGGTCTTTAATATATTGCACGCTATAGCTGGAAATTTCTATCATCGTATCATCCTTTGATGTGGTTTTCCCTCCATTATAGCAGAGTTGCTTCGCGAAGGCAGGCTTTCCTATGTATAAGCTGGATTTATTAGCTCGATTTATGTGCTTTGTCGGTATTGTCGCCTTTAGGCGGCAGGACGGAGATAGCGATTACAAGTTGTGCCAAATAACGGCGGAGCTTCATCACATGGACCCCCTCGCATAATCATATACAAGCTTGTAGTTATTATTAATCGCGTTGTCGAAATTTGAAACAGAAGTATTCCAATTTATTGGAATAACAGTTTGTCATTTGGGTATTCGCGGTTGCTGCTTGGCTCGGTTGTTGCTTCCTCTGCCACAAATAGCCTAATATAAACGTAATCACACATGCTGGATTGAGGATGTGGGCAGGAGCGGAGAGACAGGGAGGGACAGCAATGAATGAGTCCATATTAATTGTAGAGGATGAGCAAAAAATCGCCCGGGTGCTGGAGATTGAGCTGGAAGCGGAAGGTTATCGCGTCTCCAAGGCGAATGACGGCTTGCAGGCGCTTGAGCTGTACCGAACAGGCGAATGGGATTTAGTATTGCTTGACGTTATGCTTCCAGGCATT
The DNA here is from genome assembly GCF_059383755.1 of Paenibacillus sp. JT22N15. NCBI lineage: Bacteria > Bacillati > Bacillota > Bacilli > Caryophanales > Paenibacillaceae > Paenibacillus > Paenibacillus sp. JT22N15. The sequence goes on along the minus strand of NZ_JBXENV010000004.1, from coordinate 66,227 downwards.
AGCGGCATCGAAATTTTACGGCGAATCCGGGCGACCGATGCTGCTACGCCTGTTATTTTGCTGACGGCGAAAAGCTCCGTAGAGGACAAGGTGTCTGGGCTTGATCTGGGCGCTAACGATTATATGACGAAGCCTTTTCAAATTGAGGAGCTGCTGGCGAGAATTCGGGCGGCACTTAGACAGCGCTTGATTCCCGCAGAGGCAGGCGGCGCACAATTAGTGGACGGGACATGGCTGCTGGCTGGCGATTTAAAGCTGAATGAGACGACGCGCGAGGTTATTCGTTCGGGCAAAAGCATCGAGCTGACGCCGCGCGAATTTGATTTGCTCAGCTACCTGCTGAAGCATCAGCGCCAAGTGCTGGGGCGCGAGCAAATAGTTGAGGCAGTCTGGGGCTACGATTACTACGGCGACACGAACGTCGTTGATGTGTACATTCGCTATGTGCGCAAAAAGGTCGATACAGGCTTTGCCAGCGAGCTCATCCATACGGTGCGCGGAGTCGGCTACGTGCTCAAGGAAGCGCAATGAAGCTGCGCAGCCGGATTCATCTTTATTCCTCTGCCTTATTCGCGGTTCTGCTCGTAGCTATGAACTTGTCCGTTTATGCGCTATTCAGCAAATTGACGATGACAAGCCAAATGGAGCGGGTGGAGGCAGAAGCGCTGAAAATTTCCGAAGGCATGCTGAAGTCGGCCGGGACGGTGCCGATCGCAGATTTGCTGCGTGCGTATGTGCCCTTGAATGGCATGCTGCGCATGGTGACAGCCGAAGGGGCGGACAAGCTGCTGGTCACTGCGCCAGGCGAGCAGCTGCTTAGCGAGCGGGAAGCTGTTTATGCAGCGGAGAAGCGGATTGAAAACATTGATTTCAAGGGGAATAGCTACGCGCTTGTATCGATTCCCGTCATTTGGACGGATGGCGCGGTCGTCAATATTCAGGTGACGGAAAGTGTGCAGGGCACGGCAGACCAGCTGAAGGTGCTGCAAATTGTTTTGCTGGCGGTAACGGCCATCGCGATGATTCCTGTTGTGGCTTCAGGGCGTCTGCTCGGAAGCATCATCGTGCGTCCCATCGCCCATATGACGCATACGATGCGGGCAATCCAGCGCAGCGGCACGTTTATCAAAATCCAGCCGGAAGGCCAGTCGCAGGATGAGCTTGCGGAAATGGGAGCGACCTTCAATGAGATGATCGCCTTGCTGGAAACGAATTTTGAGAAGCAGGAGCAGTTTGTTTCGAATGCCTCCCATGAGCTAAAAACGCCGCTTACGGTCATTGAAAGCTACGCCAGCTTATTGAAGCGCCGGGGGCTGGATCGTCCCGACCTGTTCGTAGAATCGATCGATGCGATACACTCCGAGGCGGTGCGAATGAAGGAGATGACCGAACAGCTGCTGATGCTGGCTCGCAACAAGGAGCAGTGGAACTTAACGATGGAGAGCGTTGATCTGGCGCAGCTCGCCGGCGAGTCGTCCAAAGCCTTCCAGAAGGCGTATGGACGAGATATTCAGGTGCGACTTGCAAGCAATGAAAGCAGCAGAAGCAGCGACAGCAGTGGCGGCAAGCTGGCTGGGGCGGACTTAGAGGCAGCAGAGTATTCGCACACTTCGGAGATCGGGGTGGAAGGCCGCCAGCCGGGCATTTACGGGTATGCAGATGCGAATAAGCTGCGTCAATTGCTGTTCATCCTGCTGGATAATGCGCGCAAATACAGCAGCGCTGCGATTACGCTGGAAATTGGCGCGAGCGGCGATTACAGCGTGATCCGGGTCATTGACCGGGGAATCGGCATTCCGCAAGCGGCGCTCTCTAAAGTATTCGACCGCTTTTACCGGGTCGATGAGGCAAGAAGCCGCCAGGACGTTGGCGGCGCTGGTCTTGGGCTCGCGTTGGCGAAGGAAATCGCGGCAGCTATTGGCGCAAGCCTAACGCTTGCAAGCGAGGAGGGCGTCGGAACGACGGCGACGATTAAAGTGAAAAGAACGGAAGCTGGAAAATAACAGCTACCCGATGCTAGAAGCAGCCCGAAGCAGTCCGGAGGGCTGCTTTCTTTTTTTATATAGGAAAGGAAATGATTTTCTCATCCTCTCTCTATATTTCTCGGATTGAAACGCGCCGCGCCGCCAGAGGACGGCGAAAGCCGTTTCACCTTGAAATATAGGGAAGGATATGATTTTTCCATCCTTTCTCTATATTTCTCGGACTGAAACGCGCTGCGCCGCCAGAGGACGGCGAAAGCCGTTTCACCTTGTCTAAACGGGGAAACAAAGGAATGGATAAAAAAAAGATTGATATACGTATATGTATGCGATATATTACATACAAGAAAGGAAGATGCGCATGCCTATTCCGAGCCATTTTACAACACCGATTAAAATTTCAGCGAAAGAACGAGCGCTTTCCCAAATTCAGCGATGGATTATTGATGGTACCTTGCTTCCCGGCGAGAAGATTGGCGATGCAGAGCTGGCGGAAGCTTTAGGGGTCAGCAGGACGCCTGTCCGCGAAGCCTTGCAAATTCTTGAAGTGCAGAAGCTCGTCGAGGTGTATCCGGGCAACTATACGAAGGTCAAAAGCTTGGAGAAGTCCGATATTTTGAAAATGTATTCGACGCTGGCCTCCTTGCACGCTTTAGCGGCAGAGACGGCTGCCAGTGTCATTGTGCCCGAACAAATTGAGCAGCTGAAGCAGCTGAATGCCGAATTCTCAGCGGCGATTGAACAGGGGCTGCCCTTTCAGGCGATGGAGCTGGACGAGCAGTTTCATAATGTGATCGTGGAAGCCGCAGATAATGAATACCTGGCCTCTTACAGCGCCTCGCTTCAGGTACATATTCGCCGCTTTAAATATGTGTTTCTAAAACAGCCTGTTCAGGCGACGCATGTATCAGTCGAAGAACATCAGGCAATTATTGAAGCTATGGAGGCTGGCGACCCTGAACGGGCGGCAGCCATGATGAAGCAAAATTTATTGCGCCCTATGCGCGAGCTTTATGCCATTATTTAACCAACGATGAGGGGATGGATGGACATGTCCGAGAAGGAAGATTTGCGTGGACGCAGCAAGGATATAAGCGAAGGGGTAAACCGGATGCCGAACCGGGCCATGCTGCGGGCGGTAGGGTTTCAGGATGAGGATTTCAAAAAACCGATGGTTGGCGTCGCCAGCACATGGAGCGAAGTAACGCCTTGCAACATTCATATCGACCAGCTGGCGCGGGAAGCGAAGGCGGGGGTCAAGCAGCACGGCGGGGCTCCGCTTATTTTTAATACCATTACGGTGTCGGATGGCATTTCGATGGGACATGAGGGGATGCTGTTCTCGCTGCCGAGCCGGGAAACGATTGCCGATTCCATTGAACTGGTCGTTAATGCTGAGCGGTTTGACGGGCTGGTGGCGATTGGCGGCTGTGACAAAAATACTCCGGCTTGCCTGATGGCCATTGGGCGGATGAACCTTCCGTCTGTTTATGTATATGGCGGAACGATTCAGCCAGGCAAGCTGCATGGCAAGGATGTTGATATCGTTACTGCCTTTGAAGCGGTAGGGAAATATCAGGAAGGACAGCTGACGGATGAGGAGCTGCATGAGGTAGAGTGCAGCGTTTGTCCCGGTGCTGGCGCCTGCGGCGGAATGTACACGGCGAATACGATGGCTTCGGCGGCAGAAGCGATGGGCATGGCACTCCCCGGCTCCTCCTCCACGCCAGCCATTGCCCCGAATAAATCGGTGGAATGTACGGAAGCGGGCAAAGCGGTTATTGAGCTGCTGAGAAAAAATATTCGGCCCCGCGACATTATGACACTGAAAGCTTTCGAAAATGCGATTACCGTCGTGATGGCGCTCGGGGGTTCAACCAATGCGCTGCTTCATCTGCTGGCGATCGCGCATTCGGCTGGCGTGAAGCTGACGCTGGATGATTTTGAACGGGTGCGCAGCCGCGTTCCCCATCTGGCCGATTTGAAGCCAAGCGGCAAATATGTGATGCAGGATTTGAACAATATCGGCGGCGTGCCGGGCGTTATGAAGCTGCTGCTGGAAAAAGGGCTGCTGCACGGAGACTGCATGACCGTAACAGGCAAAACGCTTGCAGAGAATTTGGCGGAAGCCGATCCGCTGGACAGCGGACAGGATGTGATTCGTTCCTTCGAGCAGCCATTAAAGCCGACAGGACCTTTGGTTGTTTTGAAAGGCAATTTGGCGCCTGAAGGGGCAGTGGCTAAAATGTCGGGCCTTAAAAAGATGCGTTTTAGCGGCCCCGCCCGAGTATACGACAGCGAGCAGGAGGCTGCCGATGCGATTGCGCGTGATGACATCAAAAAAGGCGATGTGCTCGTCATTCGTTATGTCGGGCCGAAGGGCGGACCCGGCATGCCGGAAATGCTCTCCATTACGGCGATGATTAGCGGAAAAGGGCTCGGCGGCGAAGTTGCGCTTATGACCGATGGCCGCTTCTCGGGCGGCTCGCACGGCTTTGTTGTCGGACACGTCACGCCTGAGGCCCAGGTTGGCGGGCCAATCGGCTTGCTGCAAGAGGGCGATATCATTACGATCGACAGCGAGACGCAGGAAATGAACATGGAAATTTCGTCGCAGGAATTTGAGTCGAGACTTGCGAAGTGGGTGCAGCCGCCGCTCAAAGTAAGAACAGGCGTGCTCGGCAAATATGCCCGGCTCGTATCCTCCGCTTCAAAAGGCGCGGTAACCGATCTGGATTTGTAAACAGCATGGACTAGGTTGTAGTTCTCACCAAATTCTAATCCACAGGTTATATAATAGGTTGTAATACAGCATGCCTTTCGAGCTATGAGCTTGAAAGGCATGTTTCTGATCTAAATGGGGTGTAACGATGGGACAACAGCGAAAGAAACTGATGCTTGGTATAACGATAGCTTGTATGGTCATTGTCTGTATAGCGGGAGGATTATGGTGGCAATCCGTTGCTGACGCGCGGCCTTCTATTTCGGAGGAGCAAGCAAGCGAGCAGGTTCTTCAGCAATATACGGGGAAAATCGTTAGCGCTAAGCTGGGCGACAACGTCTATGAAGTTAAGCTGCAGGCTGAGAAGGGTATGTACGATGTCGCTGTCGATGCGAAAGGCGGAGGCATCGTTTCGATAAAGCTAATAGATGGCGGGCTGCCTGCTGCTGGGGAAACACCTCCTATTTCCTCATCAAATCAGCCAACTGATCCCTCAGCTTCAGAGCAAGCGGCAGAGCCGACGCTGGGCCAGAGCCCAGTGGCAACGCCGAGCCCGGAGCCAAGCACAAGTCCAGCGCCAAATCCCAGCCCAGAGACAAGTTTAAGTCCGGGACCAAATTCAAGCCCAGGGCAAAGCTCAAGTCCAGCAACGAATTCAAGCCCAAAACCAAGTCCGAAGCCGAGTGACGGAAACGGAAACGGCAACGGCAACGGAGGAAAAACACCAGCGGCGTCTCCTGCCAAACAGGGCATATCTCCAGATGAAGCGGAAGCGATTGCGCTCAAGCAAATTAAAGGCAAGGTGGAGGATATTGAGCTGAAAAGCTCCGACCGCAGCCGGTATTATTTAGTCGAAATCGATACGCCAGATGACCGTGAGGCAACGGTACAGGTGCATGCTGTAACGGGAGCCATTATGTCGATCACATGGGATGAGGACGACGACGATCGAGAAGACGACTAAGTGTAAATGAGCGCCAGCTCAGCTTTTTATCATCAAATTCTAATGTTGCTGTCATGGTCATCTCATTTGCCGCAGGTAAAGTAAAGGTGAGACAAGCGAGCGACATTTGAGAATGGGAGGAACATGATGATGATGAATAAAAAAATCTGGATAGGCGTTGTATCGGTTACTTTGGCGCTCGGCGCAATGGGCGGTGCAGCAACGGCTGCTTCAAATACGAAAACCTTGATCGGCAAAGCCGAAGCCAAAAAAATCGCCTTGAAGCATGTAGACGGCCGTATTGACGGTGTAGACCTGGAGCGGAATCAAACAGGCATCTTTTACGAGGTGGAAGTCGAGCGCGGAGCCTATAAGAATGAAGTCGATGTGCATATCGATGCTTACAGCGGCAAGCTGCTAGGCATTTATGACAGCGACGATGATGACGACGATCGCCGTGCAGATCAAGCGACAACTGGAGCAGGAACAGCGTCGAACGCAGGGACAGTGAATCAGCCAGCAGCGAGCCCATCAACAAGTACGGGAACGGCAGCTTTAAAGACGGCTGAGCAAGCCGGAGCCATTGCGGTTGCTAAAGTTGGAGGAACGGTAGTTAAGGTTGAACGCGATCGTGAAGATGGCAAAATCATTTACGAGGTCGATTTGCGCATTACTGGCGGTAAAGCTGAAGTAGAAGTCGATGCAGCAACGGGAAAAGTGCTGTCCGTGGATAAAGATTACCACGATGATGATGACTACGATGACGATGATCATTATGATGAGGATTAAGCAATCATAGCAAGCGAGCGTATTTATTTTGAAAATAAAGCGATGGAATGGAAAAAAAAGGGGGCATCTGCGGATGCTCCCTTTTTTATAAGCAGGCATAAAGCTGCTTATGCAGCTTTAGCGCTGTTTTCTCGGTGCTTGCCCAGCCTGCGGGGCTGGAGCAGCATTTTTAAACGGATTAAGGAACAGCTTGGGAATGCCCGTATCAAAACGGAGCAGCTTGCCGGTGTGCGGATGCTCGAAAGCAAGCACGCGCGCATGCAGGCCAAGTCTGCCGATTGGCTTGAGCCGCGCTCCATATTTTTTGTCTCCGGTAATCGGATGGCCGATATCCTCCATGTGGACGCGGATCTGATTTTTGCGGCCAGTCTCCAGATGCACTTCCAATAAGGAGAAGCTGTCGTTGGCCTGAATCATCTTATAGTGGGTTACAGCATGCTGTCCATCATTCGGATGGGAGCTGGAATACATTTTCAGCGTGCTGCTTTCCTTGAGCCACGATTGGATCGTGCCTTCGGGCTTGCGTACTTTGCCTTCGACAAGCGCTACATAGGAGCGTTCCTTGACGGCTTCCTGCCAATTGTTTTGCAGCGATTGCTGCACCTTCTCGGTTTTGGCAAACATCATGACACCCGAGGTGTCACGGTCCAGGCGATGCACGACGAAAATCCGATTTTTCGGATCAAAGGTTCGAACATGCGCTGTCAGCTGGCGGTAAGCGGTAACCTCCTGCTCGTCCTTGGAGGAAGCGATGGACAGCAGTCCCGCATCCTTCTGCACGACGATAATGGCGTCGTCCTCATGCAAAATGGTGAGACCCATCAGCGGCGGCGCTTCTACCGCTTTTTCCGTATTTATGGAAACCGTCTGCCCGACTTCGAGCGGAAAATTATACTTCGTTTGTACGCGCTTATCGACCGATACTTGCCCACGCGCCAAAACCGATTTTACCGAATTGCGTCCCATGCTGGCCAAGTGGATCAATAAAAAAGCCAGCAGCTCCGACGGCTCGTTAACCGTGAATTGCTTGGCCTGCGCGGCTTTACGCGGCTTGCCGCCTTCATTTTGTTTCCTAGACATGCTTAAATACCCCCTGCTTGTTCACTGCTGCTATCACTATACCACGGTTGGAAGGGATAATTCTATGTAGGGCGGTTGAAAAATGGCGGATGGGCTGAGGCATCTCTAACTTGTGTGTATGCAATAGGAAAAGCGCAAAGCCCCTATATGGGTAGAGAAACTGTGATTTTTTACTATTGTTAGGGTGGTTTTAGTAGCGAGCATAAGTGAAATGTCGAATCAAGTAAAATATTTTATGAATTCGACAAATTAATTGTTAATTCGACAAAAAAAGCTAAGGAAAAATAATAAACATTAACATATAGTAATGTTTGTACATAATTCGAAGTCAAAAGGGTGATAAGGGTTGGCAAGAGAGGGAAAGTTAAAAAGAGAACAGATTTTTAAGGGTAATAACAGGGCATTTATCGTGAAAATCGGTATGCTTGCTGTTATTATTTTTTGTTTGGCCAGTTCCTCGATTTTTGCGGCAACGTATACGTATGACTCATTAAATCGTTTGACCAAAATTGAGTATTCGAATGGGGATCATGTGGAGTTCACCTATGATGCTAATGGGAATAGGTTAACCGCTGCGGTCACCAAAACAACGGAAGAACCATCGACAGAACCTCCAGTTGAAGTGGGGCCTGATTTATACCAAGATTTTGAAAATGAAGGTGTTTATGAGTGGATAGGCCAAGGGGACGGAGTTTTACTTTCCAATTCGCAAGAAGTTGCCTACGGAGGCATGCGAAGTATGAAGGTTTCCAATCGAACCGCTACATGGCAGGGGCCGATCTTGAATGTGAAAAATCAAATTGCTCCGAAACAAAGCTATCGGATTAAAGCATTCATACGTTTACCTCAAGGTACTCCTGCTTCCTTGATGATGATGACAATCCGCCGGACGATGCCAGATGGCAGCAACTCCTACGATAATATTAATACAAAAACAGCAACGTCTGGTGATTGGACTGTCCTTGAAGGCATTTATCAATTGAATGACGCGGCAAGCAGCCTATATCTATATGTGGAAAGCGCTAGCCCTAATGCTTCATTTTTTATAGATAACTTTAGCATTGAAGCCTATACGCCAGAGCCAGCACCGCTGGTTCATGATTTCGAAGATGGCACTACGCAAGGCTGGTACCCGCTAGGTGAAGGCGTAATGGTAACCAATACGCAAGAAGCTGCAAGCAGTGGAAGCAACAGCTTAAAAATCAGTAATAGGACAGCCACTTGGCAAGGTCCAGCCCTAGATCTAACTAGCTATATGAAAAAAGGATTAACATATACGATTTCTGGCAAGCTTCGTTTACCACAAGGAGTAGCAGCTTCAGATATTCTATTAACCATGAATCGCGGTGATGGCAGCGGTTTGCATTATTATGACAATGTGAGTGCAAGTCATGTAACCGTGGACGGCTGGGTTGCTTTTGAAGGGAAGTACACCTTCACAGGACCAGTCGCTAGTTTGAACATCTATATGGAAAGTGCTAATGCCTCTGCAAGCTTTTATTTGGATGAATTTAAGGTTGAGAAGTATGTTGTTCCACCTCCAGTTGTGAAGACAGATTTTGAAGATGAGACCCTTCAGGGCTGGAACGCGCAAGGGGATGGGGTCGTCTTGACCAATGTAGGTGAGACAGCCAACAGTGGGCTACGCAGCTTGAAAGTGAGCAACCGTACGGCACAGTGGCAGGGACCACTACTCAATTTAACAGGCAAATTGCTTCCTAGTACCAAATATAAGGTCAAAGCGGCGTTCCGCTTGCAGCAAGGAGTTCCTTCGACCGATTTATTGATGACGATTCATCGCGAGTCTCAGGGCGGTGTTAATGATTATGACAATGTGAGCGCTACTGCGGTTACGGATGGCGAATGGGTCTATATGGAAGGGAATTACGAGTACAGTGGTACCGCGACTACTCTCTCCTTGTATGTGGAAAGTGTAAATGGAACGGGCGGCTTCTATGTCGATGATTTCATTATTACGAAGCTATAAAAAAATAGGAAGATACATGAGATCTAGATTAACTATTAAATAACAAAACCTATTCTGTTAAGTCATGGGAGAGATCATCGTTGAAATTCCAGCATTTGATGCGCAACCTAGCCATCATACTTATTCTTTCGTTCTTAGTAGGAACCGTAGGCGGCTATGAAAGACAGACCGTAAGCGCGCAAGAGCAAGAAGAGAATATTGATTTTACAATGCAAACCGTAATAGACCGATTTGCTGTAACGGAATCTTTTGTACAGCAACAGTTGGATGCTGGTTTTACGCTTAGCCAAGTATATTCAGCGCTATTTAAGGCGGAGCTTGAAAGTATTTCTTACGAGGAAGCTGTTCAAGCCATGTATCCAGCAGAGGTAAACGTATCCTCTACCGTTACAGGAAGTGTATACGACGATTTAATTGATCCTGTTTTTAGAAATACGACAGTGGTAGATCTCAGCGAATCATCTGTAGCTGGAAGTGTTTACGATCCTGATGCTGCGGTCACAGATAGTGTGTACGAAGAAGATTTTGGTGCTGGGAAAAATAGTGCTTCTGAAAAAGGCAACTTAATGGCGATGCAAGCCTTAGCCGATACCCCTGCACCTGTTATGGAAAAGCCACCTGTTTATTCTAAAACTTCAATGAATGAGGCGCCTTATAGCGTAGGTGGGAATAATGAATCCATTTCCAGTTTGTCGGGCAGCCTTTCCTTGAACCAAGCAGATATGACGCTGCCTGGCAGAAACGGATTGTCGTTTGCTTTAACTCGGCAATATGATTCAAATGATTCTCAGTTCTATGAACCAGAGTTTGGGGCGAATTATTATAATCAAGGTGTATATAAATACTATGTCCAATTTAATGCCACACGCAAACAACTGCTTACCCAATATCATGTGAGATATGTGGAGAAAACATGGGTGCAAGAAGATAATAATGGGGATGGAATACCGGATTTAAATACGGAAGTGATGAGAACAGAAATTAAGACGAAAGGAACCTATGCAGATCAGGCACAGGCCAATCAAGTAAAGACAGCTGGAATTAGTTATACGATACCAGCAGATTCACGTACTGAGACAGCAAAAAAGACGAGCACAACAAATAATTTTGCAAATACGTATATTCTTTATAATCAAAATGGGTATAGTGGGACTCTGTATCCTACTGGAAGTGCTACTGCAATTTCAGGAAGCGAAACGTTTGCTGCTTCTCGAATAGAAAAGGCGGAATGCTATAACAATATTCCGGGTGTATATAATAATAATGGGGTTTGGCAAGCTACTTCATCAGGTGTGGATTGCCCAAATTATAAAATCTATGATAGTGGCGGCTTTAAAGGCACGCTATATAGATTGTCGGGTCCACCAGATATTATTAAAAGCTGCCCAACTAATGGGACAAAAAATTATGTTTGTACAAAACAGTTTCGGGCTAATTATTCGGGTACCGTAACGAAACCTGGTTCTGATACGAGAACTTGGGAGCAGAACTATAGAGGTACAGTAACGAAGCCGAGCTATGTTAGTAATACAAACTTTAGCGGTTGGATGCCTAATGGAAGTAAAAGATGGAGATATGCGTATGCCCCTAAGGGAGACTTATATGTAGATATAGAGTTATATGAGGGTGCTGGTAGGGAGGTTCCACAAACTACTGATTTATTTGAAAGTAGCACAGATGCAACGCAGTTCAGAAATACCGTTAACAGCAGCACGGGAATTCATTATAAAAGTGAAGGTGGATATAATTACTATATCTCCTATTCTCCTCAAGCGACTGTTATGAGTTACCAAGTTGGTTCTTATACAACGGTATCTTATTTCAATGATATTTCAAAGCCATTAAATGAACAGTGGTATCCAATTGGAAAAGGCTGGTCATGGCGATTGCCACATATAGTGACAGCGAACAATAAGCAATATTTTTATCCGGCAGATGGCGGACGTTATGAAGTTGTGGGTAATACGATTAAGGGAATGGATTGGGAAGGTGTTTCGTTTGCAACGGATACGACGGTACAAGTCAACGGCGAAACGTCACAGTATGTCGTAACGACCGTGGATGGCACGATGAAACAGCATTTTACTGTGGATGGAAGGCTAATTCGGATTTCGGATGCCTATGGAAATACACTTCAGTTTTTGTATGCTCAAGATGCTGCTTATGGACGTAGGCTGCTCTCGCAAATCAAGGATGCGATTGGAAACACCATTACAATCTCCTATAGTGCATCCGAAGTTGTAGTGACAAAAGGAAACCAAAGCGTAACTTACCAGAAGCGTAAAGATGCCGCCTCAGGCATAGAATTGCTGGATTCCGTAACCGATGCAGAAGGAAGAAAAACATCCTATTCTTATAGTTTAAGTGAAGCGAAGTTTAATCTAATGGGCGCATATCCAGAGCGGGCACGATCAAATCCGTATGCTTTGTTAACGAGTGTGCAGCATCCGACAGGCGCATTGAGTGAATATGTATATGAGCCGAGTGCAGTGACTCGTTATTTGGGTGAAAGCTCGACCAATCAGGCTTATCGCGTGTCAGAGCGTCGGGACAAGCTGACCTATGAAAATGGAACAACCGAGATTTTTAATAGACAGTCTATGTTCTATACAAATGATTTCAGCGGTCCTTATGGACAGGACATGTCCTTCTCCACACAAATTGATTTTGGATTGACGCAAACGACCTTTAACTATAAGAAGGATTATATTGATGAAGCTACCGGGGCAATGTATTACCTGGAGCAGCAGGTGGACAAGGGTGGGACTCTCCAGAAGACAACGGCGTATACGTATGGCAAAAATGTTGGTAGTCGAAGTTACCCAGTCCCAGTTCCAACAAAAACCGTTTTAAGTGATAATATGTCTAGTTCTACGTTAATCATGAGCGCTCAGTATGATGATTATGGTAATGTGCTGCAAGCAACGGATGCGGCGGGATTAACTACTACGTACGGCTATGACAGTGTGAAAAAATGGCAAGTCAGCGAGACGACGCCTGTTGATACGGGTACTTTCTTGTACACTTCCTTTGGTCGTAATGCGCAAGGGGATATCATTGAAACCACAATACGTAAAAATAATGCGTCTGGAGAAGTTATCCAGCAGATTAACAACAAAAATATCGATGCATATGGTAATGTGACCTTCCGTACAATTTCTTATGGGAATAAGACACTACAAATGACGGTAGCCTATGACAGTGCCTATCAATTTGCATTTCCTACTAGCCAAGCAGTGGTGGTGACAGATGCTGACAATCAGAAGAGCACCATAGTGACGAAAGCGGAGTATGACTTTAGCACGGGTATGATGACTGCTTCCACAGATGGGAAAAATGCACGTACGGCTTATCAGTATGACAAACTGGGCCGTATTAAGCAAGTTACGCATCCTGATGGTAAATTGCTGAGAGCGGCGTATAATGATGTTCAGAATACTCTGCTTGTTACAGATGAGGGAGGATATCAAACACAGACAAGCTGGAATGGTCTAGGATGGGAAGTAGAATCAGGTATAATCAATCAATCTGGCTATGAAATGAAAGCCAGAAACGATTATGATGCCTACGGGCGTGTGGAATGGTCGGAGGATGCTTTAGGAAACCGGGCTCGCTATGAATATGACAATTGGAAGCGATCAACCAAAACGATTTTACCGAATGGTTCAGAAATTGTAGTAAACTACGATGATCGTTTGCGTAAGCAGATAACAAGTGACCCACTTGGTTATAAGAATATCGAAACCTATGATAAGTTTGGCCGATTGGAAAAAGTAGAAGAACAGGCCCAAGCGACAGGAATCCTTACCCCAATCATTAAAAATACGTATCACCCGGTTAATGGACAAATTGTGCAGCAACTGAATGCAAAGCAGCAAGCTACGACGTTTACGTACACCATGCTAGGACAGCTAGCTTCCGTTACGAATGCGAAAAATGAAATGACGCATTATGAATATGATCAGGCAGGTAATCTGACGAAAACCATTTTTCCTGATGCGAATGTGCAAACGAAGGGTTATGATGAACTTGGACGCGTTATTCGCAGCACGGATGCACAGCAAAATAGTGAAAAAATCTACTATGATGCCAATGGTAATCGAAGCAAATTGATTGATAAAACAGGTCAGGTATTCCAGTATACTTATAGTAACCGTAACTTGTTGTTGTCGAAGCAAGGACCGAGTGAAACCATTTCCTTTACGTATACCGATAACGGTTCACGAAAAACGATGAAGGATAGCATGGGGACAACTCAATATACTTATAAGCCATATACTGCGGAGCTGGCTTCCGTTATCTATCCAGACGGTAAGAAGATTGAATACGGTTATGATATACGAGGTCAAATAGCAAGTGTAACGACACCATTTGGGGATACTGCAGCTTATAGCTACACTAAGAACAGTCAACTAAATAATGTTATGTGGAATGGTTCTGTTCAGGAAAGCTATACCTATGATGCAGGTGGTCAGCTTGCAATGAAGCAGCAGGCGAATGGGCTATTGACTGAATATAGTTATACCGATTTAAACCTAACGAACTTGAAGCAGTTGAAATTGGACGGTGGTATAACATTAAATTATAGTTACCAATATGATGTGAGCAACAATATTACGAGTATTAATGAACAGAATAACGATCAATCAGAGGTTGATAAACTGTTCACGTATGATGTATTGGATCGAATCGAGACAGCTACTCCATTCAATGAGTCTTATTCCTATGACAATCGGGGGAATAGGAATACGTTATCAAGTGATAATGAGGCAGGGCCTACAGATAATCTATCCTATGAGTATGATGAGCGGGATCGCCTAAAGAAAGTCGTTAAAGCCGATGGGAACAATGTAACGTATCGTTATAACGGAGATAACTTGATGGTGGAGCGACAGGCGAATGGCGTAACGACTCGCTATTATTATTACGGTGATCAAATAATTGCGGAAGGTATCGTACAATCCGATGGAACCGTTAGGGAAAAAGTGAGCTATTTGCGTGGAAATAGCCTGGTTATGCAGGAAAATTCGACAGGAACCAAAGGATACTACTCGCAAAATGGTCATGGTGATATCATTTCAATACGGGATACAATAGGTGCTATATTAAATGAATACGAATATGATATTTGGGGAAATTCGGTCAAGGCGACCGAGAGTGTAGCCAATTCTTTCCGTTATTCCGGCGAGTATTGGGATGATACAACAGACTTACAGTATCTTCGTGCTCGTTGGTATGATCCAGGGATGGGAAGGTTTATTAATGAGGATACGTATGAAGGGCAGTTATCCAGCCCATTAAGTCAGAATCTCTATACTTATGTGCATAATAACCCTTTAATATATTTTGATCCTACGGGGAATTGGTGTGAATCTAAAGATAAGACGTGGTCTCATCCAGGTTCGTGTAACAGTTCTTCTTCAAAAGAGAGTCCCGACTACCAAAACAACGGAAAATCAGTAAAAAACGGGAAAAACTTCATGGGACCATTGAGAACATATAATTATTACACAGAAACTCAAATGGGATCTATATACAATGATTGGAGTACTTATGGAGACGCTGTTTACCGGAATGCTCCTGCAGAGCTGCAGCAAATATTAAAAAGTTCTGCATTTTCCGAAGTTTTTAAAAATGGTATGGCACTGGAATACTTCATAGCAGGCGTTACAATAGGCAGATTTGGTAAAACAGGTAAAAATAACAAAAATAAAGGTTGTAATTGTTTTACATCCGGAACAAAGGTATTAACAGATGAAGGGGAGAAAAATATCGAAGACATTGAGGTCGGAGATAAGGTTCTTGCCAAGGATGAAAATAACCCTAATGGAAAAACAGCTTACAAGGAAGTCACTGCTTTATTTCGTAACCAACGTGATGATATTATTAAGTTGCACGTCGGGGAGCAAGTCATCGAAACAACAGATAACCATCCGTTTTGGGTGGAAGGTAAGGGTTGGATGTTCGCTGATGAACTTCAAGTAGGTGATAAACTCCAAAAAGCTGATGGAAGCAGCCTGACGATTGATAAAATTGAGTTCATTAAACTGAATGAGCCAGTTACGGTTTACAACTTTACGGTTGCGGACTTCCATACGTATTATGTGACGGATTTGGGCATTTGGGTGCATAATACGGGTTGTGAGGTTGTCGATGTAAGTAGTTACAAGAAATGGACTTTTGCAGGGACTCAAAAAGACTGGTTGAAAGATAAGGGTTATAAAGAAGGAAAGCAATATAGAACCGATATATTAAAAACGGATGTGTTTGATAGCAACGGTAAAAAGATCGGCGAGATTCATTATTTCCAAAAGGACTATAATGATCCTAGCAAATTTACTCCAACGCATTTTCAATATATTGACCCTAAGACAGGTCAAACCGCATCGCAACATTATTATTTCAAATGAATAGGATGATGAATTTGGAAATAAATCTTAAAAGAACTTATGGTGTGATTAAGCACAATATGTCAACAGAACAAATTGCAGACTTGTTAAGTTTACTCACCGTAAATGATTCGATATTATTGTTTTCCTTTTATGAAAGGAATATGGAGTTATTTGACGCAAGTACACAGGATTTTATCTGGAAGAGATGTGTTTTTGAGAATTCTGAATGGGTATTACCATGGAGTGAAACTCCACCACATTGGGATGAACCCAATCAAACACCGCCGAAAATCATATGGTTTTCGGTATTACAAAAAGAAGATATAATTCAAGCAATCAAAATTGATAACTTATTTAGATGTATTGTTATTAAGAAGGGGGCAATATTTGAACAATATTCTACTGTGTTATTTCATCAGGAATATTATTCTTCTATTGATGAGGAAGATTACGATTATTATTTAGGTTTTACAAATAAGGATTTGTTTCTTGCTAATTCATTGGATGAGATTAAAAAGAGATTCGAGGTCTTATTAATAGAATAGCTAATCTGAAGACCTTAAGGGCGGCAACCCTTAAGGTCTTTCTTTTGCCCCCACCCAGTGCCGAGTGAATCGGGTGGCATATACAGGAAGAACTTAACCCTCATCACCTCCGTATGATATTTCTCCGAAACAACTGTACGCACACACAAAATGCTTGATAATATAACCCCTTTGTCTAAATCTGCATTCCCGTTATAGCCTTAAAATCGTCAGATACCACCGTATTTGAATGTCAAAACCTTACCTTTGTTTTCTCACAGCTTTCTCAAAATCCAATGAAAATGTAAGAAATCCTTGCTGTTTTACCGATTAAGCCGCAACTCTGCAATGAGAGAACTCGACCACTATAGCGAGGGTAAGGAAATTCGAGGATTTTCATCTGCAACGATTTGTCCATTTACTCCGATAGTTACTGTGCAAAAGCAATTTGGTGACGACCAGTTTACATATACAGGTAAGGTAACGTTCAGGCTAGCCGCCTTGCCCTCTAATTATAGACGGAAATTCATTAAAAATTTCCGATGGGGGCTGAACATGGAAGGCGTGAAAGTATCAATAGACCGTATTGTTGTGGATTTTATGAATGTACAGTGGACGTTCTTTAATCCACTTCGTCAAAGACTATGTCATTACTGCAATGCCGCATTCTACGTGAAAGATAGAGGATTTAAGTATCATGTAAGAGTGAGGGAAGGCAGATATTGGGTGCATCTTTCTTATCAGCTCGTCTATGCAAAAATGGCAAGGAAGCATACGCTTCGGCTAGAATGTCCGCCGGAATCGCTCATTCACTTTCGTTCGTGGATTTCTGAGATTGGAGATCATGCGACAGACATTCTGCATGTTCGTTCCGAGGTGGCCTTTGACATCCCTCTGTCTTTATCTGAACTGTTCGTTCTGTCGTTGACTGGGCGGAACATGAAGAAAAGAGAAGGAACGTATTACTCAAACGAGCGTTATCAACGGCAAGTTGCCGGATATTGCAGGGTGTATGACAAAAGGTTGGAACTGTTACAAAGGCGAGGAATAGCCATTAAAGGAGAATTAACGAGGTTTGAAATCGTGTATAAGCCGGATGACAAGATACCGATGGACAAGCTTGTTCAGCATTCACCTGAGTTCGGTAGGTTATATCTATGCGCCCATGCAACTGAACTTGAACAAGTAAAGCCAAAGTTGTTGCGGCAGGTTCAAGGCATGATGCGTGGTGAACTGGAGCAGAAGGACGTGACTTACTATTATCGGAGTCAGATAAAAGCAGAGATGAACAAACGTAAGGTTCTCGACTTCGATACGGTAGCGGCAGAACAGTGGGAGGAAGCAACAACCATTCCATGTGCGATTTTGGGCGGCGGAATTAATAAAGTCCCTGTCGCATAGTAAGACTAGTCATCCTCCATAACAATCAGTTCGTGTAGTTGAATGTTGAGTGTTTTGCATAGTTGCTCCAGTGTATCAAAATAAGCGGCATTAACTTTATCGGAGCAGAGATGGCTAATAGTATTTGGACGGACATTCATTAGCCGAGCCAATTCCCTTTGAGACAGTCCTTTTTCCTCAAGGATTTCTTTCAACCGTAGTCGTACAGGCATATAAAATTTCCTCCAGTAGTGTTTCTATAACTATATACCGTTACAGAGTGAGATTCAATAAAATAAGGTTGATTATATCGGTATTGCGATATATAATTGTTTCAATATCGGAATACCGTTACAATAATCAAAGTTATCGTAACGGTGGGGGAGGAAACAGTATGAAAGTCATCGGGTATGTCAGAGTTTCAACAAGCGGACAAGCGAAAGACGGTTACAGCTTGTCCTATCAGCAAGACGAAATCCGTTCCTACTGTGAAAGCAAGAATGGTACTTGCAGGACATCTTTACGGATGAAGGAATTAGTGGGGCAAAGATTGACGAGGATGCGCTTGAGGTGGACAGAATTGGCTTTCAAACGATGTTAAGCGCTATTGTCGCCCATGAATGTGGATGCAGTCGTCGTCCTCAATACAAGCCGTTTATGGCGGTCTGACATCGTGAAGGTTCTTGTTCATCGGGAGTTTAAGAAGCACGGCGTGGACGTGAAAAGCATCGAACAACCGACTTACAGCATCTACAAGAAAGACCCAAGCGATTTTCTAATCAATGGTCTTATGGAACTGCTTGATGCGTACCAACGCTTGGAAATCTCGATGAAGCTAAGTCGAGGGCGTAACAAAAAGGCACAGCAGGGCGGCTATGCAGGTGGACGAGCGGCATTTGGCTACAAAGCTAGTAAAGGACACAAGGCAATTGAAATTAATCTCGATGAAGCATTAGCCGTACAACGAGTATTTGAACTAAAGGAATTATTCCCTGATTGGTCATTATCCCAATTGGCATATCAGATGAACTATGACCGTTTTACTACGGCTCAAGGCAAGAAGTTTACGAAAGTACAGGTCAAACGAATCCTTGACCGCAAGGCGTTCTACCAAGGACTTTATCTATACGGCGATATTCAAGCGGATGGGCTTCACCAAGCGATTATATAGGCGGTGGCGGCATGGAGAAGATGAAGACTTATAATCGCTACGTCGAACAGGAAGATACATTTTACAAGCAGTTGGAAACATTAGAACAATGCCAAAGTGCCATGCTCGACCATATCTTTCGGTATGGCGATCAGTTTCATAGACCGATGGTCGAGGAAGTATTACTGAACGTCCATCAACTGGAAGTGAATGTACGATTGGAATTGTTGCATCTGCGTTTGGAGAAAGCATTTCTAGCGTATGACATGAAACATCAATAACGTTGTCTTATAGCGTTTAAAGAGGAAGAATAGACACGCTTACCCTTCAATGTACGCCTTCGGGCGAATACTAAACAGACGATGCGGCTATTCTTTTTCCCTAAACGCTATAAGGGCGAAGGGGACAATAACAGTGAGACACCGTAAAGAGCAATTTATCTATGTTGGCGTTGATTTACATAAGCGGACGCATACCGCTGTTGTTATCAACTGTTGGAATGAGAAGCTAGAAGTTATCGAGTTCGAGAAAAAGCCTTAGGCATTTCCGGCGGTGATAAACAAAGTTAAGAAGCATGTGCAGGACGGTATGACGATTGTCTTTGGACTTGAGGATGTGGGTGGCTATGGCAGGTCATTAGCCGTTTATTTGGTCGAAAATCACTTCCTTGTCAAAGAGGTTAACGCCGCTTTATCCAACTGGAAGCGTCGAAGCTATGCTATGACGGAGAAGCATGACAGTTGGGATGCGGAGAACATTGCCAAGCTGTTACTGGATGAGTTGGACAGGTTGCCAACGGCTCAACCGCATGATGATTACTGGATTCTAAAACAGTTGGTTATGCGGCGGTACAGCTTACGAGATACGCTTGTCATGCTCAAGAATCAGCTTCATACGCAATAAGCTACAACTATCCGAGTTACAGCAAATTCTTCTCCGAAGTGGATGGGAGAACAGCCTTAGCCGTATGGCATGAATATCCTTCACCGTATCTATTGGAGGGCGTTTCATTGGAAGAACTGACGAAATTTCTTCGAGAAAACAGCAATAATGTATGTTCAACGAAGAAAGCCACACTCATCCTTGAAAGTGTTCAAGCGGACGGCAATACGAAACGGAACGGTCAAGAATACCGTGATTTCCTTGTCCGAAGCCATGTGAACCAAATTCGTGACGTTCAACGTGAAATGAATGACGTGGAGGACAATATACGTGACATCATGCAGAAGCTAGATTTTAAGCTGAACACGTTCACTGGCATTGATAACATAACCGCTTCGGCTATCGTGGCGGAAATCGGAGACATAAGCCGCTTTACGAATGCTGACAAGCTAGCCAAGTATGCAGGTCTGACACCAAGTCAAATGAGTAGCGGCGGTAGAGGTAAAGACCGCAATCAACGGCAAGGAAACAGGGCGTTGAACAAGATTCTGTGGGGGCTAGCCGTTAGACAAGTGCAGACCGCTAGAACGTCCAAAAAGCCGCTCAATCCGCTGTTCCATGCGTACTATGAGAAGCGATTGAATGAAGGCAAAAAGAAGAAACAGGCAATCATTTGCATTATGAGAAGGCTTGTGAACATCCTTTACAGCATGATGAAGTACAAGACAGAATATAGGCTTGCTTCTTTACCCGAACCATTGGCAAGTTGAGATATAATGGTGGTAGCTGAAACAGTTGCCGCCTTCATTCTTCCCTGAATCAAGTTTATAACTAACGAAGGGGAGAAAAATATCGAAGACATTGAGGTCGGAGATAAGGTTCTTGCCAAGGATGAGAATAACCCTAATGGAGAATTAGCTTACAAAGAAGTATTGGCTTTATAGCGCAACCAACGTGATGATATTATAAAGTTACATGTTGGGAAGCAAATAATCGAAACGACAGATAACCATCCGTTTTGGGTAGAAGGTAAAGGGTGGGTCTTCGCAGACGACCTCCAGGTTGGCAATAAACTCGAAAAGGCAGACGGAAGCAATCTGACGATCGATAAGGTTGAGTTCGTTAAACTGGATAAGCCAGTAACGGTTTACAACTTTACGGTTGCTGACTTCCATACGTATTATGTAACGGATTTGGGCATTTGGGTTCATAATACAAATTGTTCTTGGATGACGGTTGTAGAGGAGAAGAGTGTAACTAATCAGTTAAAGAGTTTAAGTGCGAAACAACAGGAAAGTTTTGATAATATAGTAACAAAGCTAGCAAGCGGAGACCATTCAGGATTAAATGTTCACCTATTAACTGCAGATAAAAAAGGGCTATGGTCAGCGGATTTCAAAGGTTTTGGAGGAGGGCGCGGAAATGCGAGGATTTACTTCAAAATGGAAAATGGTAAAATAACTATTACTGAAATTGATTTGAAACATATGAAATAATAAATAGGAAAGAGTGGAGATTGTTATTCCATTTAATCATGTTATTGTTGAAGTGCACTGTTTGTATGGTTTAGTTGAGAGTGAGGAACATGGGACTATTCCTGAGTACTGCAGATACGGAGTTAAAAATCCAGGTTATCATTGCTTGAAAAACAATTGTCCTTATGTTGGGCACGCTCCTGCTCCACATGAAATAGCTTTTTCAGATGACAACGGAGAAGTAGAGGATGACGCTTGGATTGGATTTGGTGGGGACATGGAGCCGGAAATTTATTCTGAAATTAAAGATGTGGAGTTAAAGGAACTCTGGAGAGAGGTTTGCAAAAAAAAGATACAAGAAGCATACTCGGAATATATGTTTCGAAGCAAACTAAAGGAAAAATAGTCTTAGTGACCTTGGGGATGTCATCCTCAAGGTCTTTCTTTTACCCCCACCCAGTGCCGAATTAATCCATTATTCAACCAATAACACATCCAACTTATGTAAAACGGATTGAACTAATATTCCACATGTGAGTCTAACAACTCCAGGTGGTTTCTTTTTGCTCAAAAAATAGAAGACCAGCCTTTATGGGCGGTCTTCATCTGAAAAATATATTTGAACTTATGGAGATTCACAAATTTAATAGTGACCATTCAACCCTATATAATAATATTAAAATAATGATATACGGTAATGTGACCCTTCGTACGATCTCCTATGGGGATAAGACGCTGCAAATGACAGTAGCATATGATAGCGCCTATCAATTTGCATTCCCAACGAGCCAAGGAGTGACGGTAACGGATGCCAGCAATCAAAAGAGTACCATAGTGACGAAAGCGGAGTACGACTTAGGCACTGGTATGATGATTGCCTCCACAGATGGGAAAAATGCACGTACGGCTTATCAGTATGATAAACTTGGGCGTATTAAACAAGTCACTCATCCCGATGGGAAATTGCTGCGGGCGGCATATAATGATGTTCGGAATACCTTGCTTGTTACAGATGAAGGAGGATATCAAACACAGAGAAGTTGGAATGGTTTAGGTTGGGAAATAGAATCCGGTATAATCAATCAAGCTGGTTATGAGATGAAAGCCAGAAACGATTATGATGCCTATGGACGTGTGGAATGGTCGGAAGATGCTTTAGGATATCGGACTCGCTATGAATTTGATAATTGGAAGCGATCAACCAAAACTATTTTGCCGAATGGATCAGAAACGACAGCAACTTATGATGATAGCCTGCATAGAAAGATGACAACTAATCCACTAGGCAATAGAAACATTGAAACCTATGATAAGTTTGGCCGATTGGAGAAAGCAGAAGAACAGGCACAAGCGACAGGAATTATTACTCCATTGCTTAAAAACACGTATCACCCAATTAATGGACAAATCGTGCAGCAGTTGGATGCTAAGCAGCAAGTTACGACGTTTACGTATACAATATTGGGATAGCTTGCTTCGGTTACGAATACGAAGAATGAAATGACGCGTTATGAATATGATCATGCAGGTAATTTGATAAAAACAATCTTTCCTGATGCAAATGTGCAAACGAAGGCTTATGATGAACTTGGACGCGTTATTCGTAGTACCGATGCACAGCAGAATAGTGAAAAATTCTATTATGATGCCAATGGTAATCGAAGCAAAGTGATTGATAAAACAGGTAAGGTATTTCAATATTCTTATACTAACCGAAATTTGTTGTTGTCTAAGCAAGGACCAAGTGAAACGATTTCCTTTACTTATACCGATAATGGTTCACGAAAAACGATGACGGATAGCACGGGGACGACTCAATATACGTATAAGCCATATACAGCGGAGTTGGCTTCCGTAATCTATCCAGACGGGAAGAAGCTAGAATATGGTTATGATATACGTGGTCAAGTAGCGAGTGTAACCACACCATTTGGGGATACTGCATCTTATAGCTATACCAATAACAATCAACTAAACCTTGTTTCGTGGAATGGGGCCGTTCAGGAAAGCTACACCTATGATGCAGGCGGTCAACTTGCCAGGAAGCAGCAGGCGAATGGGCTATTGACAGAATATAGTTATACCGATTTAAAACTGACGAACTTGAAGCAGTTGAAAATGGATGGTGGGATTTCATCTAATTATAGTTACCAGTATGATGCGAACAACAACATCACAAGCATTAATGAGCAGGGTTCAGATAAGCCAGAAGTGGATAGCCTTTTCACATACGATATATTAAACCGTATTAAGACATCTACGAAGTTAAATGAATCGTACACCTATGACAGTCGGGGAAATAGGAAAACTCTATCTAGTGACAGTGAAGTAGGGCTTACAGATAATGTTTCCTATGAGTATGATGAGTGAGACCGCTTAAAGAAAGTCGTTAAGGCTGATGGGAAGAATGTGACTTATCGTTATAACGGAGATAATCTAATGGTGGAGCGGCAGGAAAATGCCGTAACGACTCGTTATTATTATGATGGTAATTATTTGATTGCAGAGGGTAGTTTACAATCAAATGGGACAGTCAAGGAAAAAGTGAGTTATTTACGTGGGAACGGACTTATCATGCAGGAGAATGTTACAGGAGCAAAAGGATACTATTCGCAAAACGGGCATGGTGATGTAGTATCAATACGAGATACATCTGGTGCAATATTAAATGAATACGAATATGATCTTTGGGGAAATTCGCTCAAAGCAACCGAGAGTGTGACAAATTCTTTCCGTTATTCCGGCGAGTACTGGGATGATACGACAGATTTACAGTATCTTCGCGCTCGTTGGTATGATCCAGGGATGGGAAGGTTTATTAATGAGGATTCGTATGAAGGGGATCTGACGAATCCTTTAAGTCAAAACCTTTATACGTATGTGCATAATAATCCTCTTAACTGGGTTGACTCTCTAGGTCATTGGATTGAAGGTATTGATAATCAATTATCAGTATCGGATCAGACTAAAATAAGGCAACTTACTTCTGATTGGTATAAGGCCAAAGGCAATAAAGATTTACAAGCAAATTTAAGTCAAGCAGCTCAAAATCTTAGGATAGATCACTTTATAAACGTAGCTAATCAAACTAGGGCGAAGCTAAATGATGATTTTGTTGAGGCAATTGCTGATTCCATACCTAACCCAAGGAGTGCCATAAAGAATGCATCAAAGTCAATAATAAAAATGTTTGTTAAATCTATGGACGATGATGTAACCTTCATTTATAGGAGATATGACAATACCGATTCTCAAAGTATGACAGCAGAACATAGAGATGTTCTGAAAATGAGGAAAGGAGTATTGCAAGCAAAAGGTAAGGATGATAAGGCATTATCTTGGTCGACTAATATGATGTTGCCTGGTTGGGTATCTACTGCAGAAGCTATTACTGCAACGGGGTTATTTAGCGTCGTTTTTGATGGTAACGGACATGTTTCAATTGCTCCGACTGCCGCCGCACAGAAGGCATTTGGGACTATGGCGGACTGGAGAAATAGCTACGATAATGCGAATACTACTCGTCATTTTTATACAGCCATCCTTATGACGGTCAGCATTGCAGTTAAATAATACTTATAGTAAAGGTCGGGGAATATGAATGTTAATTTCGGTGACATAGTTGCAGGCGAGCGAGTAGGGAAGTATAAATTGGGGAGTAGTTTGGAGGAATTACTTGAAGTGATTGAATCTCCTTATGTCATATCAGAGAGCTCGAATACAATAAATATAGATATAGATAATATTCACTTCTTTGTATCGAAAAAAACGGGAGAATTATCAACGATAACTGTATTTGGTGATTATAAAGGGAAATACTTAAGTAAGATTTGCATAGGTTCAACATTAATGGATTTAGAGGATTTAGATATAGTAGATTTAGAGTATGATTCAATGGAAAACGAATATAATATGCAAGGTCTTACATTTTGCTTTTCATTAAAAAATGAACAGGGTGAAAGGTTTTTAGAGTATATGGTAATATGGAAATCGATAGAATGACATTCAGCTAAATTACCACTCTCATTATTATGTGTTTGATTATAATATTCTAAGATAATTTCACATGAAATAATCCGACCACATGCGAGTGTAAGCTCCGTGTGGTTTCTTTTTGTTTATAATATCAGATACTGCACTTCTTATTCGATTTATTGCATAGAATTGCTCGATATTTCATCTTTTCTCACGATTGAATCTGAAAGGTGAAGTTGGAAAACGTGGGGATGATAACTTCACATGGAAAGAACTTCAGGAGATAGCTAGACAATTTGTCGAAAAATAAGGAGGGTGTAACTATTGAGTTTTATTTCTGGAGCTTGCTCATTAATAATTAGAGGCGAGAACCTAAACAAAGAAAGTATTTCCGAAGGATTGAATATCAATCCATCAAATTATACGTTCAAAGGACAAACTATCAACAAGACAAAATACAAAGCACCTAAGGACGTTTGGAGTTATAAGATAGAAATTGAAAATAACGAGTCTCCAAACACTATTCTGCATAAACTTGTTTCAGAGTTACAGCAATCTGAAAAATATATCTCCGAAACATCCTTCGAAAATATTTGTATTCGGTTATATCTACAATCTGATTTGGCTCAAATGTATTTTGAATTACAGCCCAGTGTTTTAAACGATTTAGCAAAATTAAAAATACGGTTTGAAGTTTCAATATTGTCTTGGGGAGGGGTGGAGGATGAAGTTACCACATAAACCCTACACAGGAGTATCAGCCATGAGCTATCAACATCTTACCACAAGAGAGCGAAGTCAGCTAGAATTGCTGCATCAATTGGGATGGTCGGCTAGAGCGTATGCCTTGTAGAGCGCTTAACCGCTCTACAAGGCATAAAGATTTATTTTGCTGATCCGTATTCATCCTAGCAGCGAAGTACAAATGAAAATGCAGACTGACTGCTAAGAGAGTGTTTGCCAAAGGCTTTGGTTTTGTAGATGTTTCAGAAGAGGACTTAACGTGCGCTTTGTTTCTCCTGAATAATCGACTACGAAAATGTCTGGGATGGAAAACACCATACGAAGCTTTTAGGGTTGAAGTGTCGCACTTAGATTGACAATCCGCCATGAATTTGAAGAGAGGTTAGCACATATTGGGGAGGTTAGATGATGTTCAGTTTGAATTACTATTTGCATTATGATACATACCCCAAAGTTGGAATTGGACCGTTTCAATTAGGGAATCATAAAGCTATAGTCGATTCCTATGTTGAATTTCAATATTCCATCGTTACTTATCATGATTATATTGCTTATGAATCTGAATCCATTACATTATGGTTTTCAATTGATCAAGAGGAACTTATCTGCATCTCTGTTGAAAAGAATTTCAGTGGTAAGCTATCTAACGGAATTGGATTAGGCTCAACGCTTACGGAATTAAAACGAATTTATTCTAGGGAGTTAGTCTACGACGTTATAGAAGATGAGTATTCTATAAACGGAGCAAGGTTTATTTTTGGCCCATTAGATGAACTTGGTGAAGAATATCTAGAAATGATCTTGATCATAAAATAATGAACAGATTGGATTTTCCAGCAACATGAATATGAAATTGAAATGATAAACCGAGCTATATGTATATTGATTGTTTCTACTATCTAAAAAAAGCGCAGTTTCCCTGTATTTGCAGGACGCTGCGCTTTTTTATGCTTTTGTGAGCAAGTTAGTTGGGGACCAGCTTAAGACTGCTCCGCAGCAGGCTTCACCAACTTACCAGCGAGACTTGTGCTTGCAGTAGTAGGCTCAACTTTCGCGGCTACAGGCGCTTCCGGCGCGCCGCCTGGATGAAATTCATTTTCCATTTTGGCGACGACGACGGTTGCGACGCCGTTGCCGATCAGGTTCGTGATGGCACGGGCTTCGGACATGAAGCGGTCAACGCCGAGCAGCAGCGCCATGCCAGCGACGGGAATGCTCGGGAATGCGGCAAGCGTTGCTGCCAGCGTAATAAAACCGGAGCCCGTAACGCCTGCGGCTCCCTTAGACGTTAGCATCAGTATGCCGAGCAGCGTAATTTGCTGCCACAGCGACATCTCAACGCCGGAGGCTTGGGCGACGAACATTGCGGCCATGGACAAATAAATCGCCGTACCGTCAAGGTTGAACGAGTAGCCGGTTGGAACGACGAGCCCGACGACCGGCTTGGAGCAGCCGTATTTTTCAAGCTTATCCATCATGCGCGGCAGCGCCGATTCGGAGGATGAAGTGCCAAGCACGAGGAAGATTTCATCCTTGATATAACGGATAAAGCTGAAAATGCTAAAGCCATAAAAACGGGCAATCGAGCCAAGCACAATAATAATGAACAGCGCCATCGTAATATAGACGGAGCCCATCAGCTTGCCCAGCGAGGTCAGTGAGCCAATGCCGAACTTGCCGATGGTGTAGGACATAGCGCCGAAAGCCGCAAGCGGCGAAAGCTTCATAATCATATTGACGATGCCGAAAAAGCCATGCGACAGCTTGTCAAACAGCTGGATAACGGGTTTTGCCGACTCGCCCATCGCCGTTAGCGACAAGCCGAACAAAATTGCGAATAGGAGAATCGGCAGCAAATCGCCGCCAGCCATGGCCGAAATGACGTTATCCGGAATAATGCCGAGAATAAAATCAACCATGCTGTGGCTGGACTGGGCAGCTGCGTCGGTGTACTTCGTAATGTCGCCGCTCGCCTTGCTGGCATCAATGCCTGCGCCCGGCTTCACGATATTGACGACGAGGAGACCGATCGCAAGCGCCACCGTCGTCACAATTTCAAAATAGAGCAGCGCTTTGCCGCCGATGCGGCCGACTTTTTTCATATCGCCCATATTGGCAATGCCGTTTACGACGGTGAAAAAGACGATGGGCGCAATAACCATTTTGATCAGCTTAATAAATCCATCAGCAAGCACTTTCATTTTCTCGCCAAACTCCGGGAAGAAATGGCCGAATAAAATACCAACAACGATAGCACACACGACTTGGACGGTTAGGTTTTTCAGGTTGAATTTCAGCTTCATGAGGAGGTCCCCACTTTCTTTTATCAAAATGAAAACGCTTTATTTTCGTTTGCGTCCTCATTGTAAAAGAAGGAGAGCCCCTGTCACAAGCATACGGTCATATTGTTCGTTTTGGTTATTTTGGTCGCGCGATTTCATTCATCAGCGGTTCCCCGATAATCTCGCGGTATTGGTCATAAATCGGCAGAAAAGCCTGTACCCATTGCGCACGCTCCTGCGGAGTTAGCGTATGAATGTCAATATCCTTCAATTGCTTGAGCTGGCGAAGCTGCTGCTCCTGCATGGCTGCTGTATTTTGCTTCATCCACTCGGTTGTTTCTGCAAGCGCGCTTTGCAGCTCGGCCTGAATGCCCGGGGGGAGCCCGTCCCAGAAGCTTTCGTTGAACATGACGCCATAGCCGAGATAACCATGATTGCTAATCGTCATATAATGCTGCGTCTGGTAAAGCTGCTTCGTAAAAATGTTGGAAATCGTATTTTCCTGTCCATCTACAGTGCCTTTCTTTAAGCTTGCAAATACTTCGTTGAAGGGAATTTTGCTTGTAGTGGCACCTAGTGCCTGAAACTGGCTGACCAGCACGTCGCTTGGCAATATGCGAAAATTCAGCCCTTTAAAATCCTCGGGAACCCGCAGTGGACGGACGCTGTCGGTCATTTGCTTGAAGCCGTTGCTCCAGAAGGCAGCACCCTTTATATGATGCCGCTCCATTGAGGCAAATAAAAGCTCGCCTAATGTGCCATCAAGCGCCGAATCGACGGCATGCTGATCAGCGAAAGCAAACGGCAGGTCCATAATGAGCCAAGCGGGGTCAATAACGCTGAGATTGGAGTAAGCCGGCGCAATCATTTGGATATCACCACGTTTGAGTGCCGCGACCTCCGTATCCTCGGTATACAGCATGCCGTTCGGAAATACTTGAATTTCGACGGCGTCATTGGTCTTTTCTTTCACGAGCTTGGCGAAATGGCTTGCCGCCAGTCCTTTCGGTGTATTTTCCGCGACCACATGGCTGAATTTAATGACGATCCGCTCTTTCAGTCCCGTCTGTTCATCATCAAAGGGCAGGGAACGAGTCGCCTCGGGACGAAAGCCGAACAAAATGGCCGCCAGCAAACCAACAGCAATAAAGCTGATTATTCCGATTGCGGTTTTCATTTTTGAACCACCTCCCTTTGGCCAGATTAGCAGCGTTTGCCGCAGTTGCTATTTTACCCTCATTATTTCACAATAGAGAAAAAACGTAAAATACGGAGGAGAAGCGATGCTTAGCCGCCTGCGAATTTATTGGAAAATGATTTTACTATCGTTTGGACTCGTTCTCCTCTCGCTGCTTATCGGTGGCATTGTCGTCATTGGGAGCGTCACCCGCATGAAGGAGGACGAGCTTAAGCAGCGGCTGCTGATTACGGCCCGCACCGTTGCCGAGCTGCCGAGCATTAAAAATCAGATCAATGAACCGGATAGCGCAAGCTGGATTGCGCCTGTGGCGGACAATATCCGCATCATCAACAATGTGGCGTATGTCGTCGTGCTGGACATGAACCGGATGAGGCTTTCGCATCCATTGGCGGCGAGGATCGGCGGCAGGTTTGAATCATCGGATGCGGACGCGGCGTTTGCCGAGCACACGTATATGTCCAAGCTGAAAGGGGAGGCGGGCGTTGCGCTGCGCGCTTATGTCCCGATTATGAATGAGGCGCATGAGCAGGTAGGCGTCGTCGTGGCCGGCGGGCTGCTGCCTGGGCTGGCGAAGCTTATTGAGGAGCAGAAAAGCTCGATTGCGCTTACGCTGCTGATCGCTTTATTGTTTGGGATTTTCGGGTCTGCGCTGCTTGCCCGCCATATTAAGCGGCAAATGTACAATTTGGAGCCGCATGAAATTGCCCGCATGTATGGGGAACGCTCGGCGGCTTTTCAGGCGATGCATGAAGGGGTCATTGCGATTGACCGCCTTGAGCGGATTACGATTTTTAATGAGCGGGCAAAGCAGATTTTCAGCGTATCCCGCGACGTAGTGGGCTTGCCAATCCGTGAAGTGCTGCCGGATACGCGGCTGCCGGAAATTATGGAGCTGGAGCGGCCCGTGTTCAATCAGGAGCTGCGAGTGGGCAATGCGCTGATCTGGAGCAACCGCATTCCAATTCGTGAGCAGGGAAAAATGATCGGGGCCATCGCGATTTTTCAAGATCGGACCGAGGTGGCGCGAATGGCAGAGGAATTGACGGGTGTGCAGGAGTTCATCGATGCGCTGCGGGTGCAAAATCATGAGCATAGCAACAAGCTGCATACGATTGCCGGGCTGCTTCAGCTGGATAAAAAAGAGCAGGCGCTCCAATATGTGTATGATATTTCCGGTCAGCAGGAGGAACTGATGCAGTTTCTTCATCAGCATATTGCCGATGACAGCCTGGCGGGCCTGCTGCTTGGCAAAATCAGCCGGGGCAAGGAGCTGGGCATTCAAGTTAAACTTGATCCTCATATGGAGGTAAAGCAATTCCCCGCCATGCTGGATCAGCATGATATGGTGCTGCTTATCGGCAATTTGATCGAAAATGCTTTTGATGCACTGGCACAAGTAGAACGTGGCCAAAAGGAAATTTATGTTAGTATGGAGCAGGATGAAGAACTGCTGTCCATTCTTGTTGAAGATAATGGCTGCGGCATGACAGAGGAAGTACAGGCTCGTGTGATGGAGCGGGGCTTTACGACGAAAGGCAGCGATAATCGCGGCATTGGACTGTATTTGGTGGCCAGCATCGTGGATAAGGGCGATGGGGAGCTGCGCATTCAGTCGGAGCTAGGAAGCGGCACGGCTATAGAGCTAACATTTCCAATGGGAGGAGCTGGCGGATGAACGTGAAAGCGGAGGACAAGGACAAGGTGCATGACGGACGCTTTTTCAAAGTGGTGTTAATTGAAGATGATCCAATGGTGCAGGAGGTGAACCGCCAGTTTGTCGAGCAAGTAGACGGTTTTCAGGTCGTGGGCATTGCGGGGAACGGGCAGGAGGGCTTGCGTCTCATCCGTGAGCTTGCGCCGGATTTGGTGTTTCTTGATGTTTTTATGCCTGCGCTTGATGGGATGGCTGCCCTGCGGGAGCTGCGTTCGGCGGCAATGCCGGTTGACGTTATTGTGGTAACGGCGGCGAAAGATCCGGAGACGATTCGCGAAATGCTGCGCGGAGGCGCGATGGATTATATTATTAAGCCGTTCAAGCTGGAGCGGATTCGCCAGACATTGGAGCGTTATCGTGACCGCCACGAAAGCTTGGCAGCAGAAGATGCTGTTACCCAGGATGAGCTTGATCGAATGCTGCTGAGTGGGGAAAACTGGGTGCAAGGGCAGAAGCACGGTTATGGGCAGCAGGAAGCTGGGCAGGCTGGACAAACAGGGCCAGCAGGACAAGTTGGACAAGCTGAACAAACAGGACAAGCAAGGCAAGCCGGACTTGCTGGGCTGGATGAGCAGCAAAGCAGCCTGCCGAAAGGTCTTAATGCGGCTACATTGCGGCAAATCGTCGAGGTCATGCATCGCTTGGAGGGTGGGGTTTCCGCGGAGGAAGCAGCCGAGGGAATCGGTATCGCCAGAGTGACGGCACGGCGTTACTTGGATTTTTTGGAGAAGAGCGGTTATGTGAAGCTGGAAATCAACTATGGCGGGGTTGGGCGTCCGATCAATCGCTACGTATTGCAGCAAAGACCAAAATGACCAAAACCAACAATATGGTCAAAAGCTTCCCACGTTTTCATGTAACCGTTAACATGAAGGCAAATAGCAAGCGCATAAGCGTTTGC
Organism: Paenibacillus sp. JT22N15; assembly: GCF_059383755.1. Lineage (NCBI taxonomy): Bacteria > Bacillati > Bacillota > Bacilli > Caryophanales > Paenibacillaceae > Paenibacillus > Paenibacillus sp. JT22N15. The sequence continues at coordinate 34,104 of NZ_JBXENV010000004.1, read as the reverse complement.
ATGGGAGTGTGGTCAGGATGGCGGTGCCAGCAACGGGAAGCACGAATATCGTACTGCGTTTGGAAATGGACAAGGAAACGTCAACCTTTGGACGGATTGCTACGGCAATTGGGGAAGCGGGCGGCGACATTGTAGCCGTTGACGTCAGCGGGACAAGCAAAACATCGACGATTCGTGATGTGACGGTCAATATTACGGATACGCAGCGCAAAGAGTTAATTGTAAGCGTATTAAATAAGTCGCCGGGCGTAAAGGTGCTTCAGGTATCGGACCAGACCTTTCTTATGCATTTGGGCGGCAAAATCGAAGTAACGCCAAAAATGACGATTAAAACGCGCGATGATCTATCGCGAGTGTACACGCCGGGCGTGGCGAATATATGCATGGCGATTCATGAAAGCCCGAAGCGGGCACACTCGCTCACGATAAAAAGAAATACGATTGCCGTCGTATCGGACGGAACCGCGGTATTAGGGCTCGGCAATATCGGCCCGCTCGCAGCGATGCCGGTCATGGAGGGCAAGGCGATGCTGTTCAAACAGCTCGCGGGAGTCGATGCTTTCCCGATCTGCCTCGATACACAGGATACGGAAGAGATTATTGCGACCATTAAGCGCATTGCCCCCACATTCGGCGGCATTAATCTCGAAGATATTTCGTCGCCACGCTGCTTCGAAATTGAAAGGCGTCTCATTGAGGAGCTGGATATTCCGGTATTCCACGATGACCAGCATGGTACAGCTGTCGTGCTGCTCGCAGGCCTTATTAATGCGGTCAAGCTGGCAGACAAGCAGCTCGCAGATTGCAAGGTTGTGCTGTGCGGCGTAGGGGCGGCAGGAATTGCCTGCACGAAGATTTTGTTAGCAGCAGGTGTGCGGAACATCATCGGGGTTGACCGTGACGGCGCACTCGTGGCTGGTAACAGCTACGAGCATGAAGCGTGGAGTTGGTATGCGGAGCATACGAATCCGAACCGGGAGCAGGGCAAGCTGAGTGAAGTCATTGCGGGCGCAGATATTTTTATCGGCGTATCGGGGCCGGGCGTGCTGAAGGCTGATGATGTTCGCAAAATGGCGAAGGATGCCATTGTGTTCGCGATGGCGAATCCAACGCCGGAAATTACGCCGGAGGAGGCGGAAGGCCTTGTGCGCGTCATTGCGACGGGACGGTCGGATTATCCGAATCAGATTAACAATGTATTATGCTTCCCCGGATTGTTCCGCGGCGTATTGGACTGCCGGGCTTCGCGGGTGACGGAGGAAATGAAGCTCGCTGCCGCCCAAGCGATTGCTGCGGTGGTTACCGAGGATGAGCTGAATGAATATTACATCATTCCGAGCATTTTTAATCCGAATGTAGCGGATCGCGTCAAAGAGGCGGTCATTGAAGCGGCTTATGCTTCAGGCGTTGCCCGCAGGCGGGAGCGTAAGCTGTAGTTTGTAATTGGTGAAAGTGTTGGATATGGGACAATGATGTATATAGATTTGTATATAGATTTGTATATAGATTTGTATATAGATTTGTATATAGATTGAAAAGTGGGAATGCTTCGGGGCTATCTATGAACCTGAGGCATTCCTTTTTGACGTGTAAAGCAAGATGATACGCTGCTGGACGCCGCTTTATTTTTGCGAGAAAAGGTTAAAAGATATGTAAGAAAAGTCACTTTCAAAAACAAACAAAAGTAATACAATATAAACAAAGATATTGAATGCAAAAAAGGGGGACACGCACATGGAATTCACCTTATTACATCCTTCCGATCAGCTTGTCATGATGATGGAGCGCATTTACGGTTATGGGATGACGACGACCTCAGGCGGCAATTTATCGATTTTGGACGATAACGGCGATCTTTGGATTACGCCTGCGGGGATCGACAAGGGAGAGCTGACGCGTCAGGACATCGTTTGTGTGAAGGCGGATGGTACGATTGCGGGCAATCACAGGCCATCGAGCGAATACCCGTTTCATCAGATGATTTATCGCAGAAGGCCGGATATTCGGGCGGTTGTTCATGCACATCCACCTGCACTTGTGGCGTTCAGCATGGTGCGTAAAGTGCCTAATGTTCGTCTGCTGCCGAATGACTATTTGATCTGCGGCGAGGTAGGCATAGCGAAATACGGCTTGCCGGGAAGCGCGGAGCTGGGCGAAAATATAGCGGACGTATTCAGCGAAGGGCTGAACACGATTATGCTGGAAAATCACGGTGTTGTTGTAGGCGGCCGCGATTTATTTGAAGCCTTTCAAAGATTCGAAACGCTGGAATATTGCGCGCGCATGGAAATTCAGGCGAACCGGATTGGCAAGCCGGTAACGTCGCTGGCCGATCAGCTGGCGGATACGCGCGAGGTGCTGCTGGAGGAGTTTGTACCGGATTTTTACAGCAGTGAGGAGAAGGAAGCACGCCGGGAGATGTGCAAGCTTATTAAGCGTTCTTACGATCAGCGGCTGTTTACGAGTACGCAGGGAACGTTTTCCCATCGGGTCGGTGAAAATTCCTTCATTATTACGCCGTTTAATCAGGACCGTAAATATGTGGAGCCAGCGGATCTCGTGCGTATTGACGGTGGAAAGAAAGAGGCAGGCAAGGTGCCAAGCCGCTCGGTACAGTTTCACCAGCATATTTATGAGACACAGCCGCATGTAAATTCGGTTATTATTGCCCATCCGCCCAACATTATGGCGTTTGCGGTTACGGAGGAGATGCTGGATTCGCGGACGATCCCGGAAAGCTATATTTTGCTGCGGAATATTCCGAAGCTTCCGTATGGGGATTTGTATACGAAGCCGCAGGAGGCGGCGCAGCTTTTTCAGGAGAATACGCCCATCGTCATTGCCGAAAATGACTGTGTCATCGTCACCGGGCAAAGCCTGCTGAACGCCTTCGACCGCCTGGAGGTCGCCGAATATAGCGCGAAGGCGACCATATCAGCGAAAAACATTGGTGCTATTGTGCATATGGAGCAATCGCGTATTGTGGAGCTGGAGCAGGCTTTTGGGTTGAAGTAGCAGGATGCTAGGTAGATAGACATGACATAGTAGAAATTGTCCAGTCCATGAATTTGTGGAGTGGGCTTTTTTATGCTCCCTTGCCATTTCAGTAGAAAGTCATGAAAATTCAGATAATAACACTGCAATAGTAAGCTCAAAGATACTAGTTCAGTTTTTAATCTACCTAAGTAGTTACAATAATTTATTAGAAAGTTGCGGGTTTTTCGCATTAACTCTAAAAATCATTTAATACTCTTTTAAAATTTAATTGATTTTTATTTTAATCGACAATAAATCTGTTTAATTGACAAAAAAACTGATTAATCGACAAAATACCACCGTTTCAAAAGATGAGATGGTGACTTATGATTGTTGAGGAAGTTATTGTTTCCATAAGTTAGGACGCTTATCTATGGCTCTAAACAATTTGGTACATGGAGAGAGAATTAGCCGGATCCCTCGAGAAACGTTTTCTTTCCCCAAAGAATTTAAAATTCAAAGCAGTAATAATGCGGTATCTGCTAATTGTCTTCAGATTACCTAAATAACCTCAGGAGTGTGAATGTATTGAAAAGAACTAGATAACTAATTTATTTGCTACAGACCGTCTTTTTTATTTTTATGCTAAGTATTAGTCAGATTAAAGCATTTGCAGCAGAAAATATTATCACGCCTAGAGAAACATTCGAGAGTGGGGCTTATGCTGGCACCAGCTATATTCCGATCTATGGAACGATTACTAGCGATCCACAAAAAGTAGTGAATGGGAGATACTCGGCATTATTAAGCTCTCTTCCGTCAGAAGTCTGGAAAGAATTTAATTATACAGATTCAAGTAAAGTTAAATTCGAGAAGAATACAACCTATTCTGTTACTTTCTCCTATAAATCAATAGAGATGAATCCCTCAGATGCTAATCGCTTTTTCTACTTTCTAGCTCGAAGCACTGATAATGATACTCAGGAGGACAAAGGATATACCTCTTGGACGGATGAAGTCGGGAATAGCGGAATCAGAACGATGACTTTTACAACAGGAAATAAAGAGAATTACTATTTAATCTGGGGGATACATCAAGGCGGGGCTCTATCGTTGGATGATATCAAAATCGAGAAAGTCAGTGAATCCTTTGAGCAAGGATCTTACAGCGCAACCAACTTTTTTTCGGTATCCGGAATAATTACTAGCGATCCTTCAAAAGTAGTCAGCGGATCATACTCCGCCTTCTTAAGTCATACTACAGCCAATGGAGGAAAAGACTTCGCAAGCACGGATATTAACAAAGTGAAATTTCAGCGCAATACGACCTACACCGTGAGCTTTGCTTATAAAGCAGTAGATATGCAGCCTGGTGATATCAATCGTTATTTTTATTTTACTGCCCGTGGAATAGATAATACTGAAATGCAAGGCTGGACCACATGGAACGATGTTACAGGCACCAAAGGAATGAAAACCGTAACTTTCACAACGGGAGATCAAGATAATTACTATCATTCGGCAATTAACAACCTATCAATATGATGATAATGGAAGATTAGTTCAAATTAGATTGCCGGATAATCAAGTTATTAGATACTCTTATGATCAGAACGGAAATTTAATAACTACCAATGTGGATTGAAAAGTTTGAAAGATTGGGATTTGTAAAATGAAGGAGAAAAATGATGCTAAGAAAATCAGCCTTTTTGTTTATTTGCTTAATAATAGTTTTTATATTAGTTATTCCAGTTGTAGGAGCGAAATCAGGAACAAATTATATTTATAACAAAAATGGGCAGCTAGTTGAATTAACTAATTCGAACGGTACCATTGAGATGAAATACGATAGAAATGGGAATTTACTGAGTAAATCAATGATCGATAATCTATTATCTAATTCTGGGTTTGAGAATTATTCGGGTTCCGAGAATGCAGCAGATGGCTGGGATCGATATATGGCGTCAGGGGTCACGGGAACTTACGAAATCATCACCGCAGCGGTAGCTGAAGGACGACAAGCACAGAAACTAACGGTAACCTCATTTCCGAATACTGGAGATGGTGCGAATGTCTCACAGGTGATGTTTATGAAAGGCAGTCAAAATTATAACGTAAAAGGGATGCTGAAGCTGTCTAACATGAAGGATGCGAAGTTCTCCGTGATTGTGTTCTTTTATGATGGGAATAATCAGTTGATCGAGGGGCAAACGCCTGTCGAGTATACCCAAAACACTGCAGATTGGGCAACGTTTTCTGGAAATATCACCGCCCCAGCTAATGCAACCTCAGCACGGGTGCATCTTCACTTAAGCGCAACTGCCAGCAATGCCCAAGGCACGGTATATCTGGATGGAGTAACCGCCAACTTACAGGAAGAGGCTAATCTAGTGTTCAATGGTGGTTTTGAATCAGATAAAAGAGAAGATGGGGGAGCAGATGGCTGGGATCGGTATATGGCGTCAGGGGTCACGGGAACTTACGAAATCATCACCGCAGCAGTAGCTGAAGGACGACAAGCCCAGAAACTAACGGTAACCTCATTTCCGAATACTGGAGATGGTGCGAATGTCTCACAGGTGATGTTTATGAAAGGCAGTCAAAGTTATAACGTAAAAGGGATGCTGAAGCTAGCTAACATGAAGGATGCGAAGTTCTCTGTGATTGTGTTCTTTTATGATGGGAATAATCAGTTGATCGAGGGGCAAACGCCTGTCGAGAATACCCAAAACACTGCAGACTGGGCAACGTTTTCTGGAAATATCACCGCCCCAGCTAATGCAACCTCAGCACGGGTGCATCTTCACTTAAGCGCAACCGCAAGCAATGCCCAAGGCACGGTATATCTGGATGGAGTAACTGTTACCTTACAGGAAGAGGCTAATCTAGTGTTCAATGGTGGTTTTGAATCAGATAAAAGAGAAGATGGGGGAGCAGATGGCTGGGATCGGTATATGGCGTCAGGGGTCACGGGAACTTACGAAATCATCACCGCAGCAGTAGCTGAAGGACGACAAGCCCAGAAACTAACGGTAACCTCATTTCCGAATACTGGAGATGGTGCGAATGTCTCACAGGTGATGTTTATGAAAGGCAGTCAAAGTTATAACGTAAAAGGGATGCTGAAGCTAGCTAACATGAAGGATGCGAAGTTCTCTGTGATTGTGTTCTTTTATGATGGGAATAATCAGTTGATCGAGGGGCAAACGCCTGTCGAGTATACCCAAAACACTGCAGACTGGGCAACGTTTTCTGGAAATGTCACCGCCCCAGCAAATGCAACCTCAGCACGGGTGCATCTTCACTTAAGCGCAACTGCCAGCAATGCCCAAGGCACGGTATATCTGGATGGAGTAACCGCCACCTTACAGGAAGAGGCTAATCTAGTGTTCAATGGTGGTTTTGAATCAGATAAAAGAGAAGATGGGGGAGTAGATGGCTGGGACCGGTATATGGCGTCAGGGGTCACGGGAACTTACGGAATCATCACCGCAGCGGTAGCTGAAGGACGACAAGCACAGAAACTAACGGTAACCTCATTTCCGAATACTGGAGATGGTGCGAATGTCTCACAGGTGATGTTTATGAAGGGCAGTCAAAGTTATAACGTAAAAGGGATGCTGAAGCTAGCTAACATGAAGGATGCGAAGTTCTCTGTGATTGTGTTCTTTTATGATGGGAATAATCAGTTGATCGAGGGGCAAACGCCTGTCGAGTATACCCAAAACACTGCAGACTGGGCAACGTTTTCTGGAAATGTCACCGCCCCAGCAAATGCAACCTCAGCACGGGTGCATCTTCACTTAAGCGCAACCGCAAGCAATGCCCAAGGCACGGTATATCTGGATGGAGTAACTGTTACCTTACAGGAAGAGGCTAATCTAGTGTTCAATGGTGGTTTTGAATCAGATAAAAGAGAAGATGGGGGAGCAGATGGCTGGGATCGGTATATGGCGTCAGGGGTCACGGGAACTTACGAAATCATCACCGCAGCAGTAGCTGAAGGACGACAAGCCCAGAAACTAACGGTAACCTCATTTCCGAATACTGGAGATGGTGCGAATGTCTCACAGGTGATGTTTATGAAAGGCAGTCAAAGTTATAACGTAAAAGGGATGCTGAAGCTAGCTAACATGAAGGATGCGAAGTTCTCTGTGATTGTGTTCTTTTATGATGGGAATAATCAGTTGATCGAGGGGCAAACGCCTGTCGAGTATACCCAAAACACTGCAGACTGGGCAACGTTTTCTGGAAATGTCACCGCCCCAGCAAATGCAACCTCAGCACGGGTACATCTTCACTTAAGCGCAATGGCAAGCAATGCCCAAGGCACGGTATATCTGGATGGAGTAACTGCGACCTTACAGAAAGATACTAATCAAGTGTTCAATGGTGGTTTTGAATCAGATAAAAGAGAAAATGGGGGAGCAGATGGCTGGGATCGATATATGGCGTCAGGGGTCACGGGAACTTACGGAATCATCACTGCAGCGATACCCGAAGGACGACAAGCTCAGAAACTAGCTTTCCCAATATTGGAGATGGTGCGAATGTCTCACAGGTGATGATTATGAAAGGCAGTCAAAGTTATAACGTAAAAGGGATCATGAAGCTGGCTGACATGAAGGATTCGAAGTTCTCTGTGATTGCGTTCTTTTATGATGGGAATAATCAGTTGATCAAGGGGCAAACGCCTGTCGAGAAAACACAAAACATTGAAGAATGGGTAATATTTTCCGAAGAATGTTAGTTTAGAAAAGGATGGGTAGGATGTCCATATACATAACGGGCGATATTCATGGATCAATCAGCGTTGGGAAACGTTTTAACTCTAAAAATTTTCCTGTCGGAAAAACGCTGACCAAAAATGATTATGTCATTATTGCTGGTGATTTTGGTTTGCTGTGGGCGGGGGATCGAGAAGACTGGTATTGGCTGAAGTGGCTAACGAATAAACCTTGGACTACTTTATTTATAGATGGGAACCACGAAAATTTCAATCTTCTTGAAGCCTATCCGGTTGAGCAGTGGAATGGCGGCAAGGTTCATAAAATTACTCCAAGCATCATTCATTTGATGAGAGGCCAGATATTCAAGCTTGAAGGGAAAAAGCTTTTTACATTTGGCGGAGCAGCTTCACATGACAAACCATATTGCAAGGCTGACATCTCTTGGTGGCCGAGGGAAATGCCATCTTATGCGGAATATGAAGAGGGTCTCCATAACCTCGATCAAAGCTCATGGAAAGTGGACTATATCATTATCCATACCTGTGCAGCAGACGCTTTGAAGTGGCTATCCTTGAACTTCGAGAATTTAAATCACGTAGACAATGATCAAATGCATGACTATTTCAATGAAATCAAAGGTAAGCTTGAGTATGAAAAATGGTTTTTTGGTCATTTTCATCATAATCAAGAGCTGCCAGAGCATCAACATTTGTTGTATGACGATATGATTAGGTTGACCTGATTATAAAAGTAAGCTGCGGTTACAAAATTACGAATAGGTGAAATAAATGGTTAATCTTTGCCGAAGTGGACCGTTTCGTTCGCTGTTACAAAAATGATCGTATTCACGGCAGTCTATAAGACAGGCCTCCAAAGGAATATCTGCGTAGGTTACACTCAGGAGTACTATCTCCTATGACGCTTGCGCTTTAGTGCAATTTAGCAAGAATGAATAGGGTTTATAATGGAACTAGTGGTGCGGAAAAGGCTTACTTGGATATAGATAATATTGAGTTCATACAAAGGAAAATACCGTAAAAAACAGATTGAAAGATGTTTAATTAACTTGTTTCTAGCCCAAGGCTGATTTTGTGTAGGGGTAAATGACTTCCTCCTGCATAAGAATTGGCTCTGGGCTTTTTTTAATGTTCAGTTTATTGTACTCTCATTAATAGTTGAAGAGTACATCTAGAAATCCATCAAAATAAGTGTTAATAACCTTATACTTCTATTTTTACGACATTTAAAGCTAAAATTCGACAAAATATCTTAATGAAATATAGGAATGGAGAATGGTATATTTGTTGTTGGGTCTTTTAGGGAAATGAAGGGAAACAAGATTATTATAAAAGGAGCAGAGAAGTGAAAAATTCATATGGCTACAAAATGATAATAAGTATTTGTATATTTGTGATGTTAGATCAGTACCATTCGGTTGGAAGTATTTATGCTTCTACAATTAATCTTCAAGCTCCACAAGGGCAGCCTGCTATTAAATCAGGAACAAAATATATATATGATAAAAATGGTTTACTTGAATATATTCATTTACCATCAGGGCGGTTTATGAAAAATAACTATGATGAGAATGGGAATTTGCTTCAAAAAAAGAGCATTTTAATGAGTCCGACTAATAGGTTGACTTACAATGGGAATCAAGTGCTGGAACTCTCAAGTGGTGGTGTAAATACAGCGGAAGGCGGGAAAAATACCGTCGAATTTTGGATGTACTGGGATGGTACAGATGCTGCGATGCCGTTTGCATGGTATTCAGGATATGATTTGTATTTAGCATCGGGTATGTTCGGATTTAATATTTTCAACGGAGATATCATGGGAGTGCCGTCGGAAACATTGAAAAACCGATGGGTGCATGTAGCAGCGGTATTTTATAACGGAGAAATAAACCCAACCAATGTCGAGCTTTACATAGATGGAGTGAAGCAAACTTTAAAGGATTTTGCAGCAACCTCAAGCAGGCGTCCTGTAAGTGTAGGCAATAAAGTGAATATTGGCGGGTATGCAGAAGGAGGAGCGAACCACTACACGTTTAAAGGTAAGCTGTCCAATATGCGAATATGGAATAAAGGGCTCTCTGCTGATCAAATTCAATCTAACATGTATCGCAAGCTAGCAGGAAACGAGCAGGGACTTGTGGGAGAATGGGTCTTGTTCGAAAGCCCGATAGAATCAAAGCAATTTAATGGGAATCAAGTGCTGGAGCTCTCAAGTAATGGCGTAAATACAGCAGCAGGCGGAAAAAACACTGTCGAATTTTGGATGTACTGGGATGGTACAGATGCTGCAATGCCATTTGCATGGTATCCAGGATATGATTTGTATTTAGCATCGGGTATGTTCGGATTTAATATTTTCAATGGAGATATTATGGGAGTACCGTCAGCAACGTTGAAAAACCGATGGGTACATGTAGCAGCGGTATTTTATAACGGAGAAATAAACCCAACCAATGTCGAGCTTTACATAGATGGAGTGAAACAAACTTTAAGGGATTTTGCGCCAGCCTCGAGCAGACGACCTGTAAGTGTGGGCAATAAAGTAAATATTGGCGGTTATGCAGAAGGCGCAACGAATCTCTACACGTTTAAAGGCAAGCTGGCCAATATGCGAATATGGAATACGGGGTTGTCTGCTGGTCAAATTCAATCCAGCATGTATCGCAAGCTAGCAGGAAATGAGCAGGGGCTTGTGGGAGAATGGGTCTTGTCTGACAACCCTCTAGAGTCTAAGCAATTTAACGGGAATCAGGTACTAGAGCTCTCAAGTAACGATGTCAATACAGCAGTAGGTGGGAAAAATACCGTCGAATTTTGGATGTACTGGGATGGTACAGAAGCTGCGATGCCGTTTGCTTGGTAACCAGGATATGATTTATATATAGCGGGGGGTATGTTCGGATTTAATATTTTCAACGGAGATATTATGGGAGTGCCGTCGGCAACATTGAAAAACCGATGGGTGCATGTAGCAGCGGTTTTTTATAACGGAGAAATAACCCCGACCAATGTCGAACTGTATATAGACGGTGTAAAACAAACTTTAAGGGATTTTGCAGCAACGTCTAGCAAACACCCTGTAAGTGTTGGGAATAAAGTAAATATTGGCGGGTATGTAGAAGGCGGAACGAACCACTACACGTTTAAAGGCAAGCTGTCTGATTTGCGAATATGGAATACGGGATTATCTCAAAGCCAAATTAAGTTCAATATTTTCAAAAAACTATATGGTAATGAAACGGGATTAGTCATGAATTGGAAAGTTAATGATTACGAGTATATACTGTCTGAAACTTAATATAGCTTCAATAAGAACCTCAATATGATGAAGTTGCTAGCTTCATATATGCTTGTCGGTAGTTCGTATTATTACTATATCGATGTTAAGGGAAAACAAATTGTTTTTAAATAAATGATAAGTAATATACAAATATCATCATGTTTGGAATTAACAGCTCTTGCTATGTCGAATGGTTGAGGGCTGTTGTCTTTTAGTTCTAGATTGAGCCTAATAAAATATCTAGGATAAGATCGTGACCCGAATGGGAAAACTTGCACATCACAGTTAGGACTCTGCCCAAAAATATCAAATGGGCTAGATTTTCAATAGAAAATCAAAGCTAATATTGTAGAAATAAGATGAAAAAGATAGAAGATTTTGTTTTGTTGAGCAAAAATAATAAATTCATATTGAAAATAGACATCTAAAGACAAAATTCGACAAAATCTCCTAATGAATAAAAGGATATAACCATGATATATTTATCACTGGGTCTTTTTGCGTAGGGAAATAATATATGCCACTTTATAGGTTTTACTTTATATAATTATTGGATTTTTCGAGATTATCCGAATTGGAGGGGTATTATGCTTACCGATTTTAGTTATAAAAAAATAACTATCACTTTACTGCTTTTAATTTCAATTATAGCAACACTTACTCCAAAGACATTTGCGAACTTATCAAATTCATCCAAAGAGGCATTATTAGCGCATAATAATGAAAACCTTATTATAAATTCAGATTTTGAATTGATGGAGCAAAATGGAAGGGCTAAAAATTGGGGGATTTATGGTGCTGCAGATTTTAGTGTAGTCAGTAATCAAGGGATAGGCGGCTCAAAGGCTCAAAAAATAACGGTATCTAATCTAGCTATAGGTAATGCAGTTTCTGTGGATCAGATTGTTGAAGTAGTTCCGAACACTCCATTTGTATTGAGTGGACGCTTTAACATCCAATCATTGTCGAATGCTAAAGCTGAACTCCATGCTGATTTTTATAGCCCTGATGCCTATCTTTCTTCAACAGTACTTGAACTTCCTCAAATAAGTACAAATGGTTTTATCACTCTATCTGGTCATGATAAAATTCCTGACAAAGCTACTATAATGAGGATTTATGCATTAATTCGTTCTACAGGAGGTAACGGAGCGGGCAACATATATGTAGATTCTATTAAATTAGCATATACAACTGACAAAAATTTAGTTGTGAATTCGGATTTTAAAGAGTCTACACCGGGCAATAATCTAGCAAACTCATGGTCCCAGGTTTATTCTAATACTTCTCAATTTTCATTAGTGGATAACCCATCATCAATTGGAAAAAAGCTTCAAAAAATAGCGGTATCTAATCTAAAGAAAAACGAATTCAGCAGTATATATCAAGTGATTAATGTTTCCCCAAAACAATTGTTTAATGTTAATAGTCGAGTATTAGTTGAATCTTTAACAAATGCCAAGGTCCAAATTTATGCAGACTTTATGAATGGAAGCCGTTTTGTGGGCGCGAAAATAGTAGATTTAGAAAATATTACTTCCGGAGGCTATGCGACAATATCTGGTTTTGGTGAAATACCTGAATCAACGACAAGTGTTACTCTGCATGTGATGATTAGGGCACAAAATGATAATGCTTCAGGTGTAGTTTATATTGATAATATAAATTTTGAATATGCGGCCGAAGAAAATCAATTGAAAAATGGCAGCTTTGAATTACTAAATCAGGGAAATAATAATTCGGGCATGAATGCAGACAGCTGGTTATATACAAGCAGTGCCCATTCTGGATTTGAGCTTGTTACAGATCAAGTATCGGATGGGCTTTATGCACAAAAAATTACGACTTCTACGTTAGCTAATAATCAGTATGTAGGTATCAGTCAAGTTTTAAAAGTCACCCCTGGTGAAGCCTATTCAGTAAGCGGACGATTTAAAGTTGATCAAATTCATCATGCCAAGGTACAGCTATATTTAGATTTTTCAACTACTAATTCATTTGTTTCGGCCAATATCATCGACATCCCTGTTACGACCTCTGGCGAATATATTAATGTTTCTAATATGGGGGTAGTGCCGCAAAACGCAGTGTTTGTTCGAATATACGCTATTATCCGTTCGCTAGATTCAGACGGAGCGGGCACATTCTTCGTAGATGACATGAGATTTAGTCAGGAATCCAATCTCTTGCGTAATGCAAATTTTGAACGGGAAAAATTCGGGGAAAATGTTGTTCAGGATTGGAAGCTTGTGAAGCCTGTAAGTTCGATTGAGGTTAATCAGGTGATTCAGTATCAGTTCCAGCCTGATGGACAAATGAATGTTTACTCCAGTTCAGGCTTGCTTAATTATTCGACCCAAGCTAAAAATGAAAAACGATTAAACACCTTTTATAAATATGATTTAAATGGAAACTTGATAAAAAAGCTTAGCTTGTTAGCTATTAATAGTCAATCACTAATTTATCAAGGGGGTAAGTCGCAGAAGGTAGCCGGCTCTTGGATTCCTAAAAAAGAATTTTATAGCATTTCTCAAACCTTCATAGTTAAACCGAATCTATCCTTTAAAGTGTCAGGTCATGTAAATGTGGAAATGCTTCATAACTCAAAGCTGCAATTGTATATTGATTTCTTTGATTTTTCCGGAAATTATATTTCGAGCAATATAACCAATGCTGTACTAACGAATGGGCAATATATGTTGCTAGAGAATCAAGGGCAAACGCCTAACCAAGCTAGTTTTGCAAAGCTGCATTTCTTACTAAGAGCCAATGAAGCAGATGCTGCGGGGATTTTTTATGTGGATAAAGCAGCGTTTTATTACAGCTAGATGAAAGGGAAATGAGATAATGAGTAAATTCTTTAAAACTCCTAGTATCATACTATTATGTGCATTATTGATTTTATCTGTATTACCTGCACCAAAAGCTGTATTTGCTGCTACCTCTGTTGCATACGAAGGGAAAACTTTTAGTGTTAGTCATAATCAAGACTATATTGACATTTATATTGATGGAGTAGAACGGACTAGGACGCTAGTGAATACGAAACAAGAGGTTGAGGATTATGATGTCTATATTATGTCTATCAATAATGTTACTGTACAGACCATTATCGATAGTTATTCAATACCTCAACCTGTTTTAGTCGTTACTTGGACGCAATACCGAAATACGGGATCGATCCAAAAAATATATCAGGAGAACATAAGCAGACTTGTTGCTGGTACTGTAACTACACCGACTTTCTCTAAAAGTGGCGATTTAGTTTCTGTTATATTTCCTGAGAATGCGATTCATAGAAAATACCGTATTGCTTCAGGAGTATGGCAAAATTACACAGTCCCCTTATCAACGACGAGCGGAATTGAAGCGGTAGGTGCAGATAAATTTGGGCATGTATCGAGTATAGGCTATTTTCAAAATACAACTCCGCCACAAATTGATTTAGGTGTTAACACGACAGCGCTTGCTCGTTTCGTAACCATTACAGCAAATATTACAGATAAGCTTGGTATATTAGATAAAAAATATGCTCTAGGTAATTATAGTGCTGCGTATATGTCTCAAAATGGAATAGGTACCTCAATATCAAGCTTTTCAACAAATTTTCAAGTTTATGAAAATGGGACATATACCGTATATGCAAAAAACAATGCAGGGCTAATGTCAGTGAAAACCATACAGATTTCCAATATTGACAGAGATCCTCCAACTAAACCCGTTATTTTGAAAAGTCCGGCTGAACCTGCTTATGATTATACAGTTACTATTAATTACTCTTCAGATTCAACAAAAAAAGAGTTTCGAATTGGCAGCGGCACTTGGCAGCCGTATACGAAAGAGCTGCATATTGATTACAACACGATTATATATGCTAGGGCAGCAGATCAACTAGGAAATGTGTCCGAAGTATCGCAGTTGGTCATCAATAATATTAAACATGCAAGTGAATATAATTATGATGCAAATGGTAGATTAATTAAATTGGATACAAAAAAAGGCTCATACACTTTTAAATATGATGCTAATGGCAATACATTATCCAAGACCTTTATTAAATCAGGAATAGATGATACGACTGTACCACCTACTATTCCATCTGGTAATTTGTACTTTGATTTTGAAGGTGACAATGTGCAGGGCTGGCTACCGCAAGGGGAAGGGGTAATACTCAATACTTCCTTAGAGGCAGCGCATGGGGGAAACAAAAGCTTGAAAGTTTCCAATCGAAATGCTACATGGCATGGCCCTATTCTTAATGTGAAAAATAATATAGTGGCACAAAAGAGTTATCAAATTAAAGCATTTGTACGTCTTCCACAAGGTGCAGCTGCATCTCAAGTGATGATGACCATTCATCGAACAATGCCAGATGGTAATAGCTACTACGATAATATTAGTACCAAAATGGTTACTTCTGGAGGATGGGTCACGCTTGAGGGCATTTATCAATTAAATGAACCGGCAACGAGTATGTATTTATATTTGGAGAGTGCTAGTCCTAATGTTTCATTTTTTATTGATAATGTTAGCTTAGAAGCATACACGGAGGGGCCGGCACCGCTTATTCATAATTTTGAGGATGGAACTACACAAGGCTGGTTCCCTCAGGGAGATGGAGTATTGGTAACGAATACAGATGAGGCAGCAAGCGAGGGAAGCCACAGTCTGAAAATAACAAATCGCAATGCGAATTGGCAAGGTCCTGCTCTTGACTTAACCAGTTATATGAAGCCGGGTGTGACTTATACGATCTCGGGCAAACTCCTTCTTCCTCAAGGAACAACCTCTTCTGATATTTTACTTACAATGAACAGGGGAGACGGAAATGGTGCTTCCCACTACGATAATATCAGTGCAAGTCACGTGACAACAGATGGATGGGTTGTTTTTGAAGGGAAATATACCTTTACTGGTTCAATAGCAAATTTAATTATATATATGGAAAGCTCTAATGCGACTGCAAGTTTTTATTTAGATGAGTTCAAAGTAGAGAAATATGTAGAAGCCCCGCCTGTCGTCAGTCATGATTTTGAAGATGAAACGTTGCAGGGCTGGACGGCTCAAGGAGAAGGAGTAACGCTTCAAATCTCAGGAGATACCGCAAAAAATGGAGTTAGAAGCATGAAGGTAACCAATCGAACCGCTCAGTGGCAAGGTCCGCTTCTTGATCTAACAAGCCTGATTAAACCAGATACTAAATATCAAATCAAGGCAGCTGTAAGATTAGTTTCAGGTACAGCACCATCAGATTTGTTGTTTACTATCCATCGTGAATCTCCAAACGGCACGCATTTCTACGAAAATGTTAGTGCAGCAACGGTAACAGATGGCGAATGGGTCATCATTAACGGAACTTATAAATATAGCGATATTGCCGCAAAAAATCTTTCTTTATACGTAGAAAGCAACAATGCAACGAGCAGCTTTTATATCGATGATTTTATTATTTTACT
The DNA here is from genome assembly GCF_059383755.1 of Paenibacillus sp. JT22N15. NCBI lineage: Bacteria > Bacillati > Bacillota > Bacilli > Caryophanales > Paenibacillaceae > Paenibacillus > Paenibacillus sp. JT22N15. The sequence continues at coordinate 17,645 of NZ_JBXENV010000004.1, read as the reverse complement.
AGATAAATAGAGGAGATCGGTCAACTTGAAGAAGGTCATAAGTTATTTATTAGTCATTAGCTTGCTATTATCTATTTTCGCAGACATGGGAAATCCAGTTGCCTATGCTAATTTGGAAACCGGTGAAGCTGCAGTAACGGTAGAAGAATCCGTCTATGTTCCTGATGTTAATCCTTTGCTTGATGGGGAACTCTCTGTCGACGAGTCGGTATATGAGAAAAAATGGGGTATTTTTTCAGAGGAGCAAGTAGAAACGATTACTCAGCAGTATACGGCCGATATGAAAAAGATGGCGGTTTACTTCTATACCGAATTGACACCGCTTTTGGATACCGAACAATTTTTCGAAGTATTAGACTGGAATGGAAAAGAGCTTCCAGCGCTGATTATAAAACTTTCGGAGGAACAACGTGCTTTATTAAGAGAGCTTACGCCTCTAACGATGCAACAGTACGATTATGACCACAATCGTGAGGAAGTACTGGCTTCACAGAATACACCTGTGGAAGCTCCTTTTATCGAAGCGGACGGAAATCCGAAATTGGAAGCAATCGTAGAGCAGCACGAGAGTGTGACACAATCCACTTATAGCAGCATTCAGGCTAAAGCAAGCGGTAAAGTAGCTATTGCAAGCACAGGAAATAGCTATCGTTTCACTGAGAAGAATAGCGAATTTAAGTATCAATCAAATACAGATGGAAACGTTGACCCTATTTATAAGACAAGTAATCAAAAAGATGTCGATTTATATTTGCCAGGCAGAAATGGCTTGGATTTCACCTTAGTACGCAGCTATAGTTCAATGAGTGCAAAAATTATGCAGCCAAGTTTAGATGGAGATATAGGCTATCCAAGCTGTCATCCTGATAATTCTTTATATGCGGCTGGAGCTCCAGATTGTTTGGGCAATTTTCCATATCCTAGCTACTATGATTACGGTTATGGCGATGATTTAGGCTTTATTGCAACAGGCTGGTCTTTGAATATTCCTAAAATGACAGAGGGAAGCGTTAGTGCGACAATAGGCTCTACTTTAACCAGCACTAATGTTAATTATTACAACCGTGCTACTTATTCTACAACCGATACAATTACGTTCGATCTGGACGATGGATCTTCATATGAGTTCAGAAATAATATAAAGACCCCTTATAACAATCCATATAGCAATGTGACCTATTTCCATAATGGAACGGGTTACAGCTTGGTTGTAGATGATAAAATCACTTATAAATTTAATAGCGATGGGCAAATATTATCTAAAAGCAATCGTTATGGCGACCAAATTACGTATGACTATCAATATTCGGCTAATCGAATCATTATTACAGACTCCATTGGACGAAAGATTCAGACGGATGGGCCTTATAGCATTCAGCCTTATGGCATACAGGGATTTACGGTAACTGACCCGCAAGGGAATGTGACCCATAAGATGAAATATAACATTACTTCTGATAATCCTGTCCTTCAGGCTAGAACATATGTATTCGGAAGCTACGATCAGTATCGAAACGATGAGAAGCCAAGAAGCATTTTATATTATAAGCTGAATAGTGTAGTTGATTTGTTAGCTAGCAAAACCTTAAAGTCGTATACCTATCTTACTCCCGATCTTACAACTAGAGCGGATTTCAACTTTGAGGACGATTATTTCTATTACACTCAAAATGGTCAACCCGTTTTGGATTTTTTAGACGGTGCGGAAGCAAGCCCTATTATTCAACGTGATAATGCGGTTCATGGTGAAATCTATTATCTGCTATTAGAAAAGGCTACTGATTCCAGTGGATTAGAAACCAAATTTAAATATCGTCAATACAATTGGGATTGGTTTATGGAAACAAATGGGTATAAAAGAGAAGAGCGAAGAGGGACGATGCGATTGTACTTGGATCCATGGAACCTAACCTATATTGGCTATCACCCGGTAACGAATGTGTATTATAGCTATACTAATCAAGCCGGTGAGAAAAAGGCGCTTACCCAATATGTTGCATTAAAAGGATCGGTTGCGCAAGAAATTTGGTCCACTCCGAAAACAGGAGGCATTGTAGAAAATTTTCGCTTGAAAAATAGCAATAAATTTCGTCAGCCTGAGGCAGAGGTGTCCATTAGTTTAGACTTCTTAGAGTATAGTGAAGGACTGAGTTATAGCTATCGTCCAATAGGTAAGGGATCATTCGTTGCGAATTATGAAATGAAGGTACCTTTCTATTATGATAATGGATTGTTTCAGGAGGAGGGAGATACGAAGTATGGTGTCTCTGGACAAGAGATGCAAAGTTATCAATATGATGCGGGGAAGACGAAGCCGTATTTAACTAAACAATTTGGACTAGATAATAAACCGGCGGATATTAACACATTTTTGTGGTATGGCAATACGCGCACCTTGCCCAATAATTTGGACAAATATGCAACGCTTTACCGTACGGAATATGATAATTACGGCTATGTCATCTATCAAGAAGATCCGTATGGGAACAAAACAGAAATAACGTATGGTGGTCCTTTTCATCAAATTAGTTCTCAGAAGCAGACAGCAGCAGATGGATTAACGAAAACGGAAATAGCGTACGATTATAATGCAGATGGAACGTTATTGCGTACAACGCAGGTGGGAACTTATCGGGATCCTGCTGCACAAGCGGTTGCCCGCCAGGATCAAACGATTATGGAATATTTAAATTATAACAGTGTCAAGCAGCCAACACGTATTCGGACGACCGGGTCAGGCAGTCAGTACGACCAGCAGCCTACAGAAACAATTGTGGATCTGCAATATGATGCCAGCAACCTGCATGTGATTAAAGAAACAACGAATGTCACTTTAGGAAAAGGAAAGACGCCTACTCCGCTAGTTGTGCATTATGAGTATGATAACAAGGATCAGCTAAAGAAGCAGACTTTCCCCGATGGCAGTCTAGTTACGTATAGCTACGATCTGAGCGGCCGGTTGGCGACCGAAAGTTATACTCCATCTGCGGCGAATCCTGGAGCTGTTCGAACGACGAGCTATTCTTATAATGACGCTCAGCGCCTTGTTGTGCAAACAAAGCCAGATGGAGAGAAATTGAATACGTATTATACCCCTTATGGCGATGTTGAAAGACAAGAGCAAGTCGTAGGGAACAGTTCTCGTGTGCTTGTTGTGAATAAAACGAATCTGACAGGTAAGGTATTGAAAAGCACATTACCGTTTGGGGTGACTGAAAAAGAAGTAAAATATACCTATGATCGTAATGGTGAAGTTAGAAGAGTAACGGACCCATTGGGTCAAGTAACGAATACTTATTTTTCGAACGCTGCGGCCAAGCTGGATGGCTCATCGTATTATTTGCAAAACACGACTAAAGTAGTTAGTCCGGATGGGAAAGAAGCCTGGAATTACCAGGATCGTTTGGGTAGAACAATAAAGCAAGTGGAGAAAGCTGGAACAAAGACGAGAACGGTGTTAAACACATACACTCCGCTTGGAGCCTTATCACAGAGTCAAGTCATTGCAGATGGTGTTACGCAAACGACACAGTACAGCTATGATACGAATGGAAATCTGATCTATTTGAAGGATAACAACAATCAGGTCAATCGTTATGTGTATAATCGCATGGGCCAGCTTATTGCTACTTATACGAATGATAAGCTGCAAAAGCAAAGCGAATATAACGAAGTTGGTTGGCAATTGACGAAGACGAATGCAGAAGGGAAAAAAGAAAGCTTCCAGTATACGAATACGGGACTATTGGATACACGTACCGACGAAATGCTGCAAAAACATCAATATTCGTATACGCCATATGATGAGCTCAATCGATTAACAGTAAAAGATTCGGCTGGAACAGAGACCTACTGGGAGCAATATAACTATGATTCGGCTACGCGTCTTCCATTGGCTACAATTACAAAAGAAGGAGAAACGCTAGGTTATCAATATGATTTGTGGAAACGTCTGAGCAGTCAAACGGTGGCAGGTCGACAATATGGAATTGAATATGATGGATTTGATCGCATGACTGCATTGAAGTATCCAGATAATCAAAAAGTAACTTATACTTATGATATCTTGGACCGTTTGTTGACAGTAACGACACCGGATATGGGCACGGTAGGATATAACTATACGGTAGGTCAAAATGAGTATACAAATACATTGACGTATCCCAATGGTGTAACGCAGCAAAGAAAAACAAATAGTTTTGGAGAATTGAAATCATACACTCAAGCTTCGCCTGGGAACGTATCCAACTGGAATGAAACGTTTGGATATGATGGTTTTAGTAACATTACCAGCATTAATCGAAATGGCTCGACTCAGGCATTCAGTTATGATGCGCTTAATCGAATCAAGGAGGAGAACACCGCAGAAGGCCAACGTATGTATACGTACGATGATCGAGGTAATCGTTTGACGGTGAGTGGAAATTCACCTGAATTAACAGAGGACACGACGACGTATACTTATAACGCCTTGAACATGCTTAAAACGTACTCCTCTTCAAATGGTAAACAAGCTATCTATTCGTATTACGGTGATGGTCTCCGGGCAACGAAGAAAGTAGATGGGAAATTAACTCGATACGTTTATCTAAATGGTCATATCATTGAAGAGCTCGATGGAAGTGGTAACGTAAAGGCTCGAAATGTCTGGGGCAACGAGTTGCTGTATCGACAAGACTATGTATCAGGAAAAGAAGGATACTATTCGTATAATGGTCATGGAGATGTAGTGAAAATTACTAATGACAGCGGAAAAACCATAAACTCTTATGATTATGACATCTGGGGAAATATGCTTTCGCAGACAGAAGGGATGCCGAATCCCTTTAAGTATACGGGAGAAGTATATGATGAGGAAAGCGGACTTTACTATCTCCGTGCAAGGTATTATGATCCGAGTATAGGACGGTTTATAAATGAGGATACGTATGAAGGGGAGATTGAAAATCCATTGTCCCTCAACCTCTATACTTACGTTCTTAATAGTCCATTAATGTATGCTGACCCATCAGGAAATTACTGTGTTTCACAAAATGGCAACTGGGCTCAAGCGGGGGCTTGTCGTTCAGACGATAGTCTTTATTTGGGTGAAGATAGTAAGTTTGCAGGTAGGCCAATTATCGAAAATGGTTTTGTTGTAGGTAAATTAGGTTCCAGTAGTAACGGCATGTATTCTTTTTATTCAGGTAACTATTGGAGTTTGTATACTGATGACTACTCTTATATTAGATGGCTAGCAGGAGATAATGATTACTACTATAGCCTTGATCGGGAAACACAGTTAAGATTGAGAGACAGGCATCTCACAAACTACATGGAAGATCAAATTAATAGAGGTTTCCCTGATTTTATTAGTGGTTTTCTTTGGGGACAAAAGTTAGCTAAGCAAGGTATTACAGCTATGCTAGCTATAAAAAAAGGGAGAGAGCTTAGAGGTGGTTCTAAATCGTCCAGAGATAAATGGTATGGTTATAATGATAAAGATTTTCAAAATTGGTGGCATAGGCAAGGGAAAAAAGAGTTCGGTGGTAATGATATAGATGATTCCAATGAGGCAAAAGCAGTATATGATTACTGGGTATCAATTGGTAAGCCAAGAGTTAAATAAAGGAGTTGATATTTTGGATTTAAAGAACCTAGATCAATATATATGTGAAGGAAACATTGAAATGGCTATTTCAATGGTTGAAAATATTGGTGAAATGAGAAATAGAGCATATTTACCCATATTATTAAAACATTTAGGAAGCACTGAAAACAAAATGTTAAGAAATTCAATTGCAATTGCATTATCTGATATTGGAGATAATATTGTGGTAAAGCCTATAATAGAATTATTAACAAATCCAAAAACTGAAGGAAGCAGAGGGACTTTATTATATGCTTTAGAGAATCTCGATTATTGCTTGCATGCTGAATTGTTAACAAATTTGTTAGATAGTTCAAGTTTTGAGGTTAGCCGACATTCGTTTCAGTTATTGGCTTCTATTGTAGATAGAATTTCAGAAGAAACAAGAAACCAATGCATAAATATTATCGAAACAAAAATTGAGAACAATAAAGATGAATTTCTTGAAGAGGCATTAGAGTTATTCCAATAATATCTTTACCACATGAGAGTGTAACAACTCCATGTGGTTTCTTTTTTTGCTTAAAATATTTACTAATCCCCTATTGACGTATTGAAACGTCAGTGCTATATTGTGTTAAGACGTATCGTCACGTCATTTGGGGAGGGTATTTATGATTGGTTTAGAATACATCGTAAGGCTGTACAACGGAACATATAAGAAATTAGCGGAGAAGCTGGGGATTACACCATCAACAGTTACGGACTGGCTGAGTAAGCGTAGACCCATTCCAAAAGCCAAGCTAGAAGCGCTGTCTAAGCTATTCAATCTGGAAGCAGAATACTTTCAAAAAGAGTTATCGAAAATAGAAGAGATCGAGCTGAGATTGGATTATTTAAATCGAATTTCTAAACGTGACTCGTTTGAAATACCTGACTATTTTACGGATATGGATGGAAAAGAACATGAATACACAAGGTTAATTGATCCTTATGAGGAAGATAAACGAATGATGTACGATGAATTAAAGATAGAGAGGATTATCCTTACGCTTCAAGGTACGTTGTACAATGAACTCTATGCTGTTGAACAGGGCAATAAAGCATATGAAATACTGGAAAGGACTTCAAACCTGTTAGATGAATCTGCTCCCAATAATCTGGATGCTGAGCAGCAACTGCAATGGGAGAGGAAGCACGATAAGCGTACTGAGGCGTTGCGTTCCATGATGTATTTCATGGGTATTACAGGATTTTCGGTATGGGACGAAGAGGAAGAAAGCTTTCATAACGAATTGTTTAAGCTCCTGAAAAAGCATGATTTGCTGTGGATGAAAGCGTAAGACAAGAAAAACGGAAGGGAGGTGAGGATGAGATAGGCAAATGTTCTTTTCTTATAACATAGCTAATTTGATCCAGAATATTAATCCATACAGAAAATAGAAAGAAGGAAATGAATGTTTGATACGGTTGTGATAAAAGCAAAGCCGATTTACCTTGATTCAGATGCATTATTAAGCATGAAGAACTGTAAGTCAGTTACATTTCTAAACAAGGAAACGGGCGTACTCCAAACGAGATATGAAATATATGATGAGCAATTGTCATATATCAAGTATCTTGATGGCAGTCAGACATTGTCCATTCAAGTCTCCATACCAAAGTTGTTGTATGGCAACAATGTAACCCTTATTGCCGAACATGACATTCCTAGCTTCTTTGAGAGCGTTCAGCAACGTATTCAACAACTCTTTTCGATTAGTATTCCCCATTCGGCATGGTCGATAAGCCGAGCAGATATATGTTGGAACTTTCAAGTTGGCAAAGATGTTAGTGAGTACATACGAATGCTAAGCAAGCAAAAGCTAGCGTTTAAGAATACAAGAAGCTACAACCAAGATCAGACGGTTGAGTTTTCCAATAAGAGCAGCAGAATTATCTTCTATGATAAGCAGCGACAGGTACAAAAAGAAAAAGTACTGCCTGAAGTTGTTGAGCAGTCAAAAGGTATTCTGCGTCTTGAAATCAGACCAAGCGATAGCGATATGAAGAAGTTTTCATCGACTAAAAATGCCGCTGAATTGCTCGGCAAACCGTTATTTGATTATATGACGGCAAAAGCGCTAAGTCAGATCGAATATCCCTCAACGCAAAGCGCAATAGATACAGCGTGGTTGCAGGAAAACAAAGCTAATATATCCAAAATCGAAACCATTCTCGGTTTCCAATGCTTGCAACATATGCTTGACGAAGCGACACATAGAGGACTGTATTCATCATCCACGTTCGCCAGCCGAAAAGCGTTAGCAAAAAAAATGACAATTCCCGCAGGGAACTGTCTGAAACCGCTGGCAATTAACCAGTAAAGACACATCCTCACAGACGGACACGTTATTTTGCCGATAACGATAAAAAGTCCCGTATGTTGGATGAAATATTAATAACATAGCTCTTATTGTACTTGAAAACAAAGAAAAAACAATCCCCGATGCGGAGAAAAGTATAGAACCACGATAGCCCACCATCGGGGGATAGTTTAAATCATTAATATGAATCACTATTTACGGCAGGGGAGGAACACATTCACCCGCCGAGGCAACCTGAAATGAAACAGCCGAGCGATAGTCTATTCGGTTTCCTCCACAATGAGTTCATGGATTTTAATATTCAGGGCTTCGCAGATTTGTTCCAGTGTACGGATGTAGACTCGGTCTACGGAGTCGGAACATAGGTGATTAATTGTCGGGTGGCGTATTCCCATCATTCGGGCAAGTTCCCGTTGCGAAACGTTCCGTTCCTCCAAAATTTCTCGTAGTCGGATTTTTATTTTCATAGCGCTTCCCCTTCGTCATTATGAAATAAATAATACCATGTTTTTCAGAGGAAATCATTGAATGGTAGTCTTAACCGTACTATAATGAAGATGTGGTAGTCATAAGCGTAACGATAATTCAGATTATTGTTACGGAAGGGGAGGAAACAGGATGAATGTCATTGGATATATACGGGTAAGCACACAGGGGCAAGCGAAAGAAGGGTATTCGTTGGCGTACCAACAGGAAGAGATTGAATGCTATTGCAAAGAACAGGGCTGGGAGTTGCTTCATGTATTTATGGATGAAGGAATCAGCGGTGCAAAAGTAGATGAAGAGGCGATGGAAGTCAATCGCCAAGGTTTTCAAGACATGCTGGCGATGGTGGCAACCCATGCTGTTGATTATGTGATCGTACTGAATACGAATCGCTTGTGGCGCAGCGATATTGTCAAAGTGTTGATTCATCGGGAGTTTAAGAAGTTCAAGGTGGATGTTAAAGCCATTGAACAGCCCACTTATTCCATCTACAAAGCCAATCCCAATGATTTTTTGGTGAATGGATTGCTGGAGTTGTTGGATGCGTACCAGCGGTTGGAAATTGCGATGAAACTCGGAAAGGGACGCAGCCAGAAAGCCAGATTAGGCGGGTATGCGGGAGGTCGCAAGCCTTTCGGATATAAGGCGAAACGTGGTTCAAAGGTGTTGGAGGTTGATACAGAACAGGCGGTTGTTGTGGAGCGCGTGTTTGAGTTGCGCGAGTTATTCCCGCATTGGTCGCTTTCTCAACTGGCGTATCAAATGAATCTTGAACATTACAAAACGCAGCAAGGCAAAGCGTTTACCAAAATGCAGATCAAGCGTATTCTTGACCGCAGAGCGTTCTATAGTGGCATCTACCGTTATGCCGATATTGAAGCTGTAGGGCTTCACCAAGCCATTCTATAGGCGGTGACGACATGGACGAAGCCATGAAGACCTATAACAGCTATGTGGAACAGGAAGATTGCTTCTATAAACGTTTGGAGACGTTAGAGCATTGTCAAAGCGCCATATTCGATCATATTTTTCGATATGGAGAACAGTTTGAAAAGTGTTCAGTAGAAGAAGTTTTAGACGCTTTACATCAGTCAGAAGTTCAATTACGTTTGCAATTATTGCAGTTACGATTAACGAAAGCTTTTCTTGCGTATGAAATGAATGCCACATCGTGAGAAAGAAACAGATTGAAGAAGAGATGGATATTGCTATAGTATCGTTGCGCATCGTGTAAAATAGCGGTGAACGCTTGTTCTCAGGTTGCAAACCTCTCTTTAAGAGTCTGTGTCATTTAAAATCAAACGTATTTGAGTGACTGCTACAGGGCGGCATTGCTTAGGTATCATTGCGAATCTAACGGATTAACGCTCGAAATGGGAGGTTGCAAGCTGCTCTCTAGCAGTCACTCAAGTGCATTATTTTACATACAAAGGATGGATGTGTTTGAAGGAGAGACTGGATTATTTATACGTGGGCATTGATCCGCATAAGCACCAGCATACGGCTGTAGGTATGGACTTTTTTCGCCAGAAGGTATTTGAATACACGTTTCCGAATAAACCTTCGGAATTTCCAAAGCTGTTGAAAATCATGGAGAAGCATCGTGTGAAATCGGGACTGAGCCAAATCATAATCAGTTTAGAAGATACCAATAATTTTGGCAGGACATTGGCTGTATTTCTGGACAGAAAGTCGTTTGCCGTTAGAGAAGTGAGCAGCAAGCTGTCTAGCGCCAAACGGAAGAGTCAGCTAACGGTCGTCAAATCGGATGCGTGGGATGCGCAATGTATAGCGACGGTATTAATGGAGGAATTGGATCGCCTTCCGATTGCGAAGCCCCTAGACCATTATTGGGCGATTCAACAATTGGTATCGCGGCGTAAAGCCAGCACGAAGGGATTGTCGTTTTCGATTAAGAAACTCCATGCACAGTTGCAGCATCATTATCCGACCTACCGCAAATTTTTTACGGAGTTGGATGGCAAAACGTCATTAGGCTTTTTTCACCGTTTCCCATCGCCTCTGCACTTGGAGGACATTTCTTTGGAGGAGCTAACCTATTTCTTACAGAGGTTGAGCAACTATGCTTGTTCCACGAAAAAAGCGGCTACCATTTTGGCACTTGTCCAAAGTGACGGGCAGCAGAGGAATGAATTTCAAGATAAGCGAGATTTCATTGTCAGAAGCTTGGTGAAAGAAATTCGCTTCCATAAGAAAGAGATAATGCAAACGGAGCGAGAACTAAAGCCGTTGATGGAGGGATTAGGCTACAAGCTGGAGAGCATGACGGGTATTGATTTGGTCAGCGCGGCAAGCTTGGTTGCTGAAATAGGGGACATACATCGCTTCTCGTCAGCCAATCAGCTTGCAAGGTTCGCAGGTGTTGCTCCTGTCGATGTAGGCTCAGGAGGTAAGGTGAAGCATGTGAAGACGAGTCAGGGCAACCGAACCCTTCACGAATTGTTTTTTCAGCTTGCTTGCCGCCAATTGGTTGTATCCAAGCGAAATCAAACCCCGCGCAATCCAATATTGTTGGATTACTATCTCAAAAAACAGGCGGGAGGCAAGACGAAAGGACAAGCTATTGTATGCGTGATGCGCAAGCTGGTTAATATCGTGTTTAAGATGATGAAGAATAAGACGGAGTATCGTTTACCAGTAACAACAAAGGAAAATGCTGTATAATTTAATGGAGTGGCGATATTTCTATTAGTAAGGTATCGTCATTTCTATCCTGTATGAGCGCTTTATCAATCAGGATACGTATGAGGGGGAAATTACAAACCCGTTAAGTTTAAACTTATATACGTATGTACATAATAATCCGTTAATTTATAACGATCCGACTGGAAATAAAATTAATAGTATGGAGCTAGATATTTATCTTCAAATAGCAAGTAACGAAGGGCATAATACTGATGCTTGGTGGAAAATTAGAAGTATCATGGGTCAAGAAACACAATATTCGTTTGATCCAGACAATTTCAACAATAATCAGTTTAAGTATTTATTTGATTTAGCAACGGGTAATCATAATAAAAAAAATAAAGAGGGTGTAGCGAATTGGGCTAAAGCTCAACTAGAAAAAATGTTTGAAAAAGCAGGGAGTAAGGAAGATACTTTAAATGCTGTAGTTGATGGTATGGTTGGTGGTATCGGAAGTATTGGGCGTGTAGGGCCGCGTGCATCAAGTTTGATTAAAGCTGAAGCAAGACTTATTAAAGCGGCCAAGGAAATGGGAAAGGACCCTAGAGTTCAAAAAGAAGCTGATGATCTTATTGCGAAGTTTCTAGCGGGAAATACTAATCCAGGATTAGGTAATAAATACTTGATTAAAAATATAAATTATTTAAGAGGAGATGAGGGTGCTCGCGTATTTTTTAGAATGGAAAATGGGTCAATGCAGATTTTAGCAAAGGCAAATAAACACAATGAACAAACAGTAATTGATATTATTAAAAAAATTTATAAATAATGAGGTTAGAGCATGGAGATAATAAAAATTTATTATCCTGTACCATTAAATGAAATAGAGGATATTCATAATGATAATATTGATGTTTTTGTGGAATTAGAGGATGGTATTAACTATAGTGTAGTAGTAAGTACCCCTCTTAATCTACAGTGGTATATGAATAAAGAGGGAAAGGAATATATTCCAGCAGCTCCACCTAAAATTATTGTTAAGAGTCTTACAGAAGATAATATTAGAAACGCCCTCACTAGTTATGCAGAAGAAAACGCTTTTTGGTTAAAACTAATATTTTTGTCCTATAATCGAGAAGGAAGCTTTAATATGGAGCAAATGAACCAATCCTTGCAAATAATAAAGGCCCAAAACGAAGAATTATTAATGGAATAAGGCTCAATGTTTTGAGAGGATCAATCGCTAAATGTACTAGCGCATGTCCATATTTTATGGATATGCGCTAGTACGATATACGCTAATTGAATCTAGCATGAATAACGAAAGTGAAAAGCAAAAAAATTACCCATGCTTTTGGTGGATTATTATTTGTTGAGAGTACATTTCCCAAAGAGAGGAACATCTTTTAGTTGAAGTTTACCGCAAAAATTACGAATTTAAAAACGGGAATTTGTAAAGAAATATTATAAAATTTGTAGGGGGCAAAGTGTTAATGGAGTCTGCCAAAAACAGACTTTATGCCACAAGACGATGCTTTCTTATTTTGTTTTTTGAGTAGCGTATCCTTAATGAGTTTTAAACTTTAATTCATCATAGGTTGAGTACTATGAGCATTATAAATTCTATTTAAAGTGTTTTACTGTTTTGCCACCTCTAAATCTCTCGAGTCCCCACTCCCATTCCAATAGACAACCAACAACAGAAAATGGTACCATGAGAGTATCTGTTTGGCTAGGTTCCGCCTTTCTTTTGGTGTCTCTATCATTTGCGGACGGGACTCAATCTATCATTAAAAACGCCCCAGGTAATCGACAAAAATTTGGAGGAACTACATACGTGAAAACAAAACTAGCAAAAACGCTGCTAGCCCCGTTGCTCGTTACTGGCTTGCTGCTGTCGCCGCTGGCTGGAACGACTTCGACGGCTTCTGCTGCAAGCGCTGTTACGACAGCAGCGTCCACGACGCAGGCTATTAAAGTCTATATTGACGGGAGCAAGCTTTCGCTTCCGGCTGCCCCTTATGTAAAAAACGGCGTGACGTTCGTGCCGATGCGTCAGATTTTCACGGCGCTGGGCGCTTCCATCACTTGGGTGGAGAAGACGCAGACGATTATCGTACGCAAAAACACAACGACGGTATCGCTGACCGTAGGCAAGAAAGAAGCGGTTGTCGACGGGAAGACCGTTAAGCTTGATGCAGCCCCAGCCGTGAAAAATGGCACCACCTTCGTGCCGGCCCGTTTCGTAGCCGAAGCGCTTGGCGCCAAAGTGAAATGGGATAACGCGGCGCAAGCCGTTCGCATTACTTCCATAGAACAGCAGTGGGCAGAAGCTTACGAGGAGTACGAGGAAACGCCTGAGGATGACCGTACAAAGCTGACGCCTAAGGAAATCGTTGAGCAAAACGACGAAAGCGTCGTGCTGATCACAACGAATAAGGCGCTTGGCAGCGGCGTCGTTATCGGCGATCGTTGGATTTTGACTAACAATCACGTCATTGAGGATGCGAGCTCGGCAACGATTACGTCGATCTATGGCGATGAATACAAGGTTCAAGGCGTTGTTGTCAACCGCCCAAGCTCAGACCTTGCGATCATTCAGACGGATGAGTCGCTGTATTTGGAGCCAGTGAGCGTAGGCTATACGGTTCCTGAGAAAGGCGATAAAGTCGTAGCCATCGGCAGTCCGCTCGGTATCCAAAACACGGTATCTGACGGTCTGGTAAGTAACATTTCATACGAAGATGGCCTCACTTATATCCAGACAAGTGCGCCAATCGACCACGGCAGCTCCGGCGGAGCGCTGTTCGATGAATATGGCGATCTGGTCGGCATTACGACCGCTGGCTATACATCGCAGGCCGACCTGAACTTTGCTGTATCGGTTGCCCATGCAAGTCTCTTGATGGGATTGCTGCCGGAAAGCCCGCAGGAGGATGTGAAGTTTCTGCCGGCGATTTTGCCAGATACGCTGAAAGGCGCTTCGATGGAAACGATCACAGCGCTGATGAAGAAAGAATTTGGCTCCGTATCGACAGGCGATGGCACAGCAAGCTTCAGCAATTGGGAAGTGAAGCGGGATTCGCAGGGCTGGATCGTGCTGACGGCTGATATTGATCCGCGCTTTTACACCTATTATGGCGGCTCTTCCGCTAACGATATTCGCAGCTGGGCCATTAACCTTGGCCATGAGCTGAACCGCATGCTTCCGGGCGAGACGATTCAAGTTATCATCTCCTTCGATCGTACGTTCGGCTTCCAGCCGCGCGGCTTTGCAGAAAATGAAGTGACAGCGCTTGGCGACAACAAGTGGAAGGTTCGCTTCCCGGTTCTCGATATGCAGCTGAAAGACCAGCTTTATATTAGCATGAAAGACTAGCACTTATTATTTAATTCCTTCATCTTAATCTTCACAGCTAAATGATCGGGCTGTTGGCGGGAGCGTAAGCGACCACCGGCAGCCTTTTCTTTTGTGCGGGAACCCTCATCTGTAGTACAATGATAGACAATAGTGACAAAACAATGAGCGAGGTAACGAGATGAAGGTTGTACTTTCCACATTAAACGCAAAATTTATTCACACATCGCTAGCGCTGCGCTGCCTGAAAGCCTACAGCGGCGAGCAATTCGATATTGATATTGCCGAATACACGATTAAAGATCCCGTTATGAACATTGTATCGGATATTTACTCCCGCCAGCCGGATGTAGTCGGCTTCTCCTGCTACATTTGGAACATTGAAGAGACGATCACGGTCATCAATATGCTGCGCAAGGTCAGCCCGCAGGTGAAAATCATACTCGGCGGACCGGAAGTAAGCTACGACACCGATCATTGGATGGAGCGCATTCCCGAGGTTGATTTTATCGTCGTCGGCGAAGGCGAGGAGACGTTCCATCATCTGCTGACCGAGATCGAGGGCGCGGGCAAGTACCATATGGTATTCGGGCTCGCCTATCGTAAGCAGCGCGAGGGCTATATTGAGGCGCTGGTTAATCCGGGTCGTCCGAAGCTGGATCTGGCTACGCTGCCGTCGCCGCATCGGTTTGCCGAGGATGTGCCGCATTTGGCCAGCCGCGTCGTTTATTTTGAGACGAGCCGGGGCTGTCCGTTCAGCTGCCAGTTCTGCCTCTCCAGTATTGAGGTAGGCGTGCGTTATTTTGACAAGGAGCGGACGAAGGCGGATATTTTGTATTTGATTGATGCCGGAGCGAAGCTGATTAAATTCGTCGATCGGACGTTTAATATTAAGCGGGATTACGCGCTGGAAATTTTTCAATTTTTGATCGAAAATCATAACGGCTGCGTCTTCCAATTTGAAATTACGGCAGATATTATGCGCCCTGAGGTGCTCGACTATTTGGCTGAGCATGCGCCTCCAGGTGTGTTCCGCTTCGAAATTGGCGTGCAGTCGACGAATGATCCGACGAATGAGGCGGTTCAGCGCAGACAGAACTGGTCCAAGCTTGTGCGGACGGTGACGAAGGTGAAGGAATCGGGCAAAATCGACCAGCATCTCGACTTAATCGCCGGATTGCCGCTCGAAAACTACGATACATTCAAAGGCACCTTCAACGATGTGTTTGCGCTCGGGCCTGAAGAAATGCAGCTCGGATTCCTGAAAATGCTGCGCGGCACCGGGCTGCGCAATGACGCTGACAAATGGGGCTACATCTACATGGACCGTGCGCCTTACGAAATGCTCGGCAATGACCTGATGCCTTTCGGCGACATTGTGCGCATGAAGCGGGTAGAGGATGTGCTGGAGAAATATTGGAATGCGCACCGGATGGACCGTACGCTCATGTATTTGGTGGAGCAGGTTTTCCCGTCGCCGTTCGATTTCTTCCAGGACTTTGGCGACTATTGGGAGGAGCGGGGCTGGCAGAAAATCGGGCATCAGCTGGAGGATTTATTTTCCCGGCTGTGGTCGTTCCTGAACAGCTATCAGCATGAGCAGCAATTGGCTGGCGAAGCTAGGCCGGATATGGACGTCATTATGGGGCTGATGAAATATGACTATTTCCTCAACCACAAATACAAGCCGCGCAAAACATGGTGGGAATTCACGATGGACAAAGCCGTATGGGGAAGCCATATGCGCAGCCTCGTCGAGCGGCCGGAGAAGGTGTCGGATTCGTTTGCGGCGCTCGGCATGTCGGAGAAGGAGCTGCATAAGCATGCCGTTATCGAGCGGCTGCCATTTGATCTGGAAGCGTATTTTGCGGACGGCTCGATCCAGAAAAATACGCATACGCTGCTCGTTGTCCTCTATGCCATGGAGGCTGGCAGCAGCAAGCCGACGCCAAAGCCGTACATGCTAAAGCTGCATAATGATGCGGTAACCGCGTAAATATGCAGTTCATGTCACGTAAAGTGACGTGAACTGCTGTTTTTTTATTGACAAACAAAATGCTGACACCTATATTAATCGTAAAACGATTATTGTATGTTAGGTTTTGAGAAGAAAAGATCAGAGACTGTTGAATGAGGGATACTATTGGTTCAATCTATTGATCGCGCGATGCAAATTATTCAGCTGCTCATGTCGGACAACAGCCGCATTGGCTGGGCGATATCAGATATTTCGGAGCGGGTAGGCTTGCCGCTAAGTACGACGCATAGACTAATTAGTACATTGGTAAGGCATGAGCTCGTTGTTCAGCTTCCGGAGACGAAACGTTATCGGCCGGGGCCAAAGTGGATGGAAGTCGGCTTGCAGCAGGTCGAGCAGATGGATTTGCGCACGGCAGCTAGGCCGATAATGGAACGTCTGGCGGCTGAAGTGAAAGAAACGGTTTTCTTAAGCATCCCTTACGGCAAGTTTTCGATGGGAATCGATAAAGTAGACGGTAAGGTGAAGCTCCGGGTTGTAGAAAGCTTGGGCGAGCGGATTGCGATGCATATTGGCGCGCCGAATAAAGTGATGTTGGCCAATATGAAACTGGCTGAAGCGGAAGCGATTTTGATTCGGCTGGTGGATGACCAAGAGAAGCGCAAGCAGCTGTTGTCGGCTTTGCCCGGCATCAAGAAGGCGGGATATGCAGTTAGCTATGCAGAGCTTACGGAAGGTACGGCGGCGATTGCAGCTCCAATTATCGGCTTCGGGCGAAAAGTTGTGGGAGCTCTTGGGGTCGGCGTCACGACGGACCAGCTGACAGAGGAGCGTCTGGATTTTCTCAGCAAGCAGGTTATACAAGGTGCTCACGAAATAACGACGACGATTGGCGGCTGAGTCCGCTAATCCGTTATTTGAGGGAAGGTGGCGTTTGCTCGCCGGTTATCTAGCCCTCTTTTTCCAATTGTCAAAAGTAAATAAAGTATTTTCTTAGTGCTTAGGCTAAGATAAGTCCCCTGTTTAAGCACTACATGCTACCCGCGTACGTTCTTTAATTAGTAATTGGAAATGGATATAATGAGGAGGACGTAGCCCAAGCGAAGGCGCGGGAGCGTCCTTTTTATTGAACTCCCTCGGTAAAATGTAGTTTTCTCACGAATGCTCGCTTATTCGCAGGATCTCTCCAATAGATAAATCGCTATTCGGATAGAAGAGGGGGTGTACCGTCAAATTCGCCAA